>JBLHHN010000100.1:0-17414 GCA_047616785.1 Verrucomicrobiales bacterium
AAGGAATGCAAGCATGGGTTGGGCAGCGATACAAGCCCCTGTCAGAAAGCGACGGCCAACCAGTTCCGGCTGCTTCTGCACGCGGTGACCTACGCGATCCTGCATCGCTTTCGGAGCACCGTGTTGAAAGGAACGCAGTGGGAGCGATACCCCTTCGCGGAGATCCGGCTGAGACTATTCAAGATCGCCGGACGGCTCAAAGTAATGAAGACGAAAGTGCGGCTCCATTTGGCAATGGCACTGGAGGCATCGCACCGAGTGATCTGGGAACGCTGCGTTTAGCCCGCTTTGCAGTGAGAACCGGCCCAGGCTGAGCCTTCCAGCCGTTTAAAGTGGAGGTGGGTGTCCCTCGGTGTGCCCTGATGGCTCGATCATAAGCTCTGCAGAACGCTTCGCGGCCTCCGGAACGGCTTTGCGGGCCTCGGCATGCCCCCTATCACGAGCACTACTATCTGATCGGCACCCAATGCTACTCACACTACCCTACGTGAATAGGACAGGCTAGATTCTCAGCCCCGCGCTTTATGAAATAATTCCCTAAGTGACGCTTGTCGACTTCGACGAATCCAGGAGTTCGCGCAGGCGCAGCTTGGGCACGAGGAGTGGCTGAACGAACTTCTGTGGAAGGTAGAACTGAAAACTGCGAGACCTTTTCAGGAGATTCTTCGCGATCTATTTTATGCCGACGAAGTCCAATGAACGCTGTTGCCACCACTGCGACTAGCGGATAGCTTATGAATTTGCCTATCAATGGTAAGAGGTATTTTACAGGTCTCCATCTTGCCTACTCCTCGACCACCACTTCAGGAACAGCTTCGATGCGGTAGGCTCCGAATGGGCTTGCGGCGATGGGGCGGGTGAAGGGAACTTCACCTAGCTCATTCACGACTTCTCCGACTTCTTCCCAGGTGATGAGGTCGAGAGACTCGAAGACTTTGTAAGTGCCGATAGGACCTGATACGACCATCTCGAATTCGCCTGTGGGTAGAATCTTGGTATCGACGAGATTCGGTAGGGCTTTGGGGAAGAAGACGATGTCTTCCAAATCAACGAAGCGGATGAAGTAGGTGATAAGATCTTGGTGAGTCCCTTCTGGGACGTTGATCTTCTCGATGGGATTGCCGGCGAGGTCAATGAATGGCTCTAATGTGAGGCCGTCTTGAATGGTGAGTTCTGTCATCTGATTGCCGAACAGATCCAGAGTCTCAAGATTGGCCATGCCTTCAGGAAGTGTGAGCTTTCTAATCTTGTTGTTGAAGGCGATGATCTCTTTCACCTGAGGCAAGGGGCCGCCGAAGTTGATGCTGCCCAGCTCATTCCCTTCAAGGTAGAGCAGTTCCAAGCTACGCAAGCCAGCTGGAACGTTGAGGCTACCCAGGTCATTGAATGTTAGATCGAGAACGCGGAGGTTCCCTAGGTCGCTAGGGAAAGTGACAGGGCCAGCAAAGATCGAGCCGTTGAGTTCATTGTTGGCGAGATTGAGCACTTCTAGATTCACGAAGCCTTCTTGGAGGACGAAGGTTGTGAGTTCATTGAATCGAAGATCCAATTCTTTTAGATTTGTGAAGGTGTCAGGGATGGTGATTTTCCCAAATCCGTTGCCGTTCGCCTTCAAGACTTCCACCGTGGTGAGGTGAGAGAAATTGTTGAGGTTGGAGAGCCTGTTGTTGCCGACATTGAGGATCTTCAAGCTGGCGAGATCATCGGGGATCCGAATTGGATTGAAGAGCGACGGCGAAAGGATATTGCCACTGATATCCAATTCTTCCAGATTCACCAAGCCGTCGGGAAGGGCGATTTTAGAAAGGGAAAGGCTGTTGATTTGCAGGATTTTGACTTTGGCGAGATCATCTGCGGTGATGGTGGCACCTGCAGCTTTGCCCAGATTCTCCAGGATGGCTGTCTTGACTGCCGAATCGGAAATCGTGACCTCTTGGCCAAGCATGGGGGTGGTGGAGAGGCTCAGGAAGGCGGCCGTTGCTAGCATTGCTTTCTTTGTCATCATTATAGTCTGGATAGGGGCTTTCTAAGGGGTACGATAGATGGTGAAAAGGAATTTAAGCGAGAACTCTTGGGCTTGCCGCAGGAATTTCAAGGATGTTGCGCCTGCCAGGCGGGCCATCCGCCTTCCAGAACATGCAATTTATGCAGACCGACATGAGCCAAACGGGTCGCTATGGCTTGGGCGTCTTTCTCTGGGCCATAGATCACGAACACCTTACGCTGATCGATGAAGAGATCGAAATGCTGCTTCATCTGGGTTTCCGCATTCTCGGGATGCAGCGAGAGGGCCCCAGGGATTTGGGCGATGCGGAAGTCTTCATGAGGACGGGCATCGATCCAGACGGGGGGCTTCTCCCATGCGAGGACTTTGGAAAGCGCGATTGAATTCGAGGGCGGAAGCTCTGGAGTGAGGTAGAGTGCGGGCCGTTTGGGATTGTGATGGTATGTCCACGCGGTGCCGAGCCCCGCGAAGAGTAGAATCAATCCTATCTGAAGGGCAGCCTTGCCTAACGTTCCCATCTTCGGAGAGCCTAACTTGAAGGCTCTTCGTTCGCGGCCGTCGCGCTTGCTTCCACAGCTTCTCCGTTCACCGGTTTCCCGGCGTCTTCTGGAGCCGCTTCGTCGTCTGCTGCTTTAGGCGCCGGAGGTGCCGCCTTCGGGGGAGGATTCTCTTCGGCGCGCTGGATGCTGAAGAAGGCGAGCTTCTTGTGGTGCTTCTTGATGCTGCAATCGGTCTCGATGGTGAGCATGCCTAACTGAATCTTATCCGTGGATGTGGGGGTCAGACTGAGCTCGTATTTCTTACCGGCCTCGATCTCTTTCATTTCCACTTTCACATTGTCCCGAGAGGAACGTATGTCCTTGATGGTGATCGGATCCTGGTAGTCCATGGTGACCAGGATCGTCTTGGTTTGCGAGGGATCTCCCAAAGTCCATTTGGTAATCTTGGGATCGATATTTACGATCGTTGGCACGCTCAGTTCGACGGTGAGACGGTCTGTCTTCGTCGGAGCGACGATCGGAGCGATGGGTTCAGCCCGAGCTGGTTGTTGTGTTGGTGTGACGACTAAAGGATCGTCGGGGTCGACCGTTTGAACGATCTTGGGCTTCACCACGGAAAGTTCTTCCACATAGACGACGGAAACGCTCTTTGTCTGGATGCCCTCGGCGCTGCCGATCTTGAAGGTGGCGGTGACGGTGCCAGACTCGCCTCTCTCATAGCGATCTTTGTCCGTGATTGCGCTGATGCAGCCGCAGTTGCTGTCCACCTTTTTGACCACCACGGGGTGTTTGCCTGTGTTCTTGAATTTGAAGACGGTCTCGAAAGATTCATCGGTAGGCTTCGCTTCGTAGATGGCTCGTTTCGTCTTGAAATTGAGATCGGCCCAGGTCGGGCTGGTCATAAGTGCGGCGGATGCGAGGAAGGAAAGCGTCCTTTTCATAGTGCTGCAGCGTAAGTGCAATCGGGCGAGTGGCAAGTGTCAGCAGCGATTCAAGAGGTAGAGAATGAGGGTGATGCTAAGGAGGCTGAAGAGGGTAGAGTAGAACACGACCCCCATGGCGAAGCGGGCGTCTGCCTGGAATTCATGGGCGAGCAGGGCGGTATTGATCGCGGTGGGGGTGCCTGCGCCGAGGATGAGCAGGGCACTCACTTGGGCGTCGAAGCCGAACCAAGGCACGAGGGCCAAGGCGATGAGAGGGCCGATCAAGAGTCTCTGAATGAGGGCCCAGGTCAGAGCTGGCTCGAAACGTGGTGGCTGCGTTTTCGAAAGTTGCACGCCGAGTGTGAACAAGGCAATGCTGATGAGCGCCCGCTCGGTGTAGACGAGGGGTTCCCAAATGAAGGTTTTCTGGATGGCCTCGTTCCATCCTAAGCCCCTGGCGCATAGGGCCAGAGCGATGGCATAAAGGGAAGGTTGGCGCAGAAGGACGCCCCACGGGGTGCGCGCCTTTCCCTCGACGACTTCGGCGCCACTGGCGGCGAGAAGGGTGCCAAGTGAAAAGGTGCTGATATTCATCGTCATGAGGACAAACACCTGGAGGGCGGCGATCTCCGGGAAGGCCAGCGCCATGAGCGGGATTCCGTAATTTCCCGAGTTGTAGAACATGGTGGAAAGCTGAAGTGCGCGTCTCGAAGCGGAAGGCAGTTTGCGCACTCTAGCATAGCCCCAGCTGAGTAGGCCCATGCTGGCGATGATGCTGATCGTGAAGGCCACGATACGCAGCGCCAAGTCGCCTGTGAGAGGAGATTGAGTGACTCGGACGAAGATGAATGCAGGGACGAAGAAGTAGATGTTCAGCTTGATCAGAGTGTCCAGATCCAGCCGGAATTTGCGATCGAACAGCCAACCGGCGCCGATCATGATGAAGATGGGCAAGCAGATATCGCGAAAGAGCGTGAAGGCTCCAGGCGACCCCGTTGCTTGTAAATAATTGGTGGCACTGAATAGTATAGGCACTAGGGTCGTGGGATAATTCTTGATGTATTCCGACGATGACATTCAATACGCGCTCGAAACGACTCAGATCCTGCTAGAGCCGGATCGTCGTATCGACACGTTTGGAACGACGGTCTTTAGATTCCATCTCATCAGTGAGTTGATGGATAGTATCAATGAAGTTCGTGTCCGAAGAGGAAACATCGAGGCGGCGCGTCCGATGATTGTGAGCCCGCACGCCGCGGATGGCTTGAGTTTTGAAGGCTTTGGTGACAAGGCCGATGAATTCGCGAATTGGTTCAGCAGGCAGGAAGGCACCGCGGCTTTTCTGAAATACGGCTTCAATTTCAAGCAAACCGATATTCAAGAGAGCGTGGTGCACGACTCGATTGAGGATGTGCGTGAACGTGTCGTCAAGCAAGTTAGCGAGGCGAACAATCCCCTCAATGCCGTGATCGAAGGTGTCGATGATAGTTGGGAGATTTCCCTATTGAGATTCACTGTGGAGATGATTCAGAAATCTCATGGCATCAACATCTTCGATTTCAAACGTCGAGGTATGCTGTAGCCTAAGATCCGATGGCCATCCGCATCTTCTTCGCCCTGCTCACGCTGGTCGTCTTGGGCCTAGCCATTGCCAGCTCCTTCTATATTATTGAGAAGGTCGAGAAGCCGAAAGACGAGGTTGTTCGTGAGATCAAAGAGGCGACACCTCCGAAACCCATCGACCCAGGCATTCGTGAATTTGACGCTGCCCTAGCACTCTTGCGGAACCGTCAATTGATCGCTGGGCGAGACAAGCTGCGCTACATCATCCGCTATTTTCCGAAATCGGAGCGCTATGCGGCGGCCCGGCGCATTTGCAGTGAGATGAATCTCGACATGCTCATCTCTCCCAATTTTTCGGAAAACAAGACGGCCTACGAGGTCAAGCGTGGTGATGTGTTGAGTCTCATTGCGAACAAGCATGGGACCACAATCGAGTGCATCGCTCGTGTGAATGGGCTGAGCAAATACAACATTTCTCCCGGAGATCATCTGGACCTGCTTCCGCTCGATTTCACTGTGGAAGTCAGCACCAAGGAGAAGAAATTGACTCTTTCTCATGGGGGCGAGTTCTTTGCCGAGTACGACATCGGTGAAGTGAATCTCCCGAAGAACGTGAGCCTACCGCTCGAGGATCAGGTTCGAGTCAAGCTGGCGTCCATCGGGCAGATGCGAGTTTCGGAGATCGATTCGGGCTATGATGGAGCGAGCAAGAAGCTGATTCTGCGGAAGCGCGGGCTCAGCATCTCTCCGACCTTAGAAGAAGCGAAATCCGAAGAAAGCGCAGAAACCGGAATTTTCATGGACCCGGTGGACATCGCCGAGTTAACTATGTTACTGCGCGTGGGCACCCCGATCCGCGTTGCCCTCTAAATATTCATGAAGCGCCGATACCTTGAGTTTGAACAGCCGATCTACGAGTTGCAACAGCAGCTGGATAAGCTGAAGCGTCAGGCTGAAAAGGAGAAACTCGATCTCACGGACGAGATGGATGGGATCATGAAGAAGATCCGCAAGACCCGGTCTGAGATTTATCAGAACCTCAGCTCTTGGGAACGTATTCAGATCGCCCGGCACTACGCGGAGCGCCCTTTCATGCTCGACTACGTGGAGAACTCGTTCGATGACTTTCTAGAGCTTCACGGAGACCGGCTCGTGGGGGATGACAACGCCATGCCTGCTGGGTTTGCTAGACTTGGTGGCCAACGTTGCGTCGTCATCGGTCACCAGAAAGGACGCAATACCAAAGAGAACCTCAAGCGCAACTTCGGTAGCGCTCATCCCGAAGGCTACCGCAAAGCGATGCGTCTCATGCGCCTCGCCGAGAAATTTGGGCTTCCTGTCATCACCATGATCGATACGCCGGGAGCCTATCCTGGCATTGGAGCAGAAGAGCGGAACATCGCCGAAGCGATTGCGAACAATTTGCGAGAAATGGCTCTGCTTCGCACGCCTGTCATTGCGGTCGTCATTGGTGAAGGTGGTTCCGGAGGTGCCTTGGGCATCGGCGTGGCGGATCGCGTGCTTGTCTTGGAGAACGCCTATTACTCTGTCATTAGCCCAGAAGGATGTGCTGCCATCCTTTGGAAGGATGGGAAACGGGCCGCCGAGGCTGCTGAATCCCTCAAGATCACAGCCGCCAAGCTATTGAAGCTGGGAGTCATCGATCGTGTCGTGGCGGAACCAGAAGGTGGTGCCCATGTGGACCCTCTCAACATGGCGCTGCATCTGAAGGAAGTCCTTATCGAAGAATGTCAGAAGCTGATGATTGTACCAGTGGATGAATTGTTAGAGCGTCGTTACCAGAAGTTCCGTCAGTTGGGTGAGTACGCGCTTGCGGATGGAAGTGTCGAAGACCAGCAGCAAGCCCAGGCCGCATCTGGCGTCTGAATGGATTGCTTCAGATCAGCTCGTGAAATCGAGCTTGAATCTGACCCTGCCACTTTTCTAAATAGAGGAATTCCCGGCAGAGAGCGCTGATGGGTGCGAGTGTTGCATTCTCGGATGTCAGGAGACTGTCTATTTCTGGAAGGCGAGATTCGGCGAGGTCGAGTCGCGCTTTGATCAAGGTGCCAGCTTCTCCGAGTCGGCGCTGAGTCTTGATCAATTCCGGTGCTAAGAGTGCTTCAGCGAGCATCGTGGTGGCTCGGGATTTCTTGGCAATGAAGGCATCGGCCTCCTGGAGAGCACTGCCAATCTGAGAGAACAGATCGAGCATCCCTTCAGGCAGACTGCCTTTTAGCTCTAAGGTTTCGGGGAAGCGGAGCTCTAGCAGTGCCTTGAGTCGGCGCCCGGAAGTTTGTAGCTTCTGATAGGCTTCGTTGATCTCCGCGAAGCTATTGTCGCTGGAGGCTTCTTTTGTTTGTTTGTCAGGATGATGGGTCCGGCTGAGTTCTTGGAAACGTGCTCGCAGAGCTTCGCTATCGAGTGCCGCGCACTCGGGAAGGTCTAACACTGCGAACGGATTCATCCGTCAGTTAGGCGGCGAAGCTCTCGCCGCAAGAACAGGTGACAATGGCGTTTGGATTGCTCACCTTAAACCCACCGGACTGCAGGTCGTCACTGAAATCCAATTCGGAGCCACTGACAAAGAGCGCGCTCTTGGGATCGATGACGACGCGCACGCCGCTGCTTTCTACCATGATGTCTCGGTTGGCCGGTCCATCCACCAGATCCATCTTATACTGCAACCCGGAGCATCCGCCCCCAATGACTGCCACGCGCAGGGCACCATGTTCGGCACGACCCTGCTTTTTCAAAAGGCCTGTGAGGCGATTTGATGCATTGGGCAAGATCTTGATCAGCTTTTCGTTGCCAACTTTGTAAGTGACTTCTGTCATGGGGACTCTTAGGTCGACACGAAACGACGCGGCTTCCTGTTGTCAATCTTTCTTGCCCACCACCAGTCGGCATTGATCACCACAGGAAGACGTCGACCCGCACCCGCCGACACCTTTGCGACGTCGCTTGAGCACGTAGAGCCTGAGCAAGTAGAGACCCGCAGTCGCGACTGCGATGCTGACGATGAGGGTATCTAGCCAGGCTTCCATGAGATGTCAGGATAGCATGTTTCCGACTTGAAAACAAAGTACCGCTCCCACCCAAGCAAGAATGGTCATGTAGACGAAGGAGAACACCGCCCATTTGAGGCCCGCTTCTTTCTTGATGATGGCGAGGGTGGCGCCGCATTGTGAGCACAATGCGAAGAAGACCATGATGGCAAAGACGACAGGAATGGTGAAGACGGCATTCCCCATGTGAGGCCCTTCCGACCACCGGGATTTCGCCATCGCGTCTTGCAAGCTGTGGCTTTCTTCATCCACCTCACCACCGAGGCTGTAGATGACGCCCATGGTGGAAATGATCACTTCGCGCGCAGGAAAGCTCGCTAACACACCCACTGTAATGCGCCAATCGAAGCCTGCTTGAGCGAAGATCGGCTGCACCGTGCGTCCCATTCTTCCCATCCAGCTCTGTTCTAAGTATTCGCTATCGACCCGTTGCTCCATGATCTGGGTTGCCTCTTCATCTGAAGCGATTTCCTCCAACGTCTTGCCGCTCTCGGCGGCGAATTGTTGATGTGTAGCTTCTTCCACGGCAGCGGGGCGGGGGAAGTACAAGAGCGCCCAGACGATGATGGTGATGGCAAAGATCACGGTGCCGGCACGTTTGACAAACTCTACGCCACTCTCCCACATGCGCCACGCCACATCTCCTAACCGAGGTACATGATAACGGGGCATTTCCAAGACGAATGGCTGAGGCCGGGTCTTGAGTAGGAATTTGTTGAAGATCCAGACCAAGGGCAAGGCGACGAACAGGCCGACAAAGTGCATGCCGAACAAGGTCAGACTGGCGATGAAAGGTCCATGCACGGGCTCGACGAAGGCGCCGATGAGAAGGATGTAAACGGGCAAGCGCGCGGAGCAGCTCATCAAAGGCGCGATCAGAATCGTCGCCAGTCGCGCCTTGGGATCCTCAATGGTGCGTGTCGCCATGATGCCAGGGACGGCACATGCGTAACTGGATAACAGAGGCACAAAGCTCTTCCCATTCAAGCCACACCAGCTGAACATCTTGTCCATGAGAAAAGCGGCTCTTGCCATGTAGCCCGTGTCTTCTAGCAGTGAGATAAAGAAGAACAAGACGAGGATCTGCGGCAGAAAGACGAGGAAGGCGCCCACGCCTTCGATCGCGGCGTCCACGACCAGGCTCTGCAACATGGGAGTGCCTTCTAACATCGGTGAGATCCAACCTTGAAGTGCCCCCTTGCCCCATTCAATGGCGCTCATCAAGGGCCCAGCCCAGGTGTAGACGGAAAGAAAGATGACATACATGATGGCCGCGAAGATGGCCAAGCCCCAGCCTCGATGGACGAGGAGTTTATCGATCGATTCCGATTGGCCTCGCGCAAGCTCTCCGGCGCGATTGACCACGCCATCAGCAAGCTTGTTGATGTAGTCGTATTGTAAGAGAGGTTCGACCGCCATCGGGTTGTAGCCCGATTTCTGAATGAGTTGTCGAGCCTCTTGCACAGCTTGCCGTCGATCATTCTCTGGCCACTCTAAGCGCTCTGATAGAGCAGAGTTGGCATCGAAGAGAATCCGATGGACCTCTGCGTCTTCAAGTGAATCACTTACAGGCACAGGCATGGCATCCCGTAGAGTTTGTGATGCTTGAATGACGGCCTCAGGCCATTCGATGGGGCGAAGATAGGAGGGAGACTCCAATGCTTGCTCGACAGCGGCGGTCACCTCCTGGCTACTTTCTTTCTTGGTCGCCACACAAGTGACCACGGGCACGCCGAGACGCCTGGCTAACAAATTGGTATCAATGTTCAGACCTTGTTTAAGCGCGAGGTCCCATTGATTGAGCACGATCATCATGGGCAGGCCGAGCTCTGCAATCTGGCCGGCCAAGAAGAGATTCCGCACCAAGTTCGTGGCGTCGATGACGCAGAGCACGAGGTCTGGTTTGGGCATGCCCGGCACATGACCGGATAGCACATCCACCACGATGCGCTCATCGAGAGATGTCGCGGCCAAGCTATAGGTGCCTGGCAGATCGATCAGTTCTGCTTGGCTTTGTGATAGAGATAGAAAGCCAACCTTCTTCGAGACGGTGACGCCTGGATAATTTCCAACGCGCTGGCGCATGCCAGTGAGCAGATTGAAGAGGGTGGTCTTGCCGATGTTAGGATTGCCGATGAGGGCTATCCTGGTAGCATCAGATGGACCGGGAGCGACGTTGGACATTAGGCAGATTCGAGAAGAACGCTGAGCGCCTCCTTAAGGCGCAGGCTCACGCAGCGACCTTCAAATTCGATGGCGATCGGATCGCCCAGCGGAGCCACTTGGACCTTCCTCACTCTCACACCAGGAATCAGGCCCATGACCATCAAGCGCTGATCAGTGGCACTGCAGTTTTCAAAGGACTTCACTCGAGCAGCATGCCCAACTGGAAGATTGGATAGGGTAGAGGTCATAAGGTGCCTTGCAATTGAGACTCAATCTCATTAAGCGGGTTCCAAGGGAGTGGCAAGGTGAATCTTCTCTACCGAGGCCTCTTTCTCAAACAAAGAAAGCCCCCACTGGCAGCTGCAAGTGGAGGCTTCTATAATTCTTTGAGCTCAGAGGGATTAGGAAGTCTTCCGTTTCAGGAAGGGCAATCCCGTCGCCGGGCTCTCTGTGACTTCATAGCCCTCAGGAAGGGCATCGCAGGCACCGATTTCTTTCACTTTTCCTGCGAAGAAGTAGAGTCTCGTTTCTTTCCCGTCTTTACGTTTCGTGATTCGGACGTGGAGGTGGTAGGTTTTTCCAGATTTCTTGCTAACTACGCAGTAAGCCACTTATGTGGGAGGGGTCTGCGTGCAAGCTCCAAACAGCAAACATTGATTTATCCCTTCCTTCTAACAGATCTTCTTATATAAGGCCAGCCTTTTTCAGGGTCTTAAAGGCACCATTTTTTGACACCGTCTTCAGTGCCCGTGCAGTCAGTTTGATTCGGACATATTTGTTCAATTCAGGGACCCAAATGCGCTTTACTCTAAGATTTGGAGTGAACGTACGTTTCACCTGTTTGGTGAGGTTCAGGCCGATTCCGCCCTTCTTCTTGGCCAAACCACGATGGTGAATTCTGTGGCCACGAGTGACTCGGGCTCCTGTGATGCTGCAAACTTTGGCCATGACTTAGAAAATTGTAATGTTTTAGGTGATGAGTTGTAGATTTAGCGGGAATGCATGGAGCGTCAAGCGGCCATTCCTAGGAAATGTGCTGTAATTCTGGGTCATTGGCGTCATGGCGCGAAATGGGTTAGCGGATTGTTCGGAAATTCTCTTCTCCTTCGGTCACCTCGATGATCTGCTCCACGGGCACTTTGGTGAACATTTGGCGCGTGTTTGAGGTCGGCCAATAGACTTCCAGGCGAGTGATCTCGGCTGCCTTGCCAAGGCCAATGTGCTGACGAAGTGGATTGGCTCCGAAGCTGCTGCCGCTGCCGACATGCCGATACACCGAGCGTTGTTTTCCATGATCATCAAACTCTGCATGGATCCTTGCTCCAATGCCAAAGTGGTTGGAGGCGGTACCGATCAATCTGATTTTCACCCAATGATTTTCAAAACCAGGATTCTCATAGAGTGCATCGTGGAATTTATCGACCGGCTTGGCTCCGCCCATTTGCTCAAACACATCTTGGTCGCCGTCCTCATCGAAGTCCGCGAAGCTGATCCCGTGACCTTTCTGTAAGTGTCCGAACCCTCCAGCCATGGTCACGTCGATGAATCCACGTCCGTGGTTGTTTAGAAACATCATATTAGGAAGAATCACGGAAATGCTTGGCTCTCCCGTTCCTAAATAGAAATCGAGGTAGCCGTCGTTGTTTAGGTCGCCGAAGTTCGAACCCATGGGGAGCATAGGCAGCTCCAAATCTTGCGATTTCGCGACGTTGGTAAACTGGCCTTTTCCATTGCCTGCGTAGTGCCCCGGAGGTTCTAGGGTGAACGGCTGTCCCAGATAGTGAAGCACAAAGTCGCCGACTTCGGCGTCATACGACGAGACGAAGATGTCTAACATCCCATCGTTGTTGAAATCCCAAGTCCATGCAGGGAAACTTGCCAGAGGGAGTTCCACACCTGCTTCATCCGCGATGTCTGTGAAAGTGCCATTGGCTAGGTTTCGGTAGAGGCGATTCTTCTGATCGAGGTTGGAGACTACGATGTCAGGCCAGCGATCTCCGTCGATATCGCCCCAGACGACGCCTTTGGTAAATCGATCATTGGTGACGCCTGCCTTGGCAGCCAGATCGATGAAAGTGCCGTCGCCGCGATTGTTGAACAACTGACAGGGCGCGGAGATAGACCGGCCCGATTCATTGCCGACGTAGAGATCCAGATCGCCGTCATTGTCGTAGTCTGCCCAAGCGGCGGTCTGGGTTGGCAGATGCACGCCGCCCAGCCCTGATTCGAATGTCCGGTCAATGAAGGTTCCGTTGCCCTGGTTCTGTAGGAGAGAGTTGGGATGATCTCCGAGTTCCCCCAACCACGCGCCTCTCAAAACGTAAAGATCCAAGTCCCCGTCATTGTCATAATCTGCTTGGACAATATTCAATCCCCCTAACATACGGCCGAGGCCGGCGTCCTCCGTCCGATCTTGGAAGGTGCCATCGCCCGCATTCGCATGGTAACTCATGGGCTCGGAGGTGTCCCAGCTGGAGGTGACGAGGTCGAGGTCATCATCTCCGTCGAAGTCATCCATGATAGCTCCACCAGCGAGATTGAATCGATCGATGCCCACTTCGCCTGCAACGTTCTTAAAACGTTTGAAAGGGATCTTTGAAGAGAAGGCACTTGGCGGAATTCCAAGGCCTTTCGGCACATTGTGAGGATACTCGCCTAGAGCCATGTAGGCGAGATTCATCAGCCAGACGCACTTCATCTCTAGGTAAAGATCGATCCCCTCGAGTTGAAGAACCTCCTTGAAGTGCTTGATCGCAGCTTCTGAGCCGCGACGTTTGGTGTGAATGGCAGAGTCTTGGAATGGAACGATGCAACTCTCCGGTCCATGCAGTGCGCAGCAGTTTTCCGTTTCTGCCAGCCGTAGATAGGCATTTCCAAGTTCAGCGATGATCTGGCCACGGATGGCATCCGCAGCGTCCGTGTTTGCGAGTAACTGATGGGCTGCGGAGAGAATCTGAATGCCTTCCTCAAGGTTTCCTAAATCGATCTCAGCCACTCCAAGATAGATCGAGGTTTGCAGGAACTTTCCTGGGTCTGCTCGAGTATTATCGTTGCTTAGAATCTTTCGAAGCGTTCGAGCATGACCGTCACCGAAGAATTCATGACTCTCATTCGTTTGCGTTTGAATGTCGATTAGCAAGGCTTCGATGTCCTTCTGAGATCGATGGTCTTCTACAGCGGGCTTCCGGCTGCAACTTGGCAAATAGACGAAGCAGATGATGCCAAGCAAAGTTTTGCAGATCTGGCTCATTCCTTCAAATCCTTTAGATACGCGATCACGTCACGGATCTCGGGGAGTGTGAGCACGCCGATCATGGGAGGCATGGAAGAGACAGAGAGGCGTTGTTCCTCTTTCACCGCCGCTTTGTCGATGCTGATCTGATCACCGCTGAGCTGGGCGATGAGAAGCGTGTTTTCGGATTCCTCAAGAATCGTTCCGGCGATGGGGTTGGCTTGGTTCTTTAAGGTGAGAGAGATCATGCCGAAGCCATCGGCGATCTTGGCATTAGGGTGAATGAGAGATTCTAACAATTGCTCATGAGTGAGCCTGGTAGCGACGCCACTGAGATTGGGGCCTAATTGCCGCGCGGTCCTGTCAATGTTGTGGCACCGCAGACATTGGGCACTCACGTGTTCATGGACGACGCCTCGGCCGCGTTCGGCATGGCCGCCTTCTAGAGCGATACGATAGGGAGCCAAGGGATCGTCTTTTGAAAGGCTTTTCTCGTATTCGGCGAGCTGTGGTTTGAGTGGGTCGTGCTTCCTGGCCGCTTCGATGACGTCGAGGTGAACTGTGGTTGGGAGCGTCGACTCAAGCAATCTTTGAAGAGCCTCACTGAGCATTTTCGCAGAGCGAGGATCCTTGGATTCACCGAGGTTTCTGTAGAGAGCTTGGTGCTCATCGAGAGTCACTTCTCGAGTATCTGAGAGGATCTTGGCGAAGAAATTATCAGGATCAGACTTGGAAATCAGCGTCCTAGCAGTGATGCGCAAGGGCGGCTCGCTGCTTGCGAAAGCTTGGTCCAGCACTTTCCCGAGGTTGGGAGATTGTCGTTTGGAAAGAAGAGCCAAAGCTTCGGCTCGAACGTCGGCGGACCGGCTTTCATCGGTGGCCAGTTCAGAGATCAACGCTAGAGAAATGGGCAAGTCATGCGTGTCTGCCATTTGCGTCAGGCCGCGCAGCAGTTCGGGATCAGCGGACGCGATGAGAGCGGGCCAGTGCTTCTGTAAAAGCTCTCTTCCTAGACCCGGCGACCGAGTGACCAGCTTGCGTAAGCGACCGGTGACGCGATCTAGGTAGGGATCCGCATTCCAATGGGCAAGGCAAAGCGCGGCCTCCAATCGCATGGCGGCAGGATGCTCGAGGGCGAGCGCATACTGAATGAGCCGGTCTGCAGACGAAGTATCTCCAACTCGGAGATTGGCATTGAGGATGCGTCGGGTGAGCCCTTCGTCAGGCAGGGGATTTAAAGCGGCGAGTGTTGGGAGCGCTTCAGCGATCGAGAAATCATCGTGAATGGCGCGGGCAGCTTCGATGACAATGGCAGGCTCATCGTCTTTGAGAAAAGGAGCGATGGCGGGATTACGCTCCTTGCGAAGAGCGACCACGGCGGCGAGTCGCACTTCCTTGGAAGAATGACTTGTGAGTTGAGCCGTGGCCTCAAATGGGCGAAGTCCCATGGCTCCCGCGTGCCGAAGATAGGCGTCCTCACCGTCATTCTCTTCGAGCATCCTCACCAATGCATCAAAGGCGGGCGCATAGGCGATCTTGCCGAGGGCGATGGCGGCGAAGAAACGCACGCGAGGTGAGGCGTGTTTCACCTGCTGTGTGAGGACGAGGCCGGAACCGGTCAAACGCAGGTTGCCAGCGAGCTTGGCACACTGCGCCTGGATCTCGGGATCAACGTCGTTGAATGGAAGACGTTCGACGAAACGATCGATGCCTTGTCCGCGCAATTGATGCATGGCCCAGAGCGCATGGATTCGCGTAAGTTGATTCACTTCTGTGGATTCGGCGAGGTTCATCAGAGGTTCGCCTGCCTTGAGCTTCACTAAGCGGGCCTGAGCGCGTTGACGTACCCGTTGGTCGGGGTAGCTGAGATAATCTAACAATGTCTCTTGAGCCACGCCCGCCAAGTTACTCTTTAACAGGCGCTCCAACTCCACTCGGCGTGGGCTTCCTGCTTCCTTGGGATCATCGACCTTCTTGATCGAGCCTTTCTCGTTCGGCTGCCATTTGCCTTCCCAGTCCGCCATGTAGAAGGCGCCGTCATTCCCGAAATGGACGGCGCTGATCATGAGCCCTTCGTGGAAAGGGTGTTCATCCGCCATCTCGAAATAGGCCCCTATGGGCACGGCGCGGAAGGCACTGACGACTTCGGCAGGAAATTGGACGAGGAAGAAGTAACCGCGATATTCATCATTGAGGCCAATGCCAGGATGATATTTGAACCCACCAGGACCGATGGAGTAATTCGCTAGTGGCGGGGTGATGAAGGCGGGTTGCCCAGGCTCGTGTGGCACCCACATGCGTTCATCGATCCACGGATTGTAGGTGGGTTGCTTGGTGTATTTGGACCAACCTTCGGTGCGAAATTGCCAGTTGGTGCGCCACCCGGAATCTCCGCCCTCTACCAGATAAACAAAGCGTTCCCGTTCGCCGCGCATGTCACCATCGTTGTCCACGGTGAAGAGGTTGCCATGATCATCGAAGGCGATCTCTTGAGGGTTGCGCAGCCCCTGGGCGAAGACTTCCAATCCAGAGCCGTCGAAGGCGCAGCGCAGGATGACGCCTTGGTTAGGGTAATGCAGATGTTTGCCTTCCTTGGTCGTGACCGAGGTGCCGTTGTCACCGACAGAGAAATAGAGCATTCCGTCAGGGCCCACGGTGAGTCCGTGAATGTCGTGTCCGTCAAAAGCCGCGTGCACGCCGAAACCTCGGAACATCGATTCACGTTCGTCGGCTTTGCTATCGCCATCGGTATCGCTGAGTTTCCAGAGATGAGGGAAGATGGTGAAGAAGACTTCGTTCTCATGCCAGAGCACGCCTTCGGCCACGCCGGTGATCTCTTCGTTGAAGCCGGAGGCAAAGACAGTCGACTTGTCCGCTTTGCCGTCGCCATCGGTATCTTCTAGCACACGTATCGAATCACTGAGCTGTGTGAGATCATGCCAGTCATGGCTGCCATCTTTGTTGAAATCGGCAGGCCATTTCTGGTTGTCTGCGCTGTGCTCAGGATCAAACTTTCGTCTGACGAAGGCTCGGAGATCATCGACTGATTGATTCCCGAGATCTTCAATGATCCATGGTTTGTGTGATCGAATGTCTACATCGACGGCACCTCGTCGTTCGGTTTCGACGACGTAGAGGCGTCCTTGGTTGTCGAATGAGATCGAGGTCGGATTCTTCAGCTGCGGAGCGGAAGCCCAAGTGGTCGTTTCGAAGACCGATGGGTTGGGCGGGGCTGCCTGGATGAATACTGAAGCGAGGCAGGTGATCCAAGTGGTATGGACAAATGTCTTAAGAACCATGCTATTGGGATAGTCGGCTTAGGCTGATTGGGCAAGATTGTCGTTTGATTGACCCGCAGCAGAGATCCACTAGCTCAAGTTTCTTATTTGCGGGCCAAAATTGACTAATTTCGAGATAATTTGCCCACTTAGTCGCCGTAACTCGTTGATAACCAATACTCGATTTTCTCGATTCCATCTTGTAGTGCCTAATTTTAGCATCTAGGCCTTGACTTCTTTCTTCGCACCTTTAGCGTCTCAGTTGTGTATTTCCGAACCAAGACTATCAAAGGTACTCCGCTGCTCCAGCTCGTCGAATCCTATCGCAATGCCGAAGGCTCTCCGCGCCAGCGCGTCGTCGCTTCCCTAGGCGATGCCGTCATCCCGGAGGCGGAAAAGGATGACATCGCGGGAGCTGTCACTCGCTGCCTACGAGGTGCTGATCGCGGCGAGAGTGAGGATTGGTTCGAGACAACGCTCTCTCGGCAGACGCCGCCGCTTGGGTTACGCGCATTGTCGCTTTGGCAGGGCGCTCGAAAGGTGGGCGTCAAGACGTCGCCAGCTCTGTAGCAGACGGGGTATTGTTAGACAATATCGAGACCGTTAACGTGGTCGAACTCGGCCCGGAACTCGTCGCGCTCAAAGCCTGGGAGGCACTTGGACTCACACAGCTGCTCAT
>JBLHHN010000101.1:0-17390 GCA_047616785.1 Verrucomicrobiales bacterium
TTTAGCTGTTAACCGAATTATACACGCCGAATTTGGCTATGGGAGTCCAAATTGGGCTCTCTTAGCCCCCTCAAATCTCGCCCAAATACTGCTATTTCAGTGCTTGGCGACGTTGGGACAGGCCCTAGTTAGTTAGATGTAAGTAGCTCGATTGTTGTTATTTTTATTGTTGTTGTTCACAAAGCGATTTGTGACGAGAAGCGGTCCGGTTTGGTAGCCTGGACCGTTTTTCGCGTACCGATGTGTCGTTGGAATCACCGGCGGCGGGGGCTGGAGTGTTTTACTGCGCCGAGATACGCATCCTCCAATAGGACGATTCGTTTGGCAAGGAGCCGGAAATTATTTCCAAACCATTCTTGGTGCCTGTGATGAGCGTTTCTCCTGGAGTGGCCGTCCATGTTTTGAGATCGTTGGACGATTCTAATGTCCACACGATTCCGGAAAGATTGGCTCGGCGTGGGTAGGTGATGGAAAGGACGCTGTCGTTCGGTTGCAATGTGAGTAATCCATCAGTGGTCCTGGCAAAGTCATCGATGCCGAAGACGTAGTAGAGCAAAGCGGGTTGTTGATCGGGGCCAACGGCGGTCAGGGCATCGGTTAGGCCGCGAGCGGAGAGCCAAGTGGCAAGCGCGCCGTCGCTTGGTGGGCGGAACTGATTGGCGGCGCCTGGACTACCGCCGACGGGCCCAGCGATCCAGTTCTCTGGGTGGGCAATGCTAGGGCTAACCTCGCCAATGAATGTTAGAGAGCGGCCCTCGTTGTTTTCCCAGGTGGGCCAGGGTGCTTTGTCATTGTAGCGAAGGGTGTGCAATAACAAGCCGGTCCGATCACGTAGGGTCAGTCGCTCGCCGTTGTTGTCCAAGTTGCTGCTGTTGGCAAATTCACTGACGATGAGTTTCGGATCCACGTCGGGATAACGTTTTTCGAAAGCCTCCCGATCGGAGACAATGACAGCGTAGGCTCCGGGCGCCAGGGTTGCTTTGATGGTGTCGTCGATGACGGCATCCACGCCATTGGTGATCTGGACACCGGAGAGATCGATCGCCTTGTCCGAGGTGTTGGTGAGCTCAATGTATTCGAGATCGGAAGTCTCGGGAGTCGCTGGAGCGTAGTGAATCTCGGAGATGGTGAGAGAATATTTCGTGGGTAATTCCGCAAGATGAAAGAGCGCTTCGCCGAGCGGAGACCACCAATCACCTTCAGAATCATAAACGCGTCCCATCATGGTGAGTGTGTGAGAAATCACGGGAAGCGCTTTGGGGTCAAACGTGATGGCGTCTGGATGCAGGGTGCCGTCCGGTTGACGTGGATCGGAGCCATCCATGGTGTAGTAAATGTCACCCTTAATTTGATTGAAGAT
Source organism: Verrucomicrobiales bacterium (assembly GCA_047616785.1). Lineage (GTDB taxonomy): Bacteria > Verrucomicrobiota > Verrucomicrobiia > Verrucomicrobiales > DEV007 > JAACDM01. Next base: position 1,361 of record JBLHHN010000101.1, read on the forward strand.
GGTGGAGTTGAAGATGCTCATGGGGATCGTGGTGCCTTCTTCGACGACGCCTCCAAACGGCTCGAATTGGGGAAAACTGATCTTGCTAGGGATGAATTTTCGTCTTGCGAGTTGGTCTAGCAGAACATTGGTGCGTCCCGGAAACCAAACGTTGTTCTCTTTGTCGAGTTGCGTCTGCCAATTGCCCTCGCGCGTTTCTGGTCGGCTGACGTGAAGGTCTCCCCAGCGCGCGCTTTCTCCGATAAGGGGTTCGTAGACTTCATCGGTGAGGATCTTCCAGGAAGCGGCAGCGGCTTCAGGTGTCAACACACCATTATTGAAACAATACTTCACGACGCGATCGGCGAAACGCAAATGATAGTCTGGATTCTCATGCATCTGCGCATTGAGTGCCGATGGCCCCAAGGCGGTCTTCTTGGTCGTGTTGTCCGTGGTCAGGACTTGGCTACTCAGGCCATTCAGTCCAGCGCGTTCGGAGTCCCAAGCAAAGTAGACCCAGCCATTTCCGATGGCTCCGTCCATGGGTGTGCGCCGTCGTGCGTAACGCATGTTCTTGTGATCCCAATCCTGATTCCCGCTGTAGAAGTTCATCAAGAGGTAGTCGATCTGATTGTCGACATCGACATATTCAAGGAGTTCCTGATAAGTCTCCGGCTGGGTCAGATCACCTTTGGCCAAATCGTGAGTGCGCAGGAATGCGACGTCATCTCCATTCACAACAATGTCTTGAAATGCCGGCGTGTCTTGCAGCGCATCCCAGTCATCGACGCCTCCACCGTAGTGCTCTGATAGTAGTGAGGCCTCGAAACGTTCGAAGACGTGATACATGCCCCAGTAGAGGCCATTGATATAAAGGTGGGCGTAGATCTGGGACTGATTCGGTTGACGCATGATGCGCTGCACCACGCGATGCCATTGATCACGAATGTACTGGGCACGCGTGCGGACGCCGGGATTGATCCAGGAATCGCCGTTGTTGCTACGAAGATTGATGCTGTTGAACGTTTCCACTTCCGAGTCTTCGAAGAGACGGAAATTCAGCTTTCCAGGTCCATAGACGGTGCGGAAGATGATCCGCATGTTATGTTTCACGCGATCGGGATTGCGACTCGCATTGCCTTGCATGCGAATAGCGGCGTTCGCTTGGACAGTTTGGCCGTGAGGAAAGTCGAAGAACTCCACCGAGACGGGGCGTTCCCATTTGTCATCGGCACCGTCATTGATCAGATCCTTGGCTAGGCTATTGGTGTAAATGCCATTAGAGGCGAAGAGGTTATCATTCTCTGTGACCAGAGAGATGGTGGGGGCGGAGCGGAGTGCTGATTTGACCTCTTCTTCGGTGTAGATGCCTCCGACCACTTCGGGATCCATCTCGTAGTCAGGCTTGCGCGTGCCCCAACGTGCGGGAAATCCCTCGGGTTGGGCTGGTTGCTTGAGGATGTCATCGAGAAAGAGATAGGTTTGGGTGCGCAACACCGAGTCTTGCATGCCTGCTTTCTTTGCTAGAGCGCGAACCACGGTTGTCTTGGAGATCTCGAAAGGTCCCGTGTAGGTTTCGCCAACTTGTCCGGTAAAGATGGTTCCCTCGTCTGGCACACGGTCATCCGTCGTGTAGACGATCTCCGCACCTTCGGTTTCCGTGGTGAGTTCAATCGTAATGGGAGCCTCGTAGAAACCATGTTTCACGGAGAAGATGACGTCTTCGACAAAGCCGGTGACGCCTGGTCGATTCTTAGCGCCCGGCGTGGGTTGGGCCATGAATTGCTGCGAGCCGTTATTCACATAACCATAAGACGTGTTTGATTTCTGCTCCGGATAAGCGGGGGTGAAATCCGTTAGGATAGTCATGCCATCCTGCGCGATCAGTGCCAAACGTTCGCCATTACTGGAAAGTTTGAAATTGGCATGCAATTCTGTGAGAGTGGATTCGCCTGTTCCCGAAGCAAAGACAATGAGATAGGCATCCGAGGCGAGTGTGACTTGGGGAAAGCGCCAGTGACTTTCGGGATCGTCAGGCGAGAAGGCATCATCTGTAAGATAGTAGCCCTCAAGATCCACTGTCTCAGGTCCGTCATTGTAGATCTCGATCCAATCTTCATCTTCATCGGCCGCGGTGGTGAGACCTTTCGCATTCGAAGTGAGGAACTCGTTGATACGGACGTCGGCCGAGAGGGTTGCGACGGCGATGAATAGCAGGAAAGCCGGAAGATGTCGTAGTTTCATAGGGGCTCCAAGACTACTCCAGAAGTGTCTCCGATTGGAAGCGCTATAACACGCGCTCTAGATTTGCTTGGGAGGTTTCGTCGAGAGCGCTGATGGACTCGATTTCATAACGGTTTCCCATGCTGTCTCGAATGACTAAGTGATCCGGCGAAAGGCGAGTGAGATTCTTGCCAGGCTCGCCGAGGTTGAAGTAGCGCTCGCCGCGGTCGGTATCGACTTTGAGATAGCGGTGGCCGTGATTGACGTAGCTTTCTTTGATCTGAGTGACTTTGGCAATGCGATAGACTTTCCAGAGCTCGGCTTCCGCTAAAGTCTGCGACTCGCCTTCCAGATCATCGATCGAGTCTAACCAGGCGAGCTCTTTCTTGCCTTTGATGTCCATGATCGCGATCTGCTGGTCACGCGCGGAGATGGGGCGGGCATAGACCAGACGCACGGGGACGGTTTCTTCATCATCGTCCTCGCCGAAATTGGCCATGAGACTGTCGAGTTCTTTGGTGAGGCGAATCTTCATTTTAGCCTTGGCTGTATGCTTGCATCTCGGCGTGGAGGCGATTGTTCTCTGCTTGGATCCTCACCAACGTGGCGAAATGGCCTTCTTCATTGGCTAACAATTCTTCATGGGTACCGACCTCGACGACTTGACCATCTTCGATCACTAACAGGCGACTGGCATTGCGCAACGTGGCCAAGCGATGGGCAATGGCGATGGTCGTGCGGCCTTTGACCAAATTGTTGATCGCGATTTGAATCGCTTTCTCTGTCTCAGAATCCACGGCCGACGTGGCTTCATCAAGAATCAGAACCGGTGGATCACTGAGGATGGCGCGCGCAATGGCGACGCGTTGCCTTTCCCCCCCCGAAAGATTGGAGCCTCCCTCACCGACCAAGGTGTCATAGCCCTCTTCTTTTCCTAAGATGAAGGCATGGGCTTCAGCAGCACGCGCGGCTCTCACAACGTCCTCGAAGGTCGCGACAGGTCGGCCGTAGCTGATGTTGTCTGTGATACTAGCATTGAAGAGGAAAGGATCCTGCATGACGATGCCGATGTTTTCGCGCCATTGTGAGAGCTTGATCTCGCGCAGATCGTGCCCATCGACCATGATCGCGCCAGAGTCGACATCATAGAAGCGGCAGCAGAGATTGATCATGGTGCTCTTGCCCGCGCCGCTCTTACCCACGAGACCGATCATTTCTCCCGGTTGGATCTTCACCGAAACGCCCTTGATCACTTCCTTGCCACGATCATAACTGAAGCGCACATCCTGAAACTCGATGGCGCCTTCGATCTTTGGCAGGGTGATGGCATCGGGGGCATCGTAGTGCTCGGGCTTCTGATCGAGGATGTGGAGGATGCGTTCGGCGGAGGCGAAGGCGTGCGTCAACCAGTTGATCACGGCGGTGAACCACTGAAGCGGCGCGTAGAACATCACCATGTAACCAATGAAAGCGATGAGATCTCCAAAGGTGAAATTGGAGGTGGGATCGAGGATGGCACGTCCCCCATAGTACCACACGGCCACGGAGCCGATGCCAATGACCAAGGCCATGACTTCCGCGAATCGGATCCAGGTCTTTTCTAACCGAAACACGACCTTGAAGAATCCTTCATTGTCATTGAGGAATTGCTTGTGCCGCCGGTCTTCTTGAGAGAGCGCTTTCACGGATTTGATGCCGCGGATGCTTTCGCCCAAAGTGGAGTGCATCACACTGTTACGATTGCCGCGCTTGTGGAAGAGGGGCACGAGTTTCTTCCAAAACCAACCGCCACCGACGATGAGTAAGGGCACCGGAAGGAAGACAAACATGGCCAAGAAGGGATTGATCCAGAAGAGGATCACGCCGATGGCGATGAATGATAGGGAATTGATAAAGAGATAGGGCACCCCTTCCACGAGGAATTGCTTGAGTTCCGCGGTGTCATTCATGACGCGGCTGATGAGTTCACCGCTCTCACGTTTGCCATGATAGCTCATGGTGAGCCGTTGCATTTGCTCATGCAACCGGGCACGCAAATCCGCCGTGATCCGGCCGCTGAGCCACGAGGTGATGCTATTCCCAACGATGCGCCCGATGCCGACGACAAGAAAGGCGCCGCAGATGAACCAACAATACTGGCCTAACGAACGCGTCGCGATCTGTGTGTTGACTTCACCCAGATTCCCCTGCTTCAGCACCTCGTCCACGATGTACTTGGTGGTCAAGGGAATAGACATTTGCGCGATGACCGTGACTAACATCGCCACGGTCATGAGGATCAGCCGTCCACGGTAAGGTTGGACGATCTCGTAGAGGCGCTTGATGATTTCCCAGCGTGGCACATCAGTCGGGCTCTTGGAGCCGCGCTCTGGAAGAGGCACGCCCGACTTGGAATAGGCCGCGCCATCGAGTTCTGGTAGGATGATCTCACGATCGTGAGTGAGGTCCTCAATGATGCGTGCCCCTGCGGCGAATTCCGGAATAAGATCACGGCTATAACACACCAACGCAATCATTCCAGACGCGGTCTGGACCATGACTTGGCCGGCTCCGAATAGTTCGATGGTCTTGGCTTCTTCGATGTCCGCTAGAGGGACTTGAACAGCGTCCTCGCATTCTTCCAAGGCGAGGACGAACGCATCGGTGATGACGAGGTAATTCTCAGCGAAGCGCCCGGCGCGGTTCATGTCGCCTTTGAGGCAGTAGCGGACGGTCTCCCCAACTGGGACTTGTTTCTGCAAGGCGTCGGGCAACGTCTCATAGAAACGCCGATCTTGATTCTCCCCGTCGTCCGTTGTGCTCATGTGTTTAGAGCGAAGCACAGGCGCTGTGAAAAGGCCAACGAATGCTTTTCGACTTGTCTGACCTGTGCTCGTGCTCACCCGGTTCAGGGTGCGCGATCGCCGCGCGGGGACGCGCTGGCCTACAGAGTCATGTTTGAACTACAGCTGGATCACTCGGGCTTCCTTCACTCCGGGAATCTCTTCCAGCTTGCGAAGTACGTCGTCTGAAGGAGCGGAGTCGAGATTGATCACGGTCATGGCAAGTTCACCGACAGTATTCCGGCTGAGGGACATGTTGCCGATGTTGATATTGTTCTCGCCTAACACGCTGCCAACTTGGCCGATGCGGCCTGGTATGTCTTCGTTTGTTAGAAGAAGGAGGCAACCTCCAGGCCCGGCTTCGACTCGGTGATCATTGATCTTCACGATGCGTGGGCTGCTGCCGAAGAAGGTGCCAAACACGCGAGCCTCGCCATTGTCGGTCTTGACAGCGACCTCGATGAGATCGGTGAATTCGGTAGGATTCGGTGAGTGGGATTCCGTGACACGGATACCCTGCATTTCAGCGAAGCCAGGAGCATTGATGTGATTCACCGCGCCTGGATCGCAGGAAGGCTGCAAGTAGCCTTTCAGGGCAGACCGAGTGATGAGCGTGGTATCGCACTCACTCACCTTGCCACTGTAGTCGACACCTAAGGTGTTGGGACGTCCGGGAGCGATCTGGGAAACGAGCAAGCCTAACTTTTCGGCGAACTCGAGATATCGGCCAATCGCGGCCACTGTCTTCTCGTCGATGTTCGGCATGTTCACCGCATTCACGACGGTGCCCTCTTTCAAGTGATCCGCGATAGTACGGGCGATCTCGATGCCGACATTCTCTTGAGCCTCTGAAGTGGAAGCACCGAGGTGAGGCGTGAGGACAGCGCTAGGGGATTCACGAAGAATGAAGTCCTCGGTGGGAGGCTCCGTTTCATACACGTCGAGAGCTACGCCAGCGACGATGCCATCCTCGATCGCTTTGGCAACGGCCGCCTCGTCTAACAAACCGCCACGTGCGCAGTTGACGATTCTCACACCCTTCTTGAGATTGGCGATGCGCTCGGCATTGAGGATGTGCTTCGTTTCCGGCGTCATGGGCATGTGCAAGGTGATGAAGTCGGCGTCCTTCACCGCTTCCTCAACGGTATCGACCAACTCCACGCGCAGGAGTCGTGCTCTGCTAGAAGAAAGGTAAGGATCGTAGGCGACCACACGCATGCCGAAAGCCATAGCGCGGCGCGCGAATTCGGTGCCGATGCGACCCATGCCCAAGATGGCGAGCGTCTTATCATAGACCTCGGTGCCTTGAAATTTCTTTCGATCCCAACGACCGGCCACCATGCTAGCATGCGCTTGTGGGATGTGGCGCGCGAGCGAGAGCATGAGACTGAACGCATGTTCCGCGGTGGAAATGGTATTTCCCGCAGGGGTGTTCATGACCACGACACCTTTGGTGGACGCGGCTGTGACATCGATGTTGTCGACGCCGACGCCGGCGCGGCCCACGACTTTAAGATTCGTCGCTTTGGCCAAGACTTCGGCAGTGATCTTCGTCTGGCTGCGGACGATGATGCCATGATACTGATCCGCCGTGGCGAGCAAGTCTTCCGGGGAGATGCCAATCTTCACGTCCACATCGAATGCAGGATCGGCCTGCAGTTCTTCGATGCCTTTGGGAGAAATGGGATCTGCGACCAGGATGCGTTGCTTGCTCATAGGGACGCGAAGCTTAGGGAAGACGTGTCAGGCGTCAAAGGGAGTTTCCCGCAGTTCCACCAGGCATCCGCGCGGGGCAGCCACAGTGAGAACGTGACTGTCAGCAATGCTCAGGAAATGCAGCGTCCAGGCGGTGGAATCCGTCCCCGGAATCGAGGCTTCCACAGTGGCCGTTTTAGAAAACGGGTCGCCCACGATCTGGACGGTTTCTGGCGCGTGTTGGAACCCGCAGCCGATGGCTTTGAGAAAAGCTTCTTTCGCCGTCCAATAACAGAGAAACAATCGGCGCTGTTCCGATGGATCTTGGAGTCGCTCCAAGGCGGCTTTCTCGGTTGCGTGGCAGACATGGGGGACGAGATCGAGCAGATCATCGCCATTGGTCTCGCCCGTCTCGATATCGATGCCGATGGGATGCTCTGGGTGGAATGCTGCGGCGTAGAGATCCCCAGAATGAGAGAGATTGAAATGGCAGGGCGTCCCTTCGAGTTCAGGTTTTCCAAAGGGACCTGTGATGATGGCCAGGCTTTCTGGGGTAGTGTCCAGGTAGTGGCCTAACTGATGCCGCAAACGCACGTGACACTCTTGATAGCGTCTCCGATCCCGATCGAATACGAAAGCCGCTGCCCGCTCGTGCTCGTCCGCAGAGAGGTTGTCTAGATCCGTCTGATGACCTGCAAGACGAGAGGCATGGACAGTGACGAGAGACATGGTTAGGCAAGGTCTGGGCTTCGGAGATAGTCGCTGACGCCTGGGAATTCAGAACGCCAGTCACGCACCATTTGCACATCGATAGGCACCGCAGTGATGGATTCGCTGTCGCCAGCATGATAGATGACGTTTCCGTGAGGATCCACGACCATGGAGCCTCCTGCGTAGTGGAGTTCCGGATCGTCCCCGCAGCGATTCACGCCCACCATGAACGCTTGGTTCTCGATCGCGCGCGCCTGTAGGAGAGTCTCCCAATGCATCTGCCGGCGGTCCGGCCAGCTTGCGATGACGAGGAAGACCTCGGCGCCTTGCCGCAAGCCAGCGCGGAAGAGCTCTGGAAAACGGAGATCGTAGCAGATGAGCGGACAGAAGGTGACGCCTTGGTATTCGAAAGTCGACACTTGCTTGCCCGGAGTCACTACTTTGTGCTCGCTCTTGAATGGACGGATTTTCCGATACGAGGCCTGAGGTTGGGCGTTCACGGCATCGAAGAAAAGGGCTTCATTGGTGATCTCAGATCCCTCTCTCCGAGCAATTCCTAGAATGCTTGGCAGTCTGATTTTGGCAATGAGCTGATGAAAATCCTGTTCCCAGCTCCCGCCAGCGGGTTCGACTAAGCTGTCCAGGTCATCGGTGAACCCGGTGCTCATCATTTCTGGCAAGACGAGAAGCCGCCCGTCCGAGCCCGAAAGAGGCCCTAAGAGGCCACGCAGGCGATCGAGGTTTGCCACAGGGGATCTCCAGAAAATCGTTAATTGTGCTAGCAATATATGCATAATAGCCATATTTGAGATAAAATTAATATTTAGCGGGCCTGGAAGAGGTCTGATTCGCAATTAAGCAAATTTACTATAATTAACATAGAAAGCCCTTTGCGATATTCTCACTTTCGACGATCATTGCAGATCCTTCGTCGCCAAGCTGAGAATCTTGCCCAATCCACTTTTTCCTAATAATCTGATGTCCGAGATGACCCCTCCAAGCTGGTTCGGTCCTAGTGTCTTTGCTCTAGGTCTTTCTATCACGGCGATCTGGGCGCAAAGCCCTGGTGACGCCTTTGGCCAACTCCCAAGCGGCTTAGAAAGCTCGCTCACGCCCGATAACGACGCCAGCGCTTTGATCACTGAAAGTGCGCTTTCTCCTGGCCTTGAAGGAGGCCTCTCTGAAGAGCCAAGTCTGGAGCGTGGAAATAGTGTCGCAGCCCCCCCCGCGTTCTTTGATCAGACCAGACTTCGTCAGCCGTCGGTTGTTGGCAATCCTCGTGATCCGCTGGCGGCTCGAAGAAAGGCGAAATCAAATGTGCCGTTTCAGGTCCGATCCGGCATCGAATACAACGACAACGTGTTCATCGACGGCCAAGATAAGGACGATGATGTCGTCTTTGTCGTTGCCCCGACTCTATCCGTGAACGCAGGAGATTTCCGAAATCAGCAAGCCACCTACCTCAGTGCCGCCTACACCGCGACTGGGTCGGCCTACTTGAAGAATACCACGTCTGAGACGTTGGATCATCTCTTCCAGGTTCAAGGGCAGTTGAAAAAGAAGAAAGTGACCATTCCTTTCGATGTAAGAATGACTCGTGAGACGGGGGCTTTTCTCGATCTAGGAGGACGTGACACCGCAGAGAGCTATGGTGGACGGCTTGGCATCGACTATGCGTTGAGTTCCAAAGTGTCGTTGGGAATGTCCGGGGAGTATAGTACGACGGACTACGGTCTCTTCGCTGACTATCATAGTTTCACCGCCGATGCCTACTTCAGCTATCGAACTTCTAGCAAGACCACGGTAAGCTGTGTCTATCGTTATTCCGAATCGCAGACGGACGGAGCCGATAGCCAAGCCTATCAAGCCGCTCTTGTTCGCCTCGACGCCAAGCCAAGTGCCAAGACGAGCGTTATTGCCGAAGCAGGGATCGCCTTTAGCAATCTCAGTAAAGGAGATCGATCAGATCTCGTCTACCGGTTTGGCGTTGGCTATCAGCCCAATAGCAAACAGCGCCTATCGTTCGAAGCTGTGCGTCAACCTAGCACAAGTGCCTTCACCATCGGCAGTGGATTTATCAACAACGGCTTGCAGCTGTCTTTCGAACAAGCGGTAGGCCACAAGACGCGAGTGATCCTCACTGGCGGTTATCAGCATCAAGATTACTTCGCGGCTGAGGAAGGTGTCACGGCGGAACGCAAGGACGACTACTTCCTCTTTTCCTCACTGCTGGCATACGACATCAACCCGCATTGGCAAGCAGAGTTCTACTACACCTGCAGCAGCAACGAATCCAATGACACCACTCTCGGCTTCGACAATCAACGCGTCGGCATGGGCTTGAATTGGACATACTAAATTCTATGATTCGGCACTCTTTCACTTTCATTCATCTCCTCTGCCTTCTGAGCATGCTGCTCACTTGCGGCTTGAGAGGACAGGAGAGCCCTGTGACCTCCGCGGTCGGTGCCGATTACAAGATCTCTCCTGGAGACATTGTGAAACTGTCGACTTTCAATGATCCGAAAGGCAATGGCATACTGCGGGTATCCCGGCAGGGCTTTGTGGAGCATCCCTACATGGGGCCTGTGAGAATCGCTGGCTTTACGGCGAGCCAAGCAGCACGTGCTCTCGAAGTGGCCTTGCGTGGGGATTACTTGGTCAGTCCTCGGGTGACGATTACTGTGATGGAATATGCCAAGATCAGCTTCGTCGTCTTGGGTGCTGTGAGCGCTCCAGGAAACTTCGATGCGGCTGCTAACAAACACATAACAATCATCCAAGCGATTGCTCAAGCGGGTGGATTCAAAGATGTGGCCAATCAGAAGAAAGTCATCTTGCGCCGGATCGTAAACGGTCGAGTCGAGCCCTACACAGTGAATGTGAAGGCGCTCTTGGAGAAGAATTTGCGCCCTGTCTATATTCAGGACGGCGATACCATTGAGGTCAGAGAGAGTCTGTTTTAGAAATCATGGAGGAACGCCCACTACCAGCCACGATCGAGCATAGCACACCACTAGCAGTGCAACAGACGCCGATATACATGGCCCCCCCGCCTGCCGCCACGCCGCCTGTGGAGCTTCCGACTCTCGACTTTCTTGGCTTGTTCCAAGTCATCGCCCGCAGGAAGTGGATCATCTTGGCCATGCTCTTGGCCTGGATCGGCCTGGCCGCGTTTTTTCTCAAACACAGTCCTGAAGTATTCGAGTCCACAGGAGAGCTGAAGGTTGCTTCCCGCGATGTAATGTTTGGTCCTAGCGAAAGCGAAGATTTTGGATCGATCGATGCGCTCAAGACCGTTGAACGCAACTTGCAAAGCACCACTTTGGTTGAGCGCATGATTCAGAATCAAGGTCTAGCAGATCATCTCAAGGGTAGTCTCGCTGCGCAGATCGCACAAGTGCAAGGACGCTCTTCGATTCAACTGGCTCGAGGCACTCGGAATGTGGTCATCAGTTACCGCAGCACGGATCCAGCGTTCGCTAAGCGAGTCGTGGAGGCCTACATCGCCGAATTCAAGAAGGTCGAACAGGAAGATAAAGTGCTTTTCGCCAATGCCGAGACGGCAGACTTGGCTGAGCAGGAAGCGAAGTTTAAAGCGCAAGTGAAAGAAGCAGAGGATGCCCTAGATCAGTATGCTACGAAGCATGATGAACTCGATTTGCGCACGGATGGCAACATCATCGGGGCCGCACTCTCGGATCTCAGGGGCCGTGCTGAAGACGCCCAGTCGCAACGTATTGCACTCGAGAAACAGTTAGGATCTTCCGGGCAAAGTTCCGCTAAACTCCTAGAGCTGCCTAGCATGCAATTGCCTGAGATCCAAGCACTGCGAGCCACTTTGCGCAAGAAGCAGTCGGCGTTTGAAAGTTTAAAGAAAGAATATGGACCGAGGCATCCAGACTATGTCACGATGGTTGCTGAAGTTGATGCAGCCAATGACGCCCTTCAAGATGCGGTGCGCTCGTCCATGTCAACTGTGAAAGTAAGCTTTCAGAATGCCGTCGAGAATGAGAAGGCATTGAACGAGCGATTGAACTCTCAGAAGGGCGAAGTCGCCAAACGAGAGAGGGTCGTTGCTCAGTATAAGAAACTGCAAGGAGATGTAGACAATCTGCGCCCCATCCTGAACGAAGTCACCACGGCGCTCTATCAGGCCCAGGTTAACAGTGGACTAGAACCGCAGGTCATCAGCATCAAGCAGGAGCCCATGGTCTCGGAGTATCCGATATGGCCTAACAAACCTTTCATCCTTGCCGGTGGCTTGCTCGCTGGGATTGTTAGCGGCCTCGGTATTGCCTTCGCCATGGAGATGCTAAGACAGCAGATTCGGGATGAAGGCGACGTGGCTAAGTTGTTTCCTGAACTCAATTGTCTCGCGCAATTGCCAGTGACCAAGATGCGGAAGCCTGAGGACAAGCTGGTTCTGGTGAATGATCCTCACTCTGTTGCTGCTGAAGGATTTCGCGGCCTGCGGACATCCTTGTATTTCCGGCCTCAAGGTGAACCGAAGATCACTGTGATGACCAGCGCCAATGCTGGGGACGGAAAGTCCTTCTGTGCGATGAATTGTGCGGCGTCCTACGCGATGCAGGGCTTTCAGACCTTGCTCATCGATGGGGATCTCCGGTGCCCTTCCCTTGAAGATGTGTTTCTGAAGGGGCGAAATCGCGGCATGACAGATCTCCTTCGAGGGCGTGCCGAGCCGCAGGATGTTTGTTATCCGACTCAGGTCAAAGGGCTCTACTTCATCCCTTCGGGCGAACTTCGGGCGAACCCGTCCGAACTCTTGGCCGGGCCTGGTCTGGTCAAGCTTCTGGCTCAAGCCGCACAGTTCTTCGATAAGATCGTCATCGATAGCGCCCCGATCGTTCCCGTGAGTGATGGTCTGATGTTAGCCGGGCATGCCGATGCAACTTGCCTCGTGGTCAGGGCGAATACGACAAAGAAGAAGGACTTGGCTAAAGCGAGGCAGATTCTCAACAAGACCGGTCATCCTCTCGCAGGTTACATCCTCAATGGCTCATTGGATGGAGATGCGGAGTCCTCGTATGTCACATACATGTCGAAGCAGCAACGAATGAACCTCAAGTCAAAAGGAGATGCCGTACCGGCGCTTCCAGCCCGTGCCGAAGAACTCTCCAGGAACGCCGCTTTGTTATAACCCTATGGAAACCTCCACAGCGTCCACTACCAATCGAGCGAAACGCCTGCCAGGGGCCGTGGAGAACACGGCCATTCTGATCATCCTTGCGGATGCTTTAGTTATTCTCGGTTCGCTGATTGCTAGTTTCATCATCCGATTCCGTTTCCTAGGCGAGGTCGGAATCATGATGCCTGAAATGACACTCGGACAGTACACCTTGTTCATTGCGCTCGGTATCGTCGGAGCGTTGCTTATCTTTGGACACTCGCGGCTCTATGAGAATCAGTACCTTCTTTCGCCGAGAAAATCCTTCCCTCGCATTTCGCGGAGCTGCGTTCTTTGGTTCGTCTGTTATCTAGCGGCGTTGAGATTCTTGGAACCTGAGTTGGCTCGCGCCGATACGGCAGATTTGGGGAGTGCGAGCCGATTGTACTTACTCATTGCCCCCTGCGTGCTTCTTGTCGCCATGAGCTTGTGGAGGTTTGTGCTATGCAAGCTGATCTGGAACTTGTCCAAGGCGTCTGGCCTCATGGAGCAGGTCATCTTCTTGGGCTGGAATCAAGACTGTGCGGACGCCGGTCAGATCATGACGGATGATCCTGGGAGTCCCATGAAGATTTTAGGAGCGATTCGTCCTCCTGGCCAAGACTTTGCTCAACCACTTCCGCCGGAGTTATGCGACTTCGGTTCTTATGAGGATCTCCCTGAAGTTCTCGCGAGCGGTCATGTAGACATGCTGATCACGTCAGACACTGAACTGAAACGCGAGGATCTTTCACTTACTATCACCCTGTGCGAGAAAGAAATGGTCGGGTTCCAGTTGGTGCCGACGTGTTTCCGAGTCTTGCTAGGTGGTCTGAATTTGGAAAAGATCTTTGGCATGCCTTTGTTAGGCATTTCACGTCTTCCGCTGCACTCTCGCGTCAACCTCTTCATCATCAAGAGGGTGATCGACTTCATCGGCGGATTGGTAGGCATTGTCGTAGGAGCTCCTTTGATCGCGCTCTTCGGTGCCATCATTTATCTCGAATCACCTGGGCCCATCTTCTATCGACAACGCCGCGTTGGGCAGCGTGGACGTGAGTTTGATATCATCAAGTTGCGCAGCATGAAGATCGATTCCGAAGCGGATACGGGAGCAGTGTGGGCGGTGGAGAATGATCCGCGCCGATTGAAGATTGGAAAGTTCTTACGTGCGTCGAATATTGATGAGATCCCTCAGTTCTGGAATGTGATGAAGGGCGAGATGAGCCTGGTAGGTCCTCGGCCGGAGCGCCCCGAGTTGATTAAGAAATTCCGTGATGAGATACCTCATTACAATGCGCGTCACAGCATCAAGCCCGGCATCACGGGTTGGGCACAAGTCAATGGATTGCGCGGAAATACCGATCTTACAGAGAGGATCAAGTATGATCTCCATTACATTGAACGCTGGAATATCTTATTCGATTTCCAGATCATGTTCTTGACCTTCCTCAAACGAGAGAACGCTTACTAACAGAAATCAAGACACTTGGAAAAAACGGACCCACATCGTAAGACGCGAGGGCGAGGGCTGAAGCTCGCCGCCCTTACTTCTTTGGCGAGTAAATGCGGAAATATTCTGCTCCAGATCGTGGGCATGGGGCTGGCATTCCGTGTCTTGGGAGAGGAAGCTTTCGGAGTCGTGGCCATGATCACGACGTTGATTACCTTTGTCATTCTCTCTGAACTCGGTGTAGGCCCTGGCCTGACCAATGTGCTTTCTAAGAGCATCGCGGCGGATGATATGAAGCGCGCGGGTGTGGCCTTCTCCACAGCATTCTTTCTTACAGTGATACTCGCCTTCGTCGGATGCTTGGCTGTTCTCGGAGTGGCGCTGAGCATTCCCGTTGACACTCTATTTGGAGAGAAATTTCTCCCCTATGCGGAACCCATGCAGCAAGGCATCATCTTAGGCGTTGGGATCATCTTTCTTAAGATGATCACTTCGTTAGGAGATCGTGCGCGTGCGGCATACCAGGAAACCTTTGTCACGAATCTCTACGGCGCCCTCGGCAATCTCACCGCCGGGATCATCCTGATCGCAGGGATTCATCATTACCCCAAGATCTGGTTCGTGATTCTTGTCGTGAACGGCATCCTCACACTTGCCGCCTTGGCAAATCTGATTCATTTCTGGATTCAGAGGCCTCACCTGATCCCTCGCGTGACTCAATTGGATCGGCCATTGGCTAAGTTCCTTATCAGTGATGGCTTGGCTTTCTGCGCTACTCTCAGCCTGGCGCCGATCGCCAAAGATTTGGGGTTACGCTTCGTTCTAGCTCATCTCGGAGGTCCCGCCGCCGTCGCCGTGTTCGATATCCTTGAGCGTCTCATGGTCATCGTCTTTGGCTTCATCGTCATGTTCACCTTTCCGCTGTGGCCTGCGCTCAGTGATGCCGCCGCCCGCCGTGACTTTGAATGGATCCGCGCCGCTCGCCAGCGTCTCTACGGGATTGTCGCAGTCTATGGCTTGCTCTTTACTGCTGGGCTCACCATACTTGGGCCGTGGGCTATCTCACTTTGGTTAGGTGAAGGCGTCTCCATGGCACGGCTCACACTCTTTGCCTTCAGTCTTTATGTGAGTGTGCATGTCTGGCATCATGTCCATCACATCTTCCTTGCAGGGTTAGACTCCATCCGGCTCGTCGCTGCCGTGGTCCTCATTGAGCTACCATTCTTCGTTTGTGGCGGGTATTTCGGCTACACTCTCTACAGCTTTCCAGGGCTCTTTTTCAGCCTTGCTCTCGTTGGCCTCATCGCCTCGGTCGTCTTTCCTTACCTCGCCTTTCAACGCACACGAACCTTAGAACGTGATTCCACTTCTTCCTCTCCCCAGATCACCGGGGAAGAAGGCATGATCACTGCTGCCTCTTAATCCCTCTGCCCATGTGTCATCAATGTTGTCGATTCTCTATTGGATCTACTGTCTAGCATTTGCCCTCGACTTTCGTGGCGAAGAAGGAGGGTCATCGGCCCATTACATCTTTCTTCTAGCCGCGGTCGCGAGTGGTGGGCTCATTGTTTACATTGGACGGAAGAAGCTCTTCATCTTGCCGAGCGCGTACTTGCTTATCCTTTGGGCAGCATTTCTCTTCATGACACCGATCGTGGCAGCCAGTCAGGGTGTGTCCCTTGGAAATCATATCCGCTGCACCCTCCCGCTTTACCTCATGGGGCTCAGTCTTCTGGTGATGCAAGTGATGGCAGGCTTCGGTACGGAGCCTCACAGACTCATCATTCCACTCGCCATTTCTGGATCAGTCAATATCGCTTGGCGTGCCGCTTATGCCCTTGGCGTGAAAGGGATTCCTATCAGTGAGATCCGCTACGAATTGCTCAGCTCTGCTGCGCCCATGTTCATTGCTTATGCCTTGGTCGCCTTCTTCTTCTCTCAACGCAAGCTCCCATGGGATGTCCTCCTAGCTGGGGG
>JBLHHN010000102.1:0-17076 GCA_047616785.1 Verrucomicrobiales bacterium
AGGTGGCATTGTGCATGCTGGTGGTCCTGGTTGGGGAAAGGCCAAGAGTGTCATCTTGGTGTATCTACAAGGCGGTCCTAGTCATATTGACCTTTGGGATCCCAAAGAGAATGTCCCTGACAATGTGCGCAGTGAGTTCAAATCGATTCCGACAAAGATCCCTGGCACCCACTTCACGGAACTTCTGCCAAAGTTAGCGCAAGTGAATGATCGGATGACCATGATCCGTTCCATGAGCTACACGCCGAATGGTCTCTTCAATCACACGGCCGCCATCTACCAGATGATGACCGGCTACACCACGGACAAGGTGAGCCCATCGGGTCAGCTTGAACCACCCAGTCCGAAAGATTTCCCGAATTTCGGTTCTAACATCGTTCGACTCAAGCCTTCTGAAGAGCCCATGCTGCCCTTCGTCATGCTGCCGCGCCCCTTGCAAGAAAGCAACGTCGTCGGCAAAGGCGGCTCCGCTGGATTCCTTGGCAAAGCTTTCGATCCTTACACGCTCTACCCGGATGGGGACGACATGGACATGAGCAAGATGTCCAAGATCAAGATCGATGATCTTCAATTGCGCCCTGACGTTTTCTCTGTCCGTTTGCGTCGCCGCGCCACGTTGCGGGAAGCGATCAACAAGCAAATGCCTGTCATTGATAAGGCGGTCAAAGATTACAATCTGAACAACTACTATGATCGCGCGCTCGATCTCATTGTGTCAGGCCGCGCGCGGGAAGCGTTCAATTTGGATCAAGAGAAGGATTCCTTGCGTGATCGCTATGGTCGCAACACCTTCGGCGAAAGCTGTTTGTTAGCGCGTCGCCTTGTCGAGGCTGGAACAAAGGTGGTCGAGGTGATTTGGCCGAAAGTTGCAAATTCAGACAATCACTCTTGGGATGTCCATGTGGATCTTCCCAAGCGGATGAAGAATCAGTCTGCGCCTATGTTAGATGGAGGCCTCTCCACGTTGATCGAAGACCTTGATGAGCGCGGTTTGTTGGACGAAACGCTCGTGGTTGCCGTCGGCGAGTTCGGTCGGAGCCCAGAGAAAGGCGTTTCCACCAGTGGCAATGGCAACAGCGCCAATGGCCGCGATCACTGGCCGTACTGCTACACCGCCTGTGTCGCCGGAGCTGGCATCAAGCGCGGTTATGTCCATGGTAAGTCGGACAAGACGGGCTCAGCGCCTTTGGAGGATCCCGTGCATCCTGGCGAACTGTTAGCAACTCTCTATCACGCCTTTGGAATCGATCCCGAGACCATCGTGATGAATCATCTCAATCAGCCGCGTGAGTTGGTGAAAGCTAAGGCTGTTACGGATCTCTTCGCGTAGTGATAGGATTGCCCCATTCGGTTCAGCTGACGTAATAGGGTGCGTGTGATAGCGAAACTCAGCGGCTTGGTATCTTCCTACGAGCTTTTGGTGGCTCGAAATGAGGCTGATTCCAAGGGGGGGATAAAAATGCTTTCTAGTAGAGCGATCAATGTTCTCTCATAGATGGCGGCGATGAAAAGGAAGGCGCCACCGATGATTATAATGACGGGGATGAACAAGTCGTCTGCGCCAGGCAATCTCATTCGTCCATCCTTGGTCCTGTAAATGTAGCTCTCCCGTTCCATCACCCATTCGCGATCCAACTGCTTTAACTGATTCTGTAGTTTGATCACCTCCATGTCTTGCGAGATCCTGTCCGTGGACTCCTTGATCTCACCGAGCACTTCGGTGTAGACGGAACTCTCCGAGTACTAGATGGCCAGTCTTTTCGTGCAGTAACGGCACGTGACAAAGCGCGTCTTCTCTCCGACTTCAAGAGGCGCACCACAGTGATTGCAATCGACGGTCACAAGCTTCATCCTCTCGAATCATGGCGACTTCACGTCCAATCTCCATTACAAAGAGGCCATTCTTATACAATGAGTCTTGGAGCGCCCAAATCGTCACGATCATCTTCGGAGTCCTGATCGGGGCATCCATGGCTGCGGAGCCTGAGACGGGTTGGCAAAGTGAGGATTTCAGCGCTCAGGCGTCCGAAGTGCTGTCCACGTTGGGCGAGTCACTGAAGACTGGCGATCCTAGCAAAGTGACCGTAAGTGGCAAGATTGGGGCGTTGCGTCCCGCAACCTCTAGCATTCTGAATGATTCTGGTTTTCGGGTGCGGAGAATGACAGAGAAACATGATGCTGTAGAGGTAAAAGCGCCTTGGGACAGTCTTCTTGGACCGTTCGCCGGAAAGTTAGATCGCATGAAGTTCAAGGTCGTCAGCGTCGACCTCAAGGAGCCGAAGTCCCCCGTCAGTCGCCAATTGGTGACATTGGCAGGTACTTCGGCTGGAGGTTATCTTGAGCAGAACGCCACCTGGCGGATCGCTTGGAATTGGGATGGTGTGAAGGCTCCGATCATTCGTGACATCGCGGTCGAGGCGTTTGAGGAAGTCCTCGCCAAGTCCGCATCACGCCAACCTATCTTTGCAGACGCCACGTTGGATGTCATCGGGCAGACTCAAGCCTTCCGCGAACAGCTTCGGTTTGGAAATACTTACTGGCGCCAGCGCATTGAGTTGTTCAACCGGTACTTCAAGTTTGGGCATCATGGCTTGGCCATTGGAGATGCGAATGGCGATGGGCTGGACGATGTGTATGTTTGTCAGAACGGCGGCTTGCCCAATCGACTCTTCATTCAACAACCGGACGGCACGGCGTTGGATGTCGCTTCTGAAGTAGGCGTGGATTTGTTAGATCTCACGCGATCGGCGCTCTTTGTGGATCTAGACAACGATGGCGATCAAGACCTGGTGCTTGCTGCCGACTCGGGACTGCTGGCGTTTCGCAACAACGGCGCGGGACGATTTGAAGCCATGCTCCGCTACAAGCATGTGCGCAATGCCTTCAGTGTGACAGCTGCCGACTATGATAATGACGGCGATCTCGATCTCTATGTGTGCCGCTACTTTGCCAATCAAGAAGAAGGCGCTGGCTTGGCTGTTCCGGTGCCGTACTTTGATGCGAACAATGGCGGGGGGAATTTCCTCATCCGGAATGACGGCCCCGCAGTGAGAGCTGAGGAATGGTTAGGCTTTTCCGATGCGACGAAGGAAAGCGGCTTGGACTCTCAGAATAACAACCGCTTCAGTTTCGCCGCGGTGTGGGAAGACATCGATCGCGATGGCGACCAAGACCTCTTTGTCGCGAATGACTTTGGGCAGAAGAATCTTTATATCAATGAGGGTGGGCAGTTCAACGACACGGCCCTGAACGCGGGAATCGATGACGGGGGCTTCGGGATGTCTGCTTGTTCGGGAGACTATGATGGCGATGGTTTGCCCGATCTCTATGCGGGAAACATGTTTTCAGCCGCAGGCATCCGGGTCACGCAGCAACCGCAGTTTCGCCCTGGTCTCGCACCTGAGACGCTCTCGAAATTTCAACGCATGGCCCGGGGGAACAGTCTCTTCCGCAACATCGGCAAACGTCGATTTGATGATGTCAGTGAAATGGCTGGCGTGACCGTGGGGCGTTGGAGTTGGGGCTCGGTCTTCGCTGATTTGAACAACGACGGCTGGCAAGATCTGGTCGTGGCCAATGGTTATGTCACGGGACGCGTGCCGGATGATTTGTGAAGTTTCTACTGGCGGCAGGTCGTGCCGTCATCCCCGCTCGACGTGGCTGAGTTTGATGGCGTCAATGTTCAGGAGTCGACACTGGCGAAAGAGTTGGCTGAACTCAATGATAGGATCGATCATGGCGTTTCTCTGAGTGGGCACGAGCGCAACTGTGCATTCCTCAACGTCCCAGGCACGGACGGTTCGCGTCGATTCGTCACGGCCAGTGCGGCGATGGGCTTGGATTTCGATGACGATGCGCGTTCACCGGCGCTGGTCGATTGGGATCGCGATGGTGATCTCGATCTCTGGATGACGAATCGGACAGCCCCGATGCTTCGCTTCGTGAAGAACGAGAGCCCGCAGACGAATCGATGGATCGCCATTCGTCTCAGGGGGAAAACCTGCAATGCTGATGCCATTGGTGCGTATGTTGAAATCACACTAGAGGATGGTCGAAAGATCTCACAGACGCTCAAGGCAGGCGAAGGTTACCTCGCGCAGTCTAGCAAATGGTTGCACTTCGGACTCGGAGAGGCTCAGCAGATCAAGGCGATGCAAGTACGTTGGCCTGATGGGAAGACGGAGTTATTTGTTGGTAGTGAGACTAACAAGCGCTTTCATGCGACGCAGGGTGAGGGGCGATTGCGTGAAGATAAGCATCTCTCAGTGAAACTAGCAAAGTCAGCACCACTTGATTCAGTAAAGGAAGAAAGCGCCGTGCATGAGCTATCGCTTTCCCGCTGGCCGATTCCTCTGTTGCCTTACACATCATTCGATGGCCAAGAGCGCGCCGCTGGAGGCAACTCCGAGGGATTCACGTTGGTCAATCTTTGGGCCACCTGGTGTCGTCCCTGTGTCGCCGAACTGAACGCGTTCAGCAAGGAACGGAATCGGATATCCAAAGCTGGCTTGAAAGTGATCGCCCTATCCGTGGACAATTTGGCCATGGGCGGGCAAGCGACGTCTGGAGGTGACCCCGCCACATTTTACAAGAAGTTAGGAATTCCATTTGAAGCAGGGTTGGCCACGGAAACGTTGGTGAATCAAATAGAGAACGTTTATGGCATGCTTTATGGGCCACGTTGGCCGCTTCCAGTGCCCACGAGTGTGTTGTTAGATCAGAAAGGGCAGCTTTTGGCGTTTTACAAAGGTGAAGTCAGTCCTCAGCGAGTGTTGCGAGACATGGAGCACGCTGGTCTTGACGACGAAGCCATGCACAAAGTCGCGCTCCCGTTTGCCGGGCGTTGGTTCCGGCGACCTGAACCCCTCAGTCCAATGACCTTGCCTTTATCGCTCATGGGACTGGGGCAGGTGGAGGCTGCGCATGAGTTGTCCATACGTGCCCATGATCGGCTCAGTCAGAGTGAGGAATACGCCAAGCTACGCACTTGGATTGGCGATGTCTTGATGAAACAAGGTCGCGTGACCGAAGCCTTGAAGTCATACACCGTCGCCGTCGAGGAAGATGACAACAATGTGATCGTGCTCAACAACTTGGCCTGGCAGTTGGCAGCCCATCCAACCGTGAAAGTTCGTGATGGCAAGCAAGCCGTGCGTTGGGCGGAGAGAGCTGCCGAGTTGACCAAGCATCAAGACCCGGCAGTTCTTGATACCCTGGCAGCCGCATACGCGCAGGCAGGACAATTTGCGCGTGCTGCCTCCGTCGCCAAGGGCGCCTTGGAGCTAGCGACTAAGGCGAGAAATGCCGCTCTGGTAAAAGCACTTCGCAGGAGTCTCAAGCGTTACCAAGACAAGAAGTCTTACCCAATAGAATGAAGTCCACTGGGATTTATGGTTGCTTCAGATTGCAGGGATTGGCTAGCCTATTAACCAGCGCGTCCTAAGCGTTTAAATCCCAACCCTAAAACCCTATGAAAAAACATCAAATCATCAAGGCTCCTTGGTGGCTCCTGATCCTAGTGGTCACATGCATCACCGCCTTTGGCGCACCTATTGAGGTCAACAACCATAGCTTCCAGTCACCCGAACTCCCCCTTCCCGGCGGCGAAACTTGGGTCAACGGCTTGCCTGATTTGACGGACCCTGCTGATACACAGTGGCAGACTGCAGAGACGGGCGACCAGTTCGTCGAGCTGATCGGTGGCTTCTTTGCTGAAGTTGGCGATCCTGAAGATGCTCAACACATCGGTACCGCTGCTGGAAAATACCTCTACCAGAATCTTGGCATTCCCTACGAACCGAACACGGCCTACACGCTTACTGTCGCGATTGGATATCGTAATCCCACGCAGTCAGGAGCAGAAGCCTTCACGGTGGTCGGCCTCACCTCTCTAGACGGAGCGCCGTCGGCGGATAACACTCTCGCCGGAACGGACACCAACAATCAGATCGAGGTCGATTCCCTACTGGCAGAAACACACCTCCGACTCGATTCCGTCGCCTTTCATGAGGCCCAAGAGCGTTCCTTCGGCGATGTGACGGTGGAATACGTCACAGGCGCTGACCCGCCCCCTGGAAATATCGTGATCTTCCTCGGTGACGATCTTGAAGGTGGTCGCTCTCATTTCGACAACGTCCGGTTAGACTTCACCAGCGCTCTCGATGCTGACGGGGACAAGATTCCTGAAGAGTGGGAAACAGGCACCGATCGCGGTGTCGCGCGTAATTTAGACCCAGCCGCCGATGACGGTGCAGAAGATCCTGACGGAGACACCCTGACAAACTTTCAGGAATTTGAAGCAGGAACGCATCCAAGACTCGCAGATACGGATGGCGATGGCTTGAATGACAACATTGAAAATACCACATCTCCCTTGGACCCGGATGCGGATGGTGATACTCTGTTAGATGGTGAAGAGATCTTCACGCATAAGACGGATCCAGCAGATGCGGATACCGATGACGATGACTTTGAGGACCAAGCCGAGATTGCTGCAGGAACGGATCCTTTGGATGCCAATTCTAAGCCTGCTAGAGGCGGTGCCATTCTCGTTGGGGGCAACTTCATTGGTGGTGATGCAGAGAATGCCGGTGGTACGGTGACCGGGACTGCTGGCTTTGTGGCCCAAGGGAATTGGAACAACCTCCCTGGAGGCACGGGGGCGCCAGTCATCGCGAACGCGGAGTCTGGTGATCCATCGCTCATTCGTGTGAGCTGGGAAACCAATGGTCCATTCATTGCGGGTGATGCGCCCGCTGGTGGGGATCAAGAAGGTCAGTTGATGCACGGCATTCTTCTTCCGCGTGGAGACGATGTTGGCGCTGATAACATTGCGACAAAGATCACGCTCAAGAATATCGCTTACCCGTTTTACGATGTCTATCTTTACCTCAATGCTGCGGAAGGTGGTGGGCGTTACATCGTCAACGATCAGGAATACCTCGTTTCCGAAGTCACGCCATTTGACGGGGACTTTGTAGAAATCACACAGGCAGAAGACGGTGTGGGCAATGTGATCCGTTTCAAGATGTTGTCCGGTTCGACAACGACGATCACGGCACGCCAGAATACGGGAGGCGGCGGAATTTCGGGCTTCCAGATCGAGCGTCAGGAGCCAGCGGATCCGAGCCTCTTGCCCATTCCGGAAATGGCCGACTTTGGCATCTTTGATGGGAATCCTGGACCTCAGGAAATCACCATGCGCATGCTCAATCCGGGTTTGACCCAGACTCTCAATATCACAGGCAGCACAGTCACTGGCGATGCGGCAGCCAATTTCACGGTTTCCGGAGTGCCTGATAGCCTCGCTCCTGGCGAGGGTGCTGACGTGACGGTGACCTTCAATCCGACGGATACCGTCGGCATTTATCGCGGGACGTTGGAGATTACTAGCAATGATGCTGTGAGTGGAACGACGAGCATTTCTCTCATCGGTCAGATCAAGCATGCCAATGGACTTCTTGCCCACTACAAAATGGATGAGGCAGGCGGCACGGTCATGGAAGACTCTTCTGGAAATGGCTACAACGGCAACTATGTTTCTGGCTCTGGTAGTGTCACCTTGGGCGCCGCTTCGTTGGCCGGCGAAGGAACGGCCGTTACTTTTGCCGAAGGTGGCGATGCTGCTTATGGTGAAGTCCCCGCTGATATCGGATTCCCAACGTTGGCGGACGCGACCTACTCCTTCTGGATCAAACAGGACGCTGCAGACATTGGTTCGCCCTCCGTGCTCTTCAGCCGCAGTTCCAGCCCGGCCAATCCTTTCGCTGTCTTCATCGAGGAAGCGACAGGAGGAGCTGATGCGGTCACTTGGTTGAGCGAAGCTGCTTCCGAGACACTGCTTTCAGAGCCATTCGTGGTTCCTGACGAAACTTTCCATGTGGTCTACACATACTCAGATACCAATGAAGATGGTGCTGCGGACGTTGCTCTGTATGTGAACGGTGTCCTCAATGCTTCGGCGAATGGAACCAGCGGCTACCCTATCAATACGATCGCTCCTTTCCAAATTGGCGGCACGGCTGGTCAATTTGGATGGACAGGATCTATCGATGACTTCCAGATCTACGAGACGATTCTGAGCGTGGAAGATATCGCAGCGATGTTCGCTGATCCGGGCTCTAGAGCGCCCGTGACGGAAGTCGCGGTTCCTGTAGCCCTAGGGGAATTGTTAGCAGATTCCGTTTCCGGATTCGGCGGCCCGGAGATCGACAATGGCTGGTCTTATGGTTATCGCAATGTGCCTTTGGAAGACGCCTCGGATGATTACGATCCTGCGGCTGATTTCATTCAGTTTCCAGACGATTGGTGGAATGGCGCGGCTTGGGACGAGCCCAACGCGGATGGAGACAATGTTCCATGGACGTCGATGGGAGAAGGAAACACGCATCCAAACGGTGACAACAACGGCGAATTGCATTGGACCATTCGTCGGTGGGCGTCCTCACATGATGGCGATGCGGCGGTCACCTGGACGACGGCCAAAGAGAATACCGGCGGAGGAAACGGCGTGACAGGCGCCGTCCATGTGAATGGCGTGCGTGTGGACAGTGCGACGGTCGAATCCGACGATGGAGAAGGTGTCGAGCGCGTGGTGGTCGTCACGCTTGCCTCCGGTGATGTGGTCGATCTCATCTTATCTCCTTTCGGCATCGACGACACGAACAACGATGGCTCTGATGGTTCTCTCAATGGGATGCAGATCAATGCTGTCGGGGGTGGTGGCGTTGACGTTCTAGTGAATGGCTCTTTTGAAGAGCCTGTGTTGGATAACATCAACGCCAACAACCTCGGCACGGTACCCGCAGGTTGGAGCCAGACTGGCGACGATGCCACTTGGAACCTCATCCGCAACGATGGCTCTGCCTACGGCAGTGGCGTCGATAATGCGGCGGACGGTTCACAGATCATTGATCTGAACGGGATCTTCGAGATCTTTCAGACCTTCACCCTAGCGGAAGCCTCGGACATCACGTTCGGAGCGTCCTTCGCCAACCGCGAAGGTCATGATGGATCTGATCCATCCACGGTGGGGATCTACGACGCCGCAGGGACGGCTCTTCTTTCACCAGAAGTGTCCGTCGACACCTCAGCCGATCCCACACCGTCTGACGTGTGGCGTTCGGGTGAAGCCACGGTGACTGGCCTTGCTCCTGGCGACTACCAGATCCGAATCGCGTTGAATAACTTCAACAACGTCGATGCAGTCTTCGCCAAGGCGACCCCAGCTACAGGCAGTTCACTTGGGGATGGGCTTATCGCTTACTTTCCCTTAGATGGTGATTTCCAGGACAATGCCGGAGATGCCCACGGCTTCGAAGTGGGCGCAGCACCGATTGAGTTTGCCGGTGGTCAATTCGGACAAGGTGTGGACCTCAATGGTGTGGATCAATACGTTTCCACGCCCGTTGAAACCGAAGATCGATTCGACTTCTCAGATGGCACGGGATTCACGGTATCAGCATGGTTCCGCGTGGATGCCTTCGACAAGAGCTGGCAAGCCATCGTGACGAAAGGGGAAGGCACCAACTGGCGAATTCATCGCCAGGGTGACACGGATAATCTCGGTCCCGTTGCTGGCGGCGTGAACCCCGATAATGGAAACGGATTCGACTTGGTCGAGAATCCTATCAGCGTCAACGATGGCCAGATTCACCATGTGGTGATCACCAACATCCCTGACGTGAGTTCCAGCTACTACCTTGACGGCGTGCTTATCCAGGAAGGCTTCCCTGGTGTTCCTGAAGGCAATGAGTGGCCGATGATGATTGGCGAGAACGCTAACAACGGCGGCAATGGACGCACCTTCAACGGGCTGATCGATGACCTCGCGGTTTGGAATCGTGGGCTGAGTGCCGACGAGGTCAGTCAGATCTTCAATGGCCCATCGATCGGTGAGCAAGTCGGTAGTGGTGGCGTTGGTGGCACGACGGTGGAAGTGCCTGACATTGGTACCGTTGTTGCTGGCCCGACGAGTGTTGGGCTTTCCTTCACGGGGCTCGAAGGTAAGACCTATGACATCGAGTATTCGACGGACCTTGTGACCTGGTCGGTGGTAATGACTGGGCTTTCCGGTGAGGTGTCCTTCGAGGACACGGACGCGGCCCGTATCGGGCTTCCGTCAGGATACTATCGAGGCGTTCAGAACTAGCAGAAACGCCCTAACGAAACAGAAAGATCATTCACGAGCCCCGCTGGTTTCCCGGCGGGGCTCGTTGCGTTCATGGTTCGATGTTTTTCAAATGCGACGGGATATGATGGAACCAAGGCACTTGGATCAAGGGGTGGTTTCCCCAGCGCTTGAGCTCAGGCTGAGCAGCGAAGAATTGCGTGACATAGATCTGCGCGGCGAAGGTGAGCCATATGGCAATGCTAGCGAGGCCTCCGGCAAAGACGCGGGCCAGGGTATTGCTGGTCCAGAGGAGACTGCGTTTGGGCGCTGATTCTGCCTCCGTCTTGAGCCCGCAGGTTTGCATGGCTTCGCGCTCCCATGCCTTTAGGGAGGCGTCTTGGATGCGGCCAGTCTGCACACAGGTTAGCAAGCCTCTGGCATAGATGCGACCTGCCCAGGCCCGGAGGAGGACAAATGCGGCAAAGACGTAGAGGCCCCAGACGAAGTAATACTTATTGAGGAAGGCCAAGGCTTCTTGGGGAGTGAGATTGGCCAGTGATTCCGTTGCCGTGGCGACCCCAAGGAAACTGCCCGCCAACATCAAAGGCAAACCGGCGAGCGCATACCCGGCGACTAACCAAAGACATGAGGACCATTGACGACGGATCACTTTTCGGATGAGTCGGAAGTCATAGAATGAACGAACCCTCTGGGTCACGGCGAATCGCGCTTGGGCCATGGGCAGGTAGAGCATCACGACGATAAGCAGCCCTACTCCGAACAGACCGAGCATCGCGCCAACATCGAATTGCTCGTAGCCTTTGTTGAATGAATTGTCCCAACCCGAGTACCAAGAGAACATCATCAAGCTGCTTGGAATGGCAAGAAAGACGAGCGAGTGAAACCACGCGCGGAAGCCTAACCAAAGATTGATCGCTAACGAATGGAACGTCGTGACCAAGCGATTGTGCTCTTGTTTGTCTTGTGCCAGGAACCAGTTCGGTGTGCGCTCGAATGCTTGGAGATGCTCATGGCTCCGTGCGAACTGACGGAAAGTTTCTCCCTCCATTGCGTTGGGGCGCTTCTTCCACCAAGCTTTGAGGGCGCTCCGTCGAGCCAGACGGTAGCCCCAACCGGCGCCGATCAGTGCCAATAGGGGATTCTGGCAACTGAAGGCGCCGAGGAGCCATTTCCAAAGGCCTCTGAACATGCGTAGGGGCCAGGCCTTTGCCTCGGTCTGTGGCAATGAGAGTTCCATTGCGGTTATGGTATCGTTAGTCATAATCTTTTGTAAGGCTGCCGCAGTCGATATGTCCGTGCCAACGAGGCTAGATAGCCTCGTCGGTTCGTTAGATAATCGCTTCTTCTAACACTGGGCCTTCTGTATAAGCCGTCTGCATCTTCATGAAATGTCCGATCGTCGACGCGATGCTGATCTGATCCACTTGCTTGTCCACGACGACGCCTTTCTGAATTCCAGGTCCCATGAGCAGGGCCCAGATCTCGTGTGCCGACTTGGAGTTGAAATGATGCTGGCAGGGCACGGAAACAAGTGGATTGCTGTCTCGGCCGCAGTCTGGCACAATGACAAAGATCGTGTTGTCACGGTAGGCTTCATCCGTTTCCACGGCTTTGACCAGTTGTTGGATCCCTTGGTCGATCACGGAGATTCCCCGTGTGTAGTGGCTCATGTTTCCCCAGTGCACGTAGTCCGGGTCATTGTAGTTCACCATGAGCAGCTTGGGGCGCAGATGTTGAAGCGACCAAAGGGTGAGCTCCGTCAGCAAACGATCGCCTCGCGGATTGACCAAGCCATTGTCAGCGTAGTACTCGCGCCATTTGCGCCAGAAAGCTTGCACGGGTTCCGCGGGGTTCCGCTTGCCGATGGCTCGATAGTCGAGCGACTCCATCTCGCGCAATTCCTTCTCTTTCTCCTGCCGCTTCTTTCCATCCCATTTGCCTTCGGCTAGGTGTTGTTGAAGCACGTAGATCTTGTAGCGAAAGAGTGAGAGGACCTCTGACTTGTAGTTGACGCCGAAGAGATGATGATTGCTGAAGCTGTAGAACTCTTCCTGTTTCCGATCCTCGCCATTGATGATCAGCGTTTGGTGTTCGGGTATTTGATAGGTCTTGCGCAGGTATTCGAAGACCGTGGGGATCTTGGCTTCGAAGCGTTCGCCCAAGAACTCCTCACTGATGTCTTTGTACTTCGCATACTTGCCAGTGAGAATGTAGAGCGTGCCCTGGCCGTGACTGGTCTCCACGTCCGTGAGGGAATCGAGCACCATGTTCGGAAACAGCGTGCCACGTTTGGTCAGCTCTTTACAAAGGTAGGGCGCGTAAGTGTGCTCTGGATCGATCGTCTCACGACGCCGTACGCCTCCGCCGAAGCGGACGATGACGACATTCGGGCCCGTGTATTCAGGAAGTGGCGCGGCCTCCACGGCCCGTGGGAGGATCAGAGACCCTGCAGAAGCGGCGGTGGTCTGAAGGAAATGGCGCCTGGTGGGATTCGAAAAAGCTGCGCTGGACATGCCAACACCCTAACCGCTTTCCGCCTACTTTTAGTTTGTATCCTGCTTCAGATTGTTTCCAATTGTAGGTCGGCCTTCACGGGCTCAGCAATCCCACGATCTCGCCTTTGTCGGGAAACTTGCCGGCCTCGTGTTTGCAGTAGATGCGCTTGCCATCCACGGTCACGTCGAAGATGCCGCCGCCTCCAGCAATGAGTTCCGCATCCACGTCGTAGGCTTCTTTCAGTTCAGCTGCTAGACTAGCAGCGGTGGGCTGATAATTTCACTGGGAACAGTATTCAATCGTGATCTTCATGAACCTAAGATTCATGTGATTGGGAACAGGTCAACGTCTTTACAATGCGTGAGACCGTGCTCTAGGCTGCATTCATGGCAAAGAACGACGGGAAACTCACGCCGATGATGGAGCAGTACCAGGGCATGCGCCAGAGCTTGCCCAAGGACGTGCTGCTCTTTTATCGGTTGGGGGATTTCTACGAACTGTTCTTCGACGATGCCAAAGAAGCGGCGGGGATCCTTAATGTCGCTCTAACGAAACGTCACGGCATGCCCATGTGCGGGGTGCCCCACCATGCGGCTGAAGGTTACATCGGTAAGCTGGTCAAAGCAGGGAAACGCGTGGCGCTCGCGGAGCAGATCAGTGAACCGCAAGCGGGTAAGATCGTGAAACGCGCGATCAGCCAAGTGATCACGGCGGGGACGGTCAGTGATCTGAATCTGTTAGAATCCAAGCAATCGAACTACTTGGCAGGTGTCTTGCAGATGAAGAAGGCGTTCGGTCTCGCTTACATCGATCTGAGCACGGGTGACTTTAGGCTCACGGAGGTGCCGGATCGGCAGGCGTTGGAAGATGAGATCAACCGCATCTCGCCTTCGGAGCTGCTCTTCAGTGACGAGCAGGAAGATGTGTTTGGCCGTCTTCCCGGAGGCTCAGCCTACGATGGGTATTCGTTTCTCTTTGATCAGGCCAATCACCAGTTGAAGGAGCATTTCAACGTCCACTCCTTGGATGGCTTTGGATGCGCGGGTCACACCGCGTCGATCGGTGCGGCAGGGGCCTTACTGCACTATTTGCAACATGTTTTGAGGCGAAAGTTAGATCACATCCTCACACTGCAGCCTTATCAGACGGAGGCGTCGGTGCTGGTGGACACCGCGAGCCAGTTGAATCTCGATCTGGTGACCAGCCGTGCCGGGAGCAAGCATACTTTGTTGCATGCGCTCGATCAGACCTGCACGCCGATGGGCGGGCGCAAGCTGCGGGATTGGTTGCTGCATCCCTTGCGCGATCTGCAAGCCCTGCGTAGTCGGCAAGACACGCTGGAGGCATTGCTGACCCAGCCGTTCATTCTTTCACAAACTCAAGAAGCGCTCAAAGGTATCCGCGATGTGGAGCGGACGTTGGGGAGATTGAGTCAAGGATCTGGCAATGGCCGGGACATGAAGAATCTCTCAGGAGCCTTGCAAGGCATCCCGGAAATTCGATCGCATTTGCAGGCTCTGGTTGCGAAAGAGCCACCGGCATTGATCCAAGATTGGTTAGGCCGATTGCGCGAGTTTCCTGAGTTGGTGGAGCGTTTGGAGTCAGCGCTCGTCGATGAACCGCCAGTGTCGTTCAAGGAAGGCGGGATCTTCCGCGACGGTTACAACGCGGATCTCGATGAGATCCGTGTGGCTTCGCGTGAGGGCAAGCAATGGATCGCGGATCTGCAGACGCAGGAGATTGAAAGCACCGGAATCAAGTCTCTTAAAGTGCGCTACAATGCGGTGTTTGGCTATTTCATCGAGGTGACGAAGTCCAACCTTGCACAAGTGCCAGAGTCTTACCATCGGAAACAGACCACGGCCAATGCGGAACGTTTCATCACGCCGGAGCTCAAGGAGATGGAGAACAAGATTCTCGGGGCGGATGAGCGGATGCGGGCTTTCGAGCAGGAAGAGTTTCAGAAATTACGGAATGAGATCCTCACGGAATTGCGAGCGTTGCAGATTGTGGCGGACACTCTGGCAGAGATCGACGTCATCGCTGGCTTGGCTGAGAAAGCCCGCCTATACAACTACTGCCGCCCGCTGCTCAACGAATCGAAGAATCTCTACATCAAAGACGGGCGACATCCGGTGCTCGATCAGCATTTGGCTGAAGAGAAATTTGTCCCTAACGATACCACGCTAGATCATAACACCAATCGCTTGCTCTTAATCACAGGGCCAAACATGGCTGGCAAGTCGACCTACATTCGCCAAGTCGCTTTGCTCACGCTCATGGCGCAGATGGGCAGTTTTATCCCCGCGAGCCAGGCTGAGATCGGGCTCGTGGATCGCATTTTCACCCGTGTGGGTGCGAATGATGATCTTGCTAGAGGTCAGTCCACCTTCATGGTGGAAATGAACGAGACGGCCAGCATCATCAACAACGCCACGGATCGAAGCTTGATCGTGCTCGACGAGATCGGACGTGGCACGTCGACCTTCGATGGTCTCTCCATCGCCTGGAGTGTCGCTGAGCACGTGAATGACAACATTCAGGCGCGGACACTCTTCGCCACACACTATCACGAACTGACGGCGCTGGCGCAAAGCCGACCCAGCGTGCAGAATTACAATGTCGCGGTGCGTGAATGGAATGAAGAGATTATCTTCCTCCGCAAGATCGTCGCCGGGTCGGCGGACCGGAGTTACGGCATCCAAGTGGCGAGACTAGCGGGTTTGCCCAAAGCGATCATCGAGCGGGCCCAAGCCATCTTGGAGCATCTGGAATCGCAAGATCATCGCGCCGATGAGCCTGCCCAGACGCCGCCCGCGAAGAAGCGCGCGCGTCCGACGAAGGCCAAGACGAGGGCGGAGGAACTCAAACCAGAGAGTTCTTCGCCCCAAATGAATCTGTTTTCATAGATGTTCGACGACATTGATCGCTTCATCCTCTTCCTCGCCACGGAGAAGGGGCTTTCAACGGCGTATCAATTGTCGACCCGGCGGTCGCTGGAGGGATTCGCCGCTTGTGCGGAGAAGCAGGGCCTGAAGAGTTGGGGTGAGATCCAATTGCCTCATCTGACGCGTCACTTGGCCGAGCGGAAGAAGTCGGGACTGGCGACGGCGAGCATTCGTTTGTTAGTAATTGCGCTGAAGATCTTTTATCGCTTTCAGGAGTCGCGGGGGAAGGTGGGGAAGGATCAGGCGGAAGCGTTGTTGGCGCCGAAGGTCTCGCAATATTTGCCTGAGACGCTCAATGAAATGGAGGCGGCGCATTTCATCGAGTCGATCTCGACCGAGGTCAGGCTGGGATTGCGGGATCGGGCGATGTTGGAATTGCTCTATGCGAGTGGTTTGCGGGTTTCGGAATTGGTCCATGCACGGCTGGAGCATCTGAGCATGGAAGAGGGATTCATTCGGGTCACGGGGAAGGGGAATAAGACGCGGATCGTTCCTGTGGGGGGCGCGGCAAGGGAAGCGATGGAGATGTATTTGGAGAGGGAGCGACCCAGTCTGATCAAATCCCATACGAGCAGTGAAATCTTTCTGTCAGTGCGGGGGCGGGCGTTGACCACCGTGAGGGTCTGGCAGATCTGCAAAGAGCGGGCCCGCGAATCGGGCCTCGAGATGAATGTCTATCCGCATTTGTTGCGGCATTCCTTTGCCACGCATTTGCTGAGCAATGGTGCAGACCTGCGG
Source organism: Verrucomicrobiales bacterium (assembly GCA_047616785.1). GTDB lineage: Bacteria > Verrucomicrobiota > Verrucomicrobiia > Verrucomicrobiales > DEV007 > JAACDM01. The sequence continues at coordinate 16,315 of JBLHHN010000102.1, forward strand.
ATCATCCAGGAATTGCTTGGCCATGCGGACATCGCCACGACGCAGGTTTACACGCATGTGGACAACCAGAGGTTGAAGAGCGTGCACAAGAAATTTCACCCACGCGGGTGAGATCTACTCGCTCTCCTCGAGATCTTTCGCCTCGTCGGCGACACGGGTGAGGGCTTCGAGAAACTCTTCGAGCGCTTCCGCGGGAAGAATGATCGTGTCCCGTCGCCCCTGAACGTCTTCGGTGATTTTCACAAACCGCCCACGATTGTTCTCTTTGAGATCGAGGAAGAAGATCTTCCGATCGGAAATGATCTTTTCGGTGTAGAGAGGAGGATCGTGCCTAGTATCACTCTGATTTTCCATGACCAGCCAGCCCTGCGGGCAATTGACCAACATCGTCGTGAGCAGGCCCCATAATGCAAGGGGAATGGGACTTCAGCCTGGTTTTTAGCCAGGGCTTACGCATGAGAAACGAGAGGGATTATTGATAGTAAGGAAAATCGGAACGCGGGAACGCGGGAGCGAGGGCGGCTAGCTTGCGCTTGGCCCGCATGGATTTCTTCTCCGGGTGATCGCGCAATACTTTGGCGCGCAGCACGCACAGGTTGTGCGCCGTGTTGCGCTCGCGGACCTGGCAGTCGTCCTCGCCGAAGGTCACGTCGAGCACGTAGTGGCAGGTGTTCTCCACTGACCAGTGGCTCCGGACTAGATCCGCGTGGTGCGCGGCGTCGTCCGCCAGGCTGCTGAGGTAGTAGTGCGTCTCCTTGCTCA
>JBLHHN010000103.1:0-17033 GCA_047616785.1 Verrucomicrobiales bacterium
ATAACATCACCTCTCTTTTTCACAAATCTTGACGCGTGGCGCTGTGCGCTGGGGATGTTGCTTGTCCAAGGTCTCCCTATGTGGATATGCCTGAGTTGGGAATGGTCGCCTCCTGTGGTGCCGACGCTTCTCGCATGCCGCGTCATCGCCTATATGATAGGGCTCAAGTTTAGCGGGAAGGCGACTCTCGATGATGAATCCTCGATTTCTATGTTTTCTGCAGGAACTGTGAAATGCTGCATCGGTATGCCCATTGCTTTGATCTCAGCAAAGCCTGAAGTGGAGATATTACCTGATGGGCGAGTACCGGCGGTGTTTGTTGTCGCCTACCTCTATTTGGGAGCCATCTTCATGTATGAGGCATACAGCGGTGAGTTGGGTCTCGTATCAGCGCTTCCTGTCATCGTCGTGGCTTGCGCGATTCTCCGTTGGACAGGCTACGTTCTAAACTTTCGGGCGCCCCTTGATATACGAGGTTGCCTGAAGACAGGACGCTGGGTCATTCCCGCATACGATAAAGTTGCCCTTACCCCGTTACTCGCAATCACAGTTACTTTAGGACTCTGCGGGTTGACTCCGAATGCAAACGTCAAACCTCTTTGGTTCGGAATGGCAAGTTTGACTGGTTTCACCTTTCCTGATGAAAGGTGGGCCGAGTTTTCGCGACTGGTCACTGACTGGGCCAAGACGGCTTATCTATAAAGTGGTATCGACCGGAAAGACTAGCGATTCTTAGAAAGCTACTCCGTTAGGGACGCTTGTATTCTGAAGAACGAACCGCTTCCCACGGCAGTTCGTGGGATCTGATAGGTGATGTTGGTTTCCGTCGAGATAACTTTGGCATCAAGGGCTCGCCATGTGTCTAGATCGTTCGTTGTCTCTAGGATGAAGACGATCCCCATGATGTTAGCCCGCTGTGTGGTCGTGAGGCTCACGGTGAGTTCATCGTCGGAAACGATGGTGAAGCTGGGAACCGATCGGCGATTGGTGGGCTCTGAACCGGAGGCGAACTCTAGGAGATTTACGAAACCATCGTTGTCTGGATCTCCGTCAGGGCTGGTATCCACTTCTGTCGGGAAAGCGGTTTCGGCCCAGATGGCATAGGTGATTGCGTTTACCGGTGGTGGACTAGCGTCACTCGGTAGCTCGCCTTCGCCGCTGGATCGCCATTGAGCGGCGTTGTCGGGCCCGGCTTTACCGGTGGATTCGAGGATGAGGAAACGTCCTTCGCCATCGGCTTCGGAGGGCCAGGGATCCGCGTCACTGTAAGTCAACGCTTGCAGGATGTTGTCGGTGCGATCCACGATCTGCAAGCGCTCGCCGTCGTTGGAGAGGCTCCCGGAAAAGGTTCCTGCGATAGGCAATCCTTGACCATAACGCTGTGTGAAGGCTGCAAGGTCGCTGACGATGAAGAGGCGCCCTCCCGGGTCGAGATGCGTGATGTCGGCACTTTCGAAATCAAACTGAACCCCTTCATTGAAACGCGCGCCATGCAGATCGATCGTTTCTTCACTTAGATTCAGAAGCTCGATGAACTCAAAGTCTTTGCGACTCTGATGCCCCGCAGCCATTTCTTCGGCGGATGCGGCGGCGGGACGATAGTGGACTTTGGAGATGGTAAGATTCTCTGCGGATGCGGCAACTTGATCGACGATGAATCGGGCTTCTGCGATGGCCGACCATCCGTCGGAGTTCATCACGCGCGTTTTGACCGTGGTGGGTTCGGTGAGTGGGAATCCGGTCGTAAACTCAAGCGCACTTGGAGACATCTCACCGCCAACCAATCGTGGGTCGGTCCCATCGGTGGTGTAGATGATGCTTCCTCTAGCAAAGAGGCTTTTAAGAATCCTAACCGTGAAGCCACTCTCCACATAGCCACCTTGCTGATTCATCGTGGGGGCGGTGGTGACACCCGTCCAGCTTTTGGACTGAAATTGTTTGAGGATTTCTTGGGTGCGGTTTGGAAAGAAATCATCGTTGAGCCGATCAAGTTCACTCTGCCATTGATTGTCTCGGGTCCAGCGCCCGTTCTCCCAACGCGCTGTTTCAGGAATGATGGATAAACGAATCTGCTCGGCGCGGACATTGTAGACTTGAGCGACTTTCTCTGGCGTGAGGAGCCCGTCATTGTAGAAATGCTTTTGAATGCGATCGGCAACGAGGATGGCAAACTCGTCGTTCTGCATGAGGGTGGGAAACATGCTATGGGGACCGCCTTTGGCAAGATTGTTATCGTTGAGGCGACGAAAGATGATATCTGAGTCCCAAGCGATGAATTTGATCCCACCAGCGTCGGGCTCCGCCGGCCCGCCAGCGGCCCAATTCTGCTCGGGATTCCAGTCCCAATCATTGCCGCAGTAATAGTTCAATAACATGTAGTCGACGTAATTGAGCACATCGACACGACGTTGAAACTCGGTGTAGTCATTTCTAGATTCTCGCATGGCATTCCAGGCGTTCATATCGCTGCTGCCGAGGCCTTGGCCTTTATTGATCGCCACGTGGTCGCTCTTCTTGCCCCCAAGATAGGAGGCAAAGTAATCCTGGGTGTTGCGTTCGAGAATCTGATAGTGTCCCCAGTAGATGCCATTGATGTACAAATGGACCCAGCGTCCGCGCAAAGATTCGTGGCCCATGACGAATTGCATGTCATTGATCCAGCGATTTCGCAGATACTGACCATTGCTAGGCGCTTGAGGAGGGCTGCTTGCGCCGAGATAGAAGAGGCTATCGTGCGAGCCGCCTCGAAGATTCAATTGGTCAAATGAATCCGCCGCCTCGTCCGTGTAAAGACTGTTTTCAAAGAGAGGGAAACTCAGTTTCTCTTGGCCATATTCACTGCGGAAATAGAGACGCATGTTGTTCTTCGGATAGGCGTTCAAGCTGTGGCCACCGACTCGTTTCACCCCGGCATCGATCTGGAAACCATCGGATCCATCGGGGAAGATCATTTCCACAGACGTGGGATCCTCACTTGTCTTGCTAATGTCAGTGTCCGGCGTGACCAACGAGATGGCGGGATACTCAAGCAACGCGTCTCGCATCAGCGGGCCGTAGACGGCGTCTTCCGTGACCTTCTTAGACAGGGTGTCTTGTTGGATCACATCATTGACGAAGATGTAAGTGTGCGTTTTCACCTTTGATGTGATGAAGCCGTTTCTCTCGGCTCGGGCACGAATGGTCGTTGTCTTGTCGATCGTGATGGGCTGACTGTAAGTCTTGCCGGTGAACAGAGAGGGCTCCTTCCCGTTATCGCTATAACGGATCAGGACTTCGGGCGTGTCCGATGTGAGTTCGAGAGTGATGGGCTCATCGTAGTAACCTCGCTTGACACTGAACTTCACACTGCCGACGAGGCCTTCGCTGGGCGCCCCATTGGCCTCGCCTGGTGTGGGTGCGGGAAAGTAGCCAAAGGTCTCCCCATCTTCAGCGACTCCGTAAGTGACGTCCCGCTCTTGATCTGGATAGGTGGGCGCAAATTCGTGAGCGATGGTGGTTCCGTCAGGCTCCACCAGGGCAAGATATTCACCATTCCCGCTGAGGCTGAAATTGGCATGAATCTCTGGGTTGAAAAGGCTTGAGAAATCTTTGCCCGACGCATGGATGATGGTGTAAGCGCCAGGACTCACAGAACGTTGAGGCAATTTCCATTTCGAAAGATTGTCAGGATCGTCCGTCAGATGCCACCCTTCCAAGTCCACGTCCGTTTCTCCCGAGTTGTGAATCTCGATCCAATCGGAATGATCGCCATCTTTGTCAGGATCTCTTCCCCCATTCATCGCGAGAAACTCACTGATGGAAAGGGATCCAAACCCACTCAACGGAAGGCTGAGCAAGAGGACGACAAGGAATGTGGGGGTATGCTTGAACATGTTTGAGGGCGGAATGCTTTCACATCATAGAACTCCCACAAGGTGGAGGCCACCTTGGACGCACTCTATTTCTTCAGGGAGGTGCCGATCTATTTCACGACGCCACGGTAGTAGCCTTTGGCTTCGCCTATGCGCGCGGTATCGGTGTCCGTGTGACTGCCAGTCACGCCCGTGGCAATCGCAGTCCACGCTTTCAAATCCACCGAATATTCGATGTCGTAAGTGGCTCCTTCAGCAATCTGCAGGGCAACGCCCTCAGCGGTTCTGGAAATCGCAGTGATCTCAGGCTTGGGTGGAGCGGTTCCGCCTTCGTCCGCTTTCGCTGTGATCGCGAATGCATAGATACGGTTGAGAGAATTGGTTGTGAACTGCGCATCGGACGCCTCCGTGTTTGGTGCTTTGCCGACGGTGATCGAAGCCGACTGCTCCGGCGCAGGACCGCCAGCAAGCCACATGTCGGCGCCCCCGCCGTCGAACGGAATGACGGCACCTTCAATATTGGAGCCATCGGGATCAGCCACTGTGAACCCTGACACCCAACCATTCTGAATTTCGATCGCCGCATTGTTATCATCGAAAGGGAAACTCACGGCCGTGCCTTCATCGTCTGACTTGTAGTCTTCATCGAATACGCGGGTGGTTCCGATATGCTTCACAATGAATTCATTGTCCGCCGTGCGTTCCGCAATGAAAGGGGTGACGCGGCCCGTGGCGGCTCCGACCCAGAACTGGAAGTTCTGCACGATACCCGAACTCGCTCCGATAGAGGCGAAATCAAACGGACGTGTTTCATCGATGACCATGAGGGCACTCCAGGCATCCACGTTGGCACGTGTTACGAGTGGGTCGTTGGGATCACCGGCTCTCACTGAGGGCAATCCTCCGGGGTTCTCAGGATCGAGCGGATCATAGCCTTCGGCAATCTCTAACGCATCGTCGAACTTATCGTTATCAGTGTCTGTGCTGAGTGGATTAGTCATGTGCGTATCCACTTCGGCTCCATCCTGGAGCCCATCGCCATCGGAATCTGCCACGAGTGGATCCGTGCCCAATTCCGCCTCACGCTGGTCATCCAACCCATCGCCATCACTGTCGGCTGGTGCACCTGTCTCGCCTAAGGTCAATCCTGGGTTGGCACTAAGGAACTTCACGTCTTCTTCTGGGAGCGCACGATCATAGATTTGAACATCGTCAATGACGCCACTAAATCCTAACGCTCCATTAAAGCCGCCGATGTAGAAAGTGCTATCGCTTGTATCAGGCACCGCATCAGGATCATCGATTCCGGCCACCTCTTCGCCATCAATCCAGATCGAAGCGCGATCATCCGAACGCATCAAGACAACGTGATGCACCGTATCGACAGACAACGGTGTGTTGGTTGAAGAAAAGAGGACATCGGCCGTACCATCGCGGTCACCGAACCATAACACTTCACCATCGGCTGACAACAAGCCAAAGAGTGGCGAGTCTGTTCCCATGCCAACGATCGTGCCGAAGGTCTGGTCAGCGAGCGAGCCGAGTGCGGATGGATTCACCCATAGGGAGACCGCAAACTCGCTGAGCGAACCATCAAAAGCCGATCCTGGGATACTTCCCCCACCGCCTCCTGACACTCTCATCGCCGTTCCTGTCTGAGCCTTGAGCCCCGCTTCGCCTAAGCTCGCCACACCGTCGAAGGGCTTGACGACACCATGGCGATTGAATCCCGTGATATCGATCAAGTCGGTAGACCCAGCAGCTTCATCTAACGTTAACCGTGAAGCTGGGCCAGCCAGATTGAGCACACTTGCGCTGATCTCGAAAGAGATCGACTGATCTTCGGGCGTGGCATCATCGGTTTTCACCTCGATCGTGGCACTGAATAGCCCCGTCTGTCCTTTGCTATCGATCTGAAAATTGATAGCGCCCTCGCCTCGTGGGTCCACTGCAGCCGTGAAATCCACGACTGAGAAGTTCTCTGCTTGGGGCCCACCTGTGACGACCACGGACTGCACGGTCAGTGGGTTGCTTTCGCCTGAGTTGCGAATCTTGACCGAGAAATCTTGCATCGCAGGAAAAGAAGGAATCTGACCGAGGTCAACGCTTCTTGGAAGCAAAGCGTTAGGATCATCATCGGAAAAGGCGATCTCGAAATTAAACTGATAGAGTCGGCCGCCGTCCGGAGATTCGTGCCCATTCGTCACTTCTTCACCAACGACGGGAACGAAAGGCGGCTCGGAATTAAAGTAGAACATCCCCTTGCCACCTTCACCTGCAAACGGGATGACACCACCATCGGCGTCGTTGGTGCCATCGACCCGCTCTTGGGCCACCGCAATGTGATAGTTGTCGCCACCACTGAGATCAATGACCTCTGATCCTTCGATCACTTCGATAGGTACCGACTGGATCCCGCCTTCGGTGACTTCAATTTGTTTGCCAACGGCTTCAATCGTATAAGTGCCGCCTGACTCTTTTACAATAAGGGGAGTCAATAAGCCCGGGGGATCGATCCGTCCCGGGTCTGCGTAGAAATTAAAGGTACTCAAGATCCCCAATGTCTCCCCAGGAGGACCTTCAATGGGAGTCGTCATGACCGCGACACCGTCCCAGCCATCAGGGCTACCCGTTTCTTCGAGTGGGTCTGTCCCGAGCAGGATCGTGTTAGCGGCCTGGGTGGAGCAACACGTGAATAGGGAGAGAAGAGGAATGAGAAATGGCTTCATTGGATTGAGTGGGGGGTAGCGCTCAACGAGAAAAAACAAATTAGAATGCTTCTGACAAGTCTAAAACTGTCTGATAAACAATATCCTGTGCCGATCTCTGTTACCGAATTGAAGCCTGACGCGCGAATCCCTTGGCGGGTTCTACTCGTCTTCATCGCCTTAAGTTTCAATGTCACTCAAGCTCAGAATGCCTCGCTCGATAAGATTCTTCAGGAGTTTCTTTCTATCGCGGACGGTCTGGAGAAAAGTGATCACGCCTACCTTGGAACGCGCCAGCTTGATCAACTGACACGACGTCTAACAGAACCATCGAGCACGCTTGGACAGCGAACGAAGTGGCGGGCACAACTTGCCTACCATCACCTCCGACTTGGGCATGCATCCAAAGCTCTATCCATCATGGAAGAGGCCTCGACAGATCTTGAAACCCACAAGGCGAATCCACCGACTTGGTTTTTGAAAGCGCAGGCGATGGTCCTTCTCCGGCAGGCAGAAGTGGAGAACTGCATTCGACGGCACGTCCCAGATTGTTGTGTGTTTCCGTTGACCAATGGAGGCATCCACACAGACAAGAAACCGGCTCGTCAAGCCTTGGCGGTTTTAAGCGCTGTGTTGGAGAAAGAGCCTAACGACAAGCTCACTCAATGGTTGCTGAACATTGCCGCCATGGCGATCGGAGAATTCCCTGACCTTGTCCCTAAGCCTTTCCGTATTCCTAACAGTGCGTTAACTGACGCGAAAGCGATTGGACGCTTTGTCGATGTCGCGCCTTCACGTGGGCTGGATGCCTTCAATCTCTGCGGTGGGGTTGCTGTGGCCGATTTCAATGGGAATGGGCGTTTCGATATCATCACTTCGACTTTTGATCCTAGGGGCCCGCTCATATACTACCATCAACTTGATGATGGGCGATATGAGTCTGTGGACAAAGCTTCTGGGGTGCACGTCCAGTTGGGCGGATTGAATCTCGTCAGCGCGGATTATGACAATGATGGCGATACGGATCTGTTCGTCATGAGGGGGGCTTGGTTAGGAGAGTCGGGGAGCATTCGAAATTCTCTCTTGCGAAATGACGGGCCACCAAAGCCCGGTGCTCCGTCTGTCTTTTCCGATGTCACTCACGAGGCCGGGATAGCACTGCCCTCATTCCCCACCCAGACGGCAGCGTGGGGTGATTTCGACAATGACGGCGATCTCGATCTCTATGTGGGCAATGAATCCTTAAAGCATCTGGGACACGCGACGTCTGACTTTCCGAACCAACTCTTCATCAACGATGGTCAGGGTCAATTCAAAGACATCGCGCAGATGGCTGGCGTGACCAATGATCGTTTCTGCAAAGGGGTCGCCACTGGTGACTACGACAATGACGGTGATCTCGATCTCTATGTGTCCAACGCAGGAGCGAATCGACTCTACAGGAATGATGGATCGCTGAAGTTCACCGATGTCGCCGAAGCGTTAGGCGTCGCCGAGCCTTCAGGGCGCAGCTTCGCTACCTGGTTCTTTGACTACAACAACGATGGATGGCTGGATCTCTTTGTCGCCGGATACAAGGCCAACCCAGCCGACTTGTTGGCGGACTACCGCGGAGAGCCTCATGCCGCCATCTTTCCGAAGCTCTTTCAGAACACTGGCGATGGCCGATTCAAAGATGTCACCCGAGCGGTCGGCTTGGAGCATGTTTATCTCCCAATGGGCGCAAATTTCGGCGACGTCGATTTCGATGGTTGGTTGGATATCTACCTGGCGACGGGCGATCCCAAGTATGAAACACTCATGCCCAATGTGCTTCTGCGAAATGTGGAAGGCCAAGGATTCGCCAACGCTACGACCTCCGCCGGTCTTGGCCATTTGCAGAAAGGTCACGGCGTGGCCTTTGTGGATCTCGACGATGACGGGGATCAAGACCTGTATCATCAGTTAGGTGGTTTCTATCCGGGCGATAAGTTTCACAACGCTCTGTTTCTCAATCCCGGCAATGATCATCATCATCTCTATGTTCAATTGAGGGGCACCAAGACGAACCGCGACGCCATTGGTGCCAAGATCACGGTGAAAGTGAGAACCAATTCAGGCCCACGTCAGATTCATCGATGGGTGGGCATGGTGAGTAGCTTTGGTGGCTCGCCACTTCGTCAGGAGATTGGCCTAGGTCAAGCGGAGGCCATTGAGGAGGTAATTGTTGAATGGCCCGTCTCTGGTACGATAACGCGACTGTTCAATGTTGCGTTAGACTCGAAGATCACGGTGACTGAGTGACACAGAATTCAGTTAACGCGACTGATTGTGAAAGGCCTTCATGGGGCCATCATTCTGTGCCGTCACGAGATCGGGGGCTCCGTCGCTATTAAGATCCAAGACGACTAATGCGGTAGCGTCTCCAGAAATGACAAGGCCACTTCTGGTTGGAGAAATGGGAATAAACTGCCCAGTCCCGTCGCCCCTCAACAGCTGACTCACACCACCATCCATGCGCCCGGTTTCCAGTTGAGGCCCATAGAAGTTCTGAAGCATGTAGAGGTCGAGATGACCGTCTCCGTCGAAGTCTGTCAGCGTGGCGTCTCGACCCGGGGCCAGCTGAGCTAGGCGAGGGAGCGCTTGAAAGATGAATTTGCCCTTGCCGTTGTTGATGAGGATCCCCGATTCTAACGTATTCGCTTCGAAACGATGCGCAGCGTTCAAGCTCTCTGGCTGGTAGATCGCCTCAAGGGAGGCGGTCGCAAACTCATGGAAGGTTTGAAATTCGTTGGCCAAGTGAGGCATGGCATTCGTGGAACAGCTCTTTCCCCGAATCGGAAAGAGGGTTTCATCTTCGAACTCGGCCTCCACGAGACGCATTCGTCCAGTCTTTTCGAAATCACCGTAGTACAAGAGCGTAGGCTGTTCTCGGCTGGCATGGTACTTAGTGTTCAGGCCCGCGTTCATGACGGCGTAGTCCGTATCGCCATCGTTGTCGATATCTCCGGAAGTGATGTTAGACCACCATCCCGACAACTCTTGGACTCCTGATTCTTGAGCTTCCGTTAATTGCCCGTTATCATTGCGAAAGATGCTGACCGGGCCCCATTCGCGGGTGAGAAGAAGATCCTCCCATCCATCGCCATCCGCATCAGACCATAGAACATCGGTGACCATGCCCGTTTCCTTCAATGCGTTGGGCGTTCGGTCTTCGAACCTCCCGCCTTGATTGACCAAGAGACGGCTCTGAGGGCTGAGGGGATACCTTCCTGGAATACTCCGGCCGCCGATGAAGAGATCCCAATCTCCATCGTGATCGAAGTCGCAGGCTGCTGCCGCACCACCACTATCACGGAGGTCAGGCAACGTATTCTCAGCTCTAGCAAAGCCACCTTTATCATCGCCCAAGTAAAGTCGATCCCGCAGCACGCCGTCGCCTGGTTCGCACTCCACGCCGCCACTAACGACGTAGAGATCAAAGTGGCCATCTCCATTTGCGTCGAAGAAGAGCGGGGTCATGTCTTCCGATTCTCGATCGGCCTCGAATGGTTCGGTGATGGTTTTCCCTGTCCGAAGTTGCAATTGTCCTGGGTATCCGGCAGCCCCTCCCAGAAACAGATCTTCCTTACCATCGCCATCCACATCCGCTGCCGCCAATCCAGGACCGAGTTGTGAGAGTTTGTTAGGAAGTAGTGGCTGCCGTGCAAAGTCATCGTAAGGACGCTCGCGGTGTCGTAGTTTGCCAAACAGGTCAGATTCGGCAAACCAGGGCGCTAGCGGTTTCATGGGCGTCGACTTTGGGTGCTTCGCAGGTTCTTCGATGAGGAGCCGTTGATTCGCCTCAACATTCTCTAGTGTCTGCACGATACCGCCTGGCCAATGCACCGTGAGGTCATCGATTCGGCTGATCTTCCCAAGGCCGACGTGGATGGCGGGATCGTTCGAGGATAGGAAGCCTGTGTAAGGATTGGCTTGCCTGACAAAGTTCTCGGAACCTGAACGAACAACCACGCGCGCTCCAATGCCGGAAGAATGACTCTGAGTCCCGCGCAGCTCGATGAGCAATCGGTTCCCACCTTCAGCATCGTTCCGATAAACATGAACGGGCTCGTCCAGATTGCCCACAATGAGATCAAGATCTCCATCGCGATCGAGATCGCCATAGGCGGCAGAGTAGCTCATGCCCACGTGGTGGAGCCCCCAGTTGGCCGCTGTTTCTTCGAATCGCAGATTGCCTCGGTTGATGAAGGCCAAGTTCGCTTCTTTCTGTGGAGGCTTGTCGGCGAAGAGTTCCCAATCGGTTTTTCCAAAGCGCATGTTGTAAGTGATCGTTCGCAAGATGTCAGAGTTGGTGAAAGCGCGAGACATCCCATTGGAAACAAACACATCGATCAAGCCATCATTGTCGAAGTCGCCCGCCTTCGCTGCCCAGCTCCAATCGGAACTCGCCAGCCCAGCCATGTGCGCCGATTCCTGAAAGCGGTGCGTGCCGGTGTTGAGGAAGAGAGAATTGCGCATGTATTGGCGCGGTTTGGCCGATTCCATGAAGCGTTGCTTCGAAGACATGTCGCCCATGCTGGTCTTCTGTTTGAAGTGCGAAGTCGCGGCCATGTCCAAGGCAAAGAAATCGAGGAGGCCATCCTGATTGAAATCGGCCACGTCCGAACCCATCGAGTACCAGGGTGTGTGAGGTACGGCTGTTTTGATGATGTCCGTGAACGTGCCGTCACCGTTATTATGATAGAATCGATCCGAGTCTTCAAAGTCATTGCAGACATAAAGATCAGGAAAGCCGTCTTCATTGTAGTCCCACCAGGTGGCGGACAATCCCTTGCCTGGATCCACGCAAATGTCCCCGGCGTAGCCACTCACATCTTTAAAAACACCCTTCTCATTCTTTAAAAGCACGTCCCGCTGCCCGACAGGATAGAGTTCATAACGTTGATGGGTGAGGCTCGTTCCTGCGGGGCGTATGGCGACCCATTTCCGATACTCCGATTTGATCTTGGGTTCGTTTCCACTCATGAAGGTGGCATCCCTCGGCATGCCATGTTCGCGATAGTAGAGATTGGTCAAGACGTAGAGATCAAGATCGCCGTCGTTGTCGTAGTCCACGAAGGTTGGCATGAGTGAGGCATTGACCACATCCAAGCCGAAGGCTTGAGCCTTCTCTTCGAAGTGACCATGACCATCATTGATCAATAAAGCGTTAGGAGTATCGTAGCGACAGACGTAGATGTCCAGATCGTGGTCATTGTCGATGTCCACCATGGCTGCACCCGTGCCCCAGACCTTACTGCTATCTCCTAGACCAGCTGATTCCGTAGCGTCGCCAAAGGTGAGTGCTTCGGTTTGAATGAAAAGGCGATCTGAGCTGGGCCCACTGACGCAGTACACATCAGGCAACCCATCGCCGTTCACGTCGCCGATGGCGATGCCGCCGACGGCGTAACCACCAGCATAGAGACGCTTCAGAGGATGCTGGGTATCGAGTGGGTTGGTAAAGTCGAGCCCACATTCTTCGGTCGCGAGCCGACTGAAAAGCGTTTCGCCGCTTCGAATGGAAGGCGTTTGAAGTGGCTTGGTTGTGATGTGCGTCGCCACCGGTTCCAGTGCCGGTTGAGTAGTCGATTCACTGCAACTCGCGAGCACTAGGAGTAGAATCGACAGAAATGAGAGAGTGTAGTGATTCATCGCAACTGTTCGAGTCGTTTCAGATTCAAGCGCGCTTTTTCATTGTCCGGTTCATGTTTCAGGGCCCTCTCGAAGCAGGACGCGGCTTCCTCAAATCGATTCTGATTGGCGAGCAACGCGCCTAGGTTGTTGTGCGCTTTGGCATGGGTGGGGTTCAACGCGATGGCTTTGCGGAAAGCGCGTTCCGCTTGGGCAGGTTGTTGAGTCGTAGCCATGCCCACATCGTAATAGATTCGTGCCGCCGTTTCAACAAGGCCCGCTTTTTCATAGTAGAAAGCGCTGCCGACGCGATCGTGAGGATGCATCTTCTCACCCAAGTATTCGAGCAAGGTTGCCGGAGAATGAGGCTTTGTGTACCATTGGCCCGCATAGGGAGCGGCATGGTCGCGGAGTTGGTCTTCATTGGCATGGGTCAGCGATAGGTGCGCGAGCACTTTGTCAGGGCCAGCGACACCGCGGAAGATCGCGACGATGGATCGTTCTGGTCCAGGGCCCATGAGCAAGCTGAGAGGGACTGCCAGAGGTGGAGGTTGATCAAAGAGACTCGATTGAAGGCCTTGGATTCGAGCAAAGATGGTTTCGTCCACGACCGCTGAGTGAAAGGGATACCCAATCTGTTTTAGATATCCGTTAGTCGGGTCACTCTTGAGTGACACCGCGCATACAGTGAGCCCAGCTTTCTTCAAGATCGCTGCTGATGCTGTGACGGCACGCAATTCTTCCTGACAATGAGGGCAAGTTTGTGACCAAAGGATCATCCAGAGAGGACCTTGAGTCTCTGGGAGAAAAGAGAAATCGGGTGCTAACACGTTCCGAGGCAAGATCGAAGTCTGATCATCCTGGGCCAGAGCGAGCGTTCCCGATCTGAGGGTGACACGGCGTTGATTGCCCAGCGCACGACCAGTGCCCGTTCCCTCTTTGAGGATGATGCGTTGGCCGGGCTTGATGTTCTCGTAGATTTCGACATGTCCGTTTGGCCACCGAACAGAAACTTCTTGGATCTCATTCGCAGAGGCGAGGCCGAAATGCAGCCACTTGGACGATTGTGAGAGAAAGGTGCCTCCAGCGCGCACCGTTTGGATCAAAGTCTGATCTTCTAACTTAAGTGCGACTCGAGCACCAATGGCATCGCGATTGGACGTGGTTCCTAACAGGTGCAGGGCGACAAAGTCCGTCGTCACGCCTTCGGTCACGTGCTGATTCAGCATGAGTCGCAGGCGCGGAGCCGTGCGATTGCGCAGCCACACATCGAGATCACCGTCGTGGTCCCAGTCTGTCACCCCGATGCTGCGCGCGTCATCTAGGAAATCCATTCCCGATAGAGCGGACACATCTGTAAACTGAGGCGTGCCGTCCAGTTTCACACCGCCATGAAGAAAGACGCGATTGCGTTCACCGCCGCTCCAAGAAGCGCCTTGGCGCACTTGGCGCATGAGCTCACCCCAAGCGCTGACGTAATCGTGGTTGCTTTGTGTAGGCGACACGACCTGTCGCCAGAAGAAACTTCACAAATCATCCGCTCGTCGATTGGTTAGGTAGCCATTGGCGACGATCAGGTCTTGCCAGCCATCATTATTGAAATCGACGAACGCGGCACTCCAGGCCCATTGGCCGATGCTCACGCCCGCTTCGATGCTAACATCACGAAATCCACCTTCTTCTGAGCCCAAGAACAGTGAGTTTCCCCGAGCCATCCGTTGCACATCGGCGACGACGCCAGCTTCACGTTGTCCGATGAACTGCTCCTGAAACGTGACGCGATTGCCGGCGGCGGAGAACATGTTTCCAACATAGACATCCATGCGCCCATCGTGATTGCAATCGGCCCAGTCGACGGACATGCCAGCCCCCGTGTCTTCCACGTTCATGGCGGCTGCGACGTCCTTGAAGTGTCCATTGTTATTTTGATAGAGATTGTTTCGGCCAAAGTCATTCGCTACGTAAAGGTCCTGATCGCCATCATTGTCGGCGTCCTCCCACGCGGCGGAGAAGCTGAATCGACGATTGTTCTCGTCTAAGCCAACTCGTTCCGTGGCATCAACGAACTGGAAATTGCCTCGGTTCTCTAGCAAAGCGTTTCGACCACCGTTGTTTGCATTGTGAAAGGGCATGGGTGCTTGAGCTTCGAATCCACGGGATCCCATCTTCTCACCCGCCCGGCCAGAGTAGTTCGTGGCATAGACATCGAGATCACCGTCGCTGTCAAAGTCAGCGGCAGCCAGCGTGTATGCGCTAGACACCGCTTCATGCCCTCCGCGAAACTGAAATCGACCTGATCCAATGTTCTCGGAGAAAAGGATCAGGGGAATGGTGGCGACGACTAGATCCTGGTCCCCATCATTGTCGAGATCGACTAGCAAAGCCGCTGAAGACGATTCTAACCAATCTGTCTTTGATTCTGAAGACACATCATCGAGAGTTCCGTCTGCCTTCTGGAGATACAACCGATTGGGCAAGCCACCGCCATCGCAGACATAAAGATCATCAAGACCATCGCCATTCACGTCACCGACTGCCAGACCATGATGACCTTGCAAGGTCATTTCATCAATGCGGGTCAATCGCTGACTCCATGCATCGATGCCGACGGTGTGTTGTGATGAATGATCAACTAACACAGAGCCGGTGACATCCTCAAATCGAGGCGTGGCGTGGGATGCAGAGACTTCCTCTTGGAACACCCGTTCGGCCGAGACGACCCAGAGCGTGCGATCGCCTTCCACGTTCCACGTGCAATGCCAGCGGCTGTTCCTTTGATGGGTCGGACTATCCATGGGGTAGGCGAGTTCCGCTTGCACGGTCATTTCAAACCTGCTCGCGGTCACCTCTTGCAATCGTACGATCTTGAACGACGCCCGGATCGATAATGAGTCGGAGATTCCATCAGTGAGGGTCTCGAGGAAAGCGTCAGGCCAATCGGAAGGTGTCTTGCTAGAGTCACGCTGCACGAGCCAATTCTTGAGACGCTTGAATCGGGCATTCGCCTGGCTAGCAAGGTGTTCGCTAGGCCACGCTTCGTGAATAGGCTGCGTGGATTCTTCCGTCTGCGTGATCGGCGAAGCTCCGTTGGTGCTCGTCGTCTTCGACAGGGCGAAGGGAAACGAACGCCTTGGCACCACCGGTATCATCTCCGTAGTCTGCTGTCTTTTTTCAGAGTTTCGCAAAGCGATGAAGATCGCGGCGGCAATAAGCACGCCGCAAATCAGCCAACTCCAGATGCGATCATTCTTTGCCACGCCGCAATCATCTTACTGACGGCCTACCCTGGAAAGAAGAAACGCACCCGATGGGTGCGTTTCGAAGGTCTTGTGAAACTGTGTATTGACGTGCTACTGGCGGCGACGTCTGAAGATCATGGCGAGACCACTGAGCCCAATGAGCAAGAAGACGGAAGGCTCTGGAACAACATTCCCTTCGAGATTGAATTGGTAATTGCGGCCGTCCGCAGCAGCAGCGTGACCTGCATCGACCAGACCGCCAAGACCAGGCACGTGGGTCAATCCATCCTCATTTCTTTGAAACATCCCAGGCCCGCCAGCGTCGGCAAAGGCCACAACGCCTCCTTCAACATCATCAACGCCGTCAGCGCGTTGCCAGAATCCCGCGAGAAACTCGTCGGCACCGGTCAGGCTTAGAGTATCCGTCCCCATGGTGACGCTGAAAGGAAAGTTGTTGGCGCCAGGCGTGGTCACCTGCACTTCGGTTCCAATCCCAATCACAGTGGCGGCGGCATCGAACGCCGAACCGATGGGCCGCGCAAGGATGAGCGGCGTGACATGACGTGTGCCATCCGCCCGACCGTCGGCAGCGAAGAAGCTGAAGTCCGTCACTTGAATCGTATCACCACCAGACAACGGGACGGAAATGGCTGTGGTCCCGGACCACCCATCCACACTGCCATCAGCAAGTGCGGCGTCATCCACTCCTCCAAGTAGACTGGCTCCGTGAGAAACCGCGGTCATCGACGCCGCCATGGCTAGGGTTGCTAGAATCCTCATTTTTAATAAATGCCCTATACTCCACCCAAAAGTCAATTGGAATTATGCGTTTCTGCTTGCCAATATGGCAACCAGGAAGCGTATTTCAGGCATGCGAGGCTGGCCTTTCACCTTCCTCATTCTGATCGCCGCCGCACTGATTGCCTTCTGGGCAAACTCGCGTTCTCTCCAGAATGAGCCGCCCATGGCTCCTCTCGATGGTCCGACGGTGATCGTAACCGCTTCCGATTACCTAGAGGATCAGGCATTGCGCCGAATTCTGGATCCGAAGGGTGACGGTTGGGATTCCGAGCACCTGGTCGAGCTACTCGGAGAGCGCTTCACCGCCTTGCTGGCTTCTCCGATGGATACCCTGTCGCTGAGTGGCTACGCGACGGAAGGCCTCCGTGTGACGCCACTTTCCCCTGAGACTCTGAAGGAAACCTACCGAAGCTCGGCCTTGAATGTGCGTAAGTCTGTGGCTAACAACGCACCACTTACCGGAATCGGAGCACTCGGAGCACTCAGGGCCCTCCTTGAGACCATGACTTCGGGGGGCCATCCCAAGGCGAAGATCATTGGGATCCAGTCCAATGGCTCCCAGGCCGAGACTCGAGTTCTCGTCGAGGGAAATTCGGCTTCCCGGCAGTTTCGAGCCCTTTGGCAGTGTGACTGGAGCTTGGAGAACCGTGACGCTCCTCGCCTCATGGCGCTACAGTGTCAGTCCTATCAAGAAGCGCACTCCTCTCACGAGGAGTGGTTCCAGGATCGAACCCAAGCCGCCATCGGAATCAACAAGGCTTATGACGAGCAACTCAAGG
>JBLHHN010000104.1:0-16996 GCA_047616785.1 Verrucomicrobiales bacterium
AGGCCTTCTTCGAGACACTCGGTGAGGTACGTGATGGCGCTGTAGCGGACGAGAGCGCTTTGTTCCTGTGGGGTGATGGGTTCGTCTGGCATGCGGGAGGTCTAGTCCCACGGCGTCATTTGAGAAGGTGTAGGGTTGTGTGTGATGGTTCTTTTTAAAAATGACCTCTTGTTAGCTTGGCCTGAGACATTGGTAGTCACCGAGGAGGCTTTTGCCTGCGGTGGTGAGCTCGAGGAGGATTTGACTGAGGTTGCCTGCTGTGTGGCGGATGGTTTTCCAGAGAGCACGGGGCGAGTGCGTGCGGGGAAGGCGTTGTCCGATGAAGTCGGCCAGACTGGTGGCTCTGTCTGTTTCGCAGAACCGTTTCCAGGTGCGAGTTAGAGCGCTATGATCGGGGCCGCTGTGGGCAGGAGGGGCTGCCTGAGCGATGTCGGCGAGTTGGTCAAAGTGCTCCTGGACGACTGGCACGTTGATCGAGCGGTAGGGCAGGAATGTATGGGCTAGGACGCTGACGGTCTTGCCAGCGAATTTACAGAGGAATCGTGGGATGCGCGTCTTGGCAGAGCCTTCCGGTTGGGAGTAACGCTCGTAGTGACCGTGCTTTTGGAGACACGGCTGATCTTCGTGATCCAAGGGGCAAGGCGGTTGAGGTGAATCTGAAGGGAAGGAGGCGCGACGAATTTGCATCGTTCCAGGAAGAGGGTGTTCGGGGCCATCGTCACTCTCTATCGCGGGCCTGTTCCCACGGTAGAAGGTGTCGACGACATTCTCCCGTTCCCACGGTAGAGAGGGCTACTGCACACTTGGCTTCTTTGGCGTGAATGTTAAGAACGAGATGACCTTTGTCAGATAAGCTAAGGATGAAGTTACGAGCGAAACTTGGAACGCCTTCACAGCCCAGAATGACGTGTTTGCGGTTTATGACGCGCTTTTGCAAGTCTTGCGAATGGCTTCGAGGAGATAGCCGAATCCTTCCGGATTATTGTGCACATCAAAAGGCTGTCGAAGCTCGTCGCCATCGCCGTTGATGAAGAGAACCTTGTGGGTCGACTTAACGTAGTCCATGGCGATGAAGAGGACTTTACGATTGTGTTTGGCCTGAGATAAGATGTTGGCTACGCTAGGGTGACGTTTTTTGAATACTGTCATTGTGAGGAGTTCGTTAAAGAGACCGGCCCCGCCATCAAGGTTACGATGGCAACATAGGGGCGCTCTTGTCGTTGCTCTTAACGAGCAGCGGCACCGACTCCGAGCAAATCGGGCCCGTCAGAGCAAGAAGGAGGAGCTTCGTGAGCGAAGCCCTATCGGGCTCACTCACTCCTCCTTCATTACCTGTCAGGGACGGTAATAGTTAACCTCTGAATTCGAACAAACGCCAATCAGCGAATAACGTAGTGAAAGAGCAACGTAGATATGACATTCCTGTCGTGTTTGGCAGCACTCTTCCTAACACGACAAGAGTGTCGTGTCTACTTTTCGGCATCGATTCATCGACTTGTTATGAGGAAGAATTTCATTTCCGATTCTAGGATTATTCTTCGGAGCTGGGGATGATGGAGTCTCGGCCGAATAAATGTATGTTAGACAACGGTGGAAAGCGAAAAATATCTCGCCCCGGCGCGGCGGCGCAACGATTCTGTGGTCAGAGTTTCTATGCCTGCGTGGCGCCGTTGCGTGAGCTATTTATCCTGGAACGAGCTATGACCTTACAGGAAGTCACCGAGGAAACGGAGAACTAGCGAGTTGAAGAAATTCACGTGATCAGCTGGGAAGTGCTAGTTGATCTTCCGACGAGACGCAACGCGATAAGCGCACCGCCGTGCCCCACTCAGGATGTGCTCTTCTCGCTCGATTCGAACGCTTTCACCTAACACACGTTGAAAGACTTCCAGTTCTGCGCGGCAGAGGTCCGAGCACATTGACGCGGCAGAGCAGATCGGGCAATGGTTCTCGACCAAGAGTGGCGTGCCGTCTTCAGCTTCCAAGACTTCCGCAATGCAGCCTTCCTCGTCGCGAATCTCGGCCAGTTTATTGAGTTTGGTCCGAAGCGATGCTCGTTTGGGCATGCCGCTTTGGTAGTTCGTGACCTGCTCTTCCGTGCGTTGGGCGATGAGTTTGTCTAACCATGAGTTTCCGAACGTTTTCGTGAGTGAAGCGCTTCGCTTTCTGGAGGCCGCATTTCCCGAGTTCCGCATCCGCCACCAGGAAGGGGAAGCTTCGATCGCTGGGCGCATATTGGAACAGACGAATGTTACCTAGCACTCACCGCGACAACTGCCGAGAAAGCCTCAGCAGATCGGCCCTACACCGCTTACCCAGGCATTCAGCACCTTGGCTGGGAAGTTCCCGATGCCGAGAAGATTCGTGAACGGCTTCTCGCGGCAGGGCTTAAGGAGAGCACCGTCCCTAACGAACATCCTCACCGCAAACGCGTCTACTTCTACGACGCTGACGGCAACGATTGGGAATTCGTCGAATACTTCAGCGACAATCCATCCGAGCGAAACGATTACGCCTTGCCCGATAACATCATCTTGCGCGTCGAAGACTTGTTCAACCATTTGGTTTGATGAGCCGAGTTAGGGGACGGATGGTGCCTTCCGCGAATTCCGCTGCTCACGCTGCATCCGCTCGACCTGCTTTATCCTGGAGACGGCGCCTTCATTGGTTGGGTCTGCCCGAACAGCTTCGTTGAAATGATGCAGTGCCTTTTCCAGTTCTCCGGTGGCGGCGAACACGGTTCCCAGGTTGTTGTGTGCCTCGGAAAAGTCCGGCTCGAGTTTCACGGCGTTCTCCAAATGTGTTCGCGCTTCCGCATACTTGCCTGCCTTTCCCAACTCCATTCCTAGGAGATTCAAGGCATCTGTATGTTTGGGGTCGATCTCGATCACCCTTCGCAACGATGCGAGTGCTATGGCTGCCTCGTTCTCGGATAATGACAGTCGAGCGAGATTGTAATGTGCCTGGATGAAATCGTACTGCGCTTCGATGGCTTTTCGAAAACGCTGCTTCGTTTCTAGCGGTTTCCCTAGTCCCTCGTAGGCCAACCCCATGTTGCCGTGTGCTCCGGCGTGCTGGGGATCCTCGTTCAAGGTTTTCTGAAATTGTTCGATCGCCTGTTGGTAATTTCCACTCTTCAAGAGTTGCACGCCTTGCTGGTGATACACGCGAGCATAGTTGGGCTTGGCAGTTCCTAACGATTTCGCCGCTGCGACCACAGCTTCATTCGGCTCTGCACGCCGAACTGTGAGATTGCCAGACACCAGTTCCTCAACGAACTCCTTCAATCCAACAGCGGCAATAGCGGCGCCTTGGGGCGATGGGTGCAAGCCGTCTCCGGAACTGTAGGTGACTCTCGGATTGCCCGCAGCTTGCCGCTGGAATACAAGCGCCAAGCGCGCTGATGGCAATCCATGCATGGCCGCGAGACGTTCTGCGACGGGCGCGGGATCCTTTTCCGATACGAGTGGCACTTCAACGATGGCATCATCCAAGAAACGAGGCCAGATGGCAATCAATGGCTGGAATCCTTCTCGGTCTGCCAAGGCACGCAGGCGCTTGAAGCCATCGACGACATTGTTATCCCCGATCGCGTCTTTGTTCCAACGCACGGGATCGGTCTCCGCGCCGAAATGAAAGACATCCATCCGGATGGATGTTAGTCGGAAAAGGTGAGACTGACGAAACAACCATTTCACGGGAGCGGGTCGCTGAACGGCCTCACCGAGGGCGAAAGCTTCGCGGTTGAAGTTGTCGAAATCGTTCTCAACGAACAAAACGACGACCACGTCGGGATCAAAAGCCAAGCCCTTCTTCTCCAGGAGCTCGATCTCTGCCAGAGTGCAATAGGCGCTGACGCCGAAGTTCAAAACTTCGGTCGAACTCTCGGGATACAGTTTCTCCCATTGCCGCGAAATCGTCTCCTGCTCGGGCAAGCCATGACCTTCCACCACTGAGTCTCCTAACAACAGCACGCGTCGCACGCCGTCTGGTTTCTCTGTGGAACGTTCTCGGTCGCGTAGACCATGCGCATTGGTGCGTTCGTAGCTCTCGATAAAGTCGGGATCTGCGTTGCGATAGTTTGCCTTCAACTCGAATCCCAAGAGGGGATTCGTCGAGCGTTTGTAAACACAATCTTCAGAAACGAGCCCAATCGCCTTGATTTCCGGCGCCATTCGCAGAAGACGGACGACGACCTCACTGATTATCAATGCTAGCAAGGCAGCAATCAGCGCAATACCCAGCTTGGCGCATTTCTTTCTACTTACGGGGACAGGAATGTCGCCGTTCACTGAATCATTTCCCGATGCGAACGTCATCGATAAGCCAGCCCGTGCCATTGTCAGGATCACCGTCATCGCCTGACAATAACGCAAATTGGACGATGAACGGGCGGGGAGGATCGAGCGTGGGGAGCCTGAGGCTGATCTGGGTCCATTCCGTGGTGTCGTCTTCGCCACCGAGGTAGAGCCGTTCCAAGCTCTGAATGAGTGTGCCATCGGCTTCCAAGACACTGATTTGGCCACCATCACCATCGTCGGCATCGAGATAGTACCAGAATTCTAACTTTACCCGCCCCGTCTCTCCGGGATCGATGAGCGGTGTGCGGAGTTGGACGGCAGTGCCGCCAGCATAGTCGACCGCGAGCCCCGTGCCCACGACGTTGGTGCCGGTATTTGCAGCACCTGGACCTGAAGTCGGTGGGCCGAATTCCCACAGCGTGCCGTCTCCACTGATGGTCCAGTCACCCATGCCGTCTTCGAAGCTCGTTTCGAGGAACGGCGGGGTGCTCACAGCTCGGACGCGGAAGTACTGCTTGGAGAACTCTGTGAGTCCACCCACGAAAACAGTCGTGACAATGGCAGGATCAGGCGCGGCGACGACGGCGCTTACGACGGGGAGCCAAGATCCTGAGGATAGGTCAGGAGAGCTTTCCACATTGTAGAATCTGCCAGGAACCGAGTCCCACGTGAGATTCACCGACTGCGATGAGACTCTTTCAAATTCCGTGATCCGGAAAGAGCCCGCGTCGCCTGCTTGGGCGCGATACAGAGTCTCGGCTTGTTCTGCCGACAACAGACTGCCTTCGTAGTAATTGAAGAGAGCGATGTCTCCTGTGAAGGGAAGTGGATCAAACGGATTCCCGCCGGGGATGTTGTTGCCTGTGCCAAGTTCCGCTAGGTCACCGCCATCCCAGTCATTGATGGCTCCGGCGCTCGTCACCTCAGCCCGGAGTTCGCCATTCACATAGATCCTGGCCGTGCCGGTCGTTGCCGAATCGATATCCGCCACGCCGACGACATGATAGAAATCACCCTCCGATCCGATCTGGGCCAAGTCTGTGGAGGCAATGACACGTTGATCGTCGCTATCCGCATCTTGGAAACGGAAGTCTAACACACTTCCTTCAAGAACGAATCCGGTGCCGTCGCCATTGCCGCCGGTATTGAACAAGGTGTGCTTTTCATCGAAGTCGCCGGGGCGGAAAACCATTTCCCAGCTAACATTGGCCTGGGTCACTGTACCACCCAAACCATCCTGCCAGGAATCGTTCGGGTTGCCGGTGAGTGCGAGGGCCGGTGAGTTCACCCACGACGAGATTCCGGTGAAGTTTGAGATTCCGGATTCCACGGAGCCCTCTCCTGACCATAAGATGCCGTCATTGACCGTGTTGTTGACCGTTGGTTTCCATTCTACTTCAAGATCCTCCGCATCATTTGCTGACCAACCAAGGTCAGGGATGAGTTCCTCGGAGACAGTCACAGTCACTTCAGCGGTGCTGGATCCAAGCCCGCTGGTCGCGGTCAACGTGTAGGTGGTTGTGATAGCCGGGTTCACATCAACGCGGTTCTTCCCGCTAACATCGCCCACATCAGGCTGGATCGTCACCGAGGTTTCGCCAGAGGCATTCCAAGTGAGCGTCACCGAGCCTCCGGCTCGAATCGACGGAGCCCCGTTGATCGCAAAGTCGCCAATGACCGGAGGGCCGACAAATACGGACACAGACTTGTTTTGTTCGACGTCACCCTTAGTGGCACTGAGAAGATAGGTCGTACTTTCCGTCGGGTTCACCGTAATGCCTCCACTACCATTGGTCGTATTTCCAGAGACATTGCCAACCCCGTTGTCGATGGTCAGGGTGTCGAATGCATTCACCTCCCATGACAGAGTCACCGCCTGCCCGGAGGCCACGCGCTCCGCATCCGCCGTGAAATCATCGATAGGGATTTCGTCAGACCCAATGCCTGTCAGGTAGTGATTCTGAACCTGTTCGGCCGTGAGCGACTTGCCATCGTAAACAGCAACTTCATCAATGATGCCGTCGTAATAATAGAAGACCCCAGCCGTGCCCGTGATGAAGCCATCGTGAAACACCGTCTGGCCGTAGCGAGCACCTATGCCGCTGTCATCCGTGTGATCAAACCACAAACCCACCTTGTCATCCACGCGTCCAAACTCCTCGCCATTGAGATAGCCGATCAAGTCTCCGTTCAAGTCTTCTCGAACATCGTCCGGCTTGTCGATTACGTAGACAAGATGGTAGGTCTCACCCTTTCTCACGGTCGCGTGGACCGCGAAATCTGGGTCCGTGGCTCCTGGGCCGGACTCACCTCCCCAAGCCTCTTCCGCCAAGTTGGTGGTCATAACATAGATCTCCGCCTCGGTTGGGTCACCCTCCTGCGTTCCATCCAGGTAGATCGTTAGGCCACGCGTCGTGCCGCCTTCCATAAACAGAATCTGCCGATTGTCTTCGCCGACCTCTGGAAGATTTCGAGGCTGAAACCACATCTCGTAGGTTCGATTCGTCACCCCGAGATTATCTGGCGTGTCGTTCGTGAAGGGAGAGTCGGCGATCGCCAATCTCTGCCCTTCGACAGCATCAAACATCATGGCACCGTCATCAGCAGTCGGGACAATGCCATCCCCCAGCGTCGGAAGGCTACCGTCAGCTTCGAGAATGGCGTGCAATGGCTCACCACTGACATCAACACCGGCTTCAGCAAAGACCGCATCCTCGGCATCGGTCAATTTGCCCATGGTCCAGTAGATGTCTGGTTCGTCCGCAAGCACAACGGATTGACCATCTTGGGCTAGGGTTGGGATCGCAAATGCACACGACATCAGCAAGCCATAGAGCAGCTTTTTAGTATCTATCATTAGTTCTTAGTGGGGTTTGGAGCATAAGTCTGCACCACCGCTGGTGTATCTTACAAGATCGAAAAGGCGACTCCGAGATCACTTGGGTCAGTCACGTAGTGTGGCATTCCAATGCCGCTTTGTATCCCTGCAGACTCGCCATTGGAATGGCGTGCTACCTAGCGTGACATTCCAATGCCGCATTCTTAGAGCTAGCAA
Source organism: Verrucomicrobiales bacterium (assembly GCA_047616785.1). GTDB lineage: Bacteria > Verrucomicrobiota > Verrucomicrobiia > Verrucomicrobiales > DEV007 > JAACDM01. The sequence continues at coordinate 7,357 of JBLHHN010000104.1, forward strand.
GCTACAAGGATGGTGCTGACGGCGCGAAGGCGTCCAGCCACGCCATCGACTTGTAGGCAAAGATCCAACTTCCAGCTTTGCTGGGTTGTTGGCGACGTAGGCGCAAATCCGTGTCAACTCAGCCACGTCCCGGACGACGCGATCAAACGATTCACCCTGCCACAGTTGACGGCGATCGTTGGGTCTGAGGGCCGCCGCAGAGGCTTCAACCTAGCGAAGGATCTGCGTGGCGCTGTGACGTTTGATGAAATACAACCACTCTTCTAGCGGAATGCCAGGATACGGTTTGAGCAGAACATGCACATGATTGGGCATGTCCACACAATCGCCTAACCAAAAGCGTTTACCATGGAAGTGATCCAAAGCCTCCGCAACAATGGCGTGTGCGTGTGATTCTCTAAGGAGCCCCCCCCATAGCACTGATCTAGAGTGACAAAGAACTGGCCAGGCGGAAGATGACAAAGTAGGTCGCGCCTTCCAAACATCAATGCTGCAGGATTCGTTGATAGCCGGGTACTTGCCAGAGGTCTTCGTTTTCAACGCCATGGAAGGTGGGTGTTTCGGGAATCTTGGTGGGCTGCGAGAGCGCCTTCATGTGCCTTAGCTAACGGACTCGCCATTGGCATGGAGAGCTACAATTGGCCACGTAGCGTGGCATTCCAATGCCGCGTTGGGGAGCGGAGGAACTCTCCATTCGAATGGAGAGCTTCGCAGAGTCTGTCTTGAGTCGTTCGATAAATCTCGGAGCATTGTATAATTGTCATATTTCAGTACTACTGTAAGATCTGAACGTGAAATGCACCTCATGCAGCGGAGCCCTCAGCCTAGATAACTTCCTCATCTGTCCCTACTGTGGAATTCACCAAGAAATCGATCTCACGCAGGTTCACTTCCGCAACCTCGGCAACGCGGATGGCATGACCTGCCCTCGGTGCCCCGATCAAGAGCCTGTCCTAGAGCGTGTTGGTCTCGCCCTCAGAGAGCAAGAAGACCAGCGTCCTCAACTTCTTCTCCGACGAGTGATCCTTTTCGAATGCCGCGATTGAGAGCCTCGATCGAGGCTCCCCATTGGCCTTACGCTTCATTTCTTCAAGATCGGGCTTTCGGTGTAGGCAAAGAATCGCTTTGTTCGGGACATGCAGCATGCCATTCCTGTCGATTCCTTTGGGCCCATGGGTGCGCCCATGGGCGAGGCGATTCAGGCCTGCGTGCATTGCGGCTTCTGCCTGGCGGCTTGCCCCACCTACCGCGAGCTCGGTCAGGAAATGGATTCGCCGCGCGGGCGGATCGTGCTCATGAAGGAAGTCTTGGAGGGCAATCTACCTCTAGCAGAGGCTGCCTCTCACATTGATCGTTGTCTTGGTTGCTTGGCGTGTGAACCGGCGTGCCCTTCCGGCGTGCCTTACCGGGATTTGATCAGCCCTTTCCGCACGGTGATGGAAAGCCAACGGAAGCGACCATGGTGGGATCGCCTGCGACGGTGGATGCTCTTGCAGACGCTGCCATACCCGAAGCGTTTCTACTTCGCGAGTCAGTTAGGGCGTGTGGGGAAACGGTTCGAAGCGCTGATGCCGCACTCTTTGAGAACGATGCTTGATCTGATGCCGGATCAAGCACCGAGCAAACCCCAGACATTTCCTGAACGGATCGCAGCCGTAGGAACGCCTCGTGCGCGTGTGGCACTCTTGCTAGGATGCGCGCAGCAGGTGTTGGCTCCGGAGATCAATGCGTCGACCATTGCACTTCTCACCCATCATGGCGTGGAGGTCCTGATCCCTCCTGATCAAGGGTGCTGCGGCGCGCTGGCGTGGCATGTAGGAGATGGGAAACGAGCCCAAGGTCAGGCGCGGCAGAACTTGCGTGCGTTTCCTGAAGATATCGATGCGATCATCACGAATGCGGCGGGCTGTGGTTCGGGGCTCCATGAGTATCCGATCATGCTGCGTGGCCAGGCCGATGGCAATCGTGCGGAAGCCTTCGCCGGCAAGGTGATGGATGTGACAACGTTCTTAGATCAGTTAGGCATCGATCCTCCCGAAGCGAATGGGCCTCCACTGAAAGTCGCTTATCAAGACGCTTGCCATTTGAATCACGGGCAAGGGGTGCATGCCGCTCCGCGTGCGTTGTTAGAGAAGTGCCCGAACATTACGCTCTTGGAGATTCCTGACACGCATCTCTGTTGCGGTTCAGCTGGTTCGTACAATCTGGATCAACCTGAGATCGCCACATCGTTAGGACGAGAGAAAGCGGTCGCTATTGCCGCGACGGGATGCGACGTGGTGGCGACCGGAAACATCGGATGTCTCATGCAACTGCGTTTTCATTTGAATCAGTTAGGCCACAGCATCCCAGTCAAACACACGACTCAAGTGCTTGCTGAGGCCTACGGCTACGAATTGGAGAACACTCCCTAGCCAATGCAAGATTCTCTCTTCGATGCCACTCCGGAGAAGCCGCCGCCCAAGGCGGCCGTGGACGGAAACATGCCCTTGGCCGCGCGGATGCGCCCAAGGGATCTCTCTGAGTATGTGGGTCAGCAAGCCATCTTGGGACAGGGGAAACTGCTGCGTCGTGCCATCGAGTCGGATCGATTCAATTCCATCATCTTCTATGGTCCTCCAGGTGTGGGGAAAACGAGTTTGGCGCGCTTGGTCGCGGGTCACACCGCCGCACGGTTCACGAATCTCAGCGGTGTGGAAAGCAATGTGGCGGAGATCCGCCAGAAGGTGGAGGAAGCTCGCACCTACCAGCGGCTGCACAAGCGCGCGACGATCTTGTTTGTCGATGAGATCCATCGGTTCAACAAATCGCAGCAAGACGTTCTCTTGCCACATATCGAAAATGGCACGGTCCGTTTCATTGGCGCGACGACACACAATCCCTACTTCTACATCAACAGCCCACTCGTTTCGCGATCACAGGTATTTCAGTTAGAACCGTTAGAGATCGAGGAGTTGGTCGATCTCGTGGAGCGAAGTGTCAGAGATGATGCGCGTGGCTTTGGAAAGCTAGCTCTTGAGGTGGATCCGGAAGCGGCGATTCACTTGGCCACTGTGTCCGATGGCGATGCGAGGAGATGCCTGACGGCCTTAGAACTTGCGGTCTTGACGACTCCCCCGGATGACTCTGACAAGATCACCATCACACTGAACGTGGCCGAAGAGTCCATTCAACAGAAAGCCATTTCCTATGATGGGGATGGTGATGACCACTACGATACGATCAGTGCGTTTATTAAGAGCATGCGAGGGTCCGATCCAGATGCCACCCTCTACTGGTTGGCCAAGATGCTCTATGTGGGAGAGGACATCCGCTTCATCGCGCGACGCATTGTCATCGCGGCGAGTGAGGATGTAGGCCTGGCAGATTCCAATGCGCTGCGGGTGGCGGTGGCGGCGCAGCAGGCGGTGGAATTCATCGGGCTGCCAGAAGCGCAAATCCCGCTCGCGCACGCGGCCGTCTACATCGCCACGGCACCCAAGAGCAATCGCAGTTACGCGGGCCTGGCCGCCGCGATGAAGGATGTGAAGGAGGGGAGGACGCTGGCAGTCCCCAAGCATCTGAAGGACGGCCATTACAAGGGGGCCAAAGATCTGGGAAATGGAGTGGGCTATCTCTACAGCCACGATTCTGAAGATGGCTACGTGCCACAGGCCTATTTGCCAGAAGGACGGACCTACTACGAGCCCTCAGAGAACGGGATGGAGAAGAGAATCAAAGAACGCCTCGAATTCTGGCGTTCGAAATACCATAACGATATCGGGGGAAACATTGAATCATGATTCATGATTATGGAAAGTATGCTAACGATGACATTGTGAGGTTTTACTCTCTATTCAACCTAGATTTCATGGGTTCTTGGCAATAGCTTTTGAGTGGTCATAGTCTTAGAAACTAGGCAGCGGAAGGGCTGCGCGAGGTTTTCTATGGAGCTTGAGTTTCATTAGGAAAACTGATTGATAAATTTTTAATAAATTTTCGATTTACAAGAAGTTACCGTTCCGCATAATAAAGGCAGGATTCATCGAGCGAATCCGTAACTTCAAGAATCACATCTCCCCATCCCCGATGTCCTCGTTTACCCACTACAACCCATCCTTCCATCTGCAGAAAGTAGAGACAATCGAGACGGCCGATGCCACAGAGATTGTATTCTTCGACCAGAAGATCGATTTCGTGCCTCCTGGGGCCCAATTACTCCTTGGCGTGTTCGTCGATCCGTCGGGTGAAGGGCATTTGGAAGAGCTTGAAGGGGTGTCAGTGCAAATTGATTCGAATTCTGGCATAGTGCTCGACACGCTCCGCAAAGGGCAGCCCGCAGGAAAGTTGGACACGGGTCTGAGCGGCCGGACGAATGTTCGCTTGAGCATCCACATCGAGAAGCACGGGCGTGTCTTTCTTCCCCATCTCTCGATATCAGACGTCAGCGGCGCGATAGGCGGGGTGAACCTCGATTGGCCATGGCCGAAGCGCGACCTAGAGAAGCTGATCCTTCCGGCATTCTACGCGCCTTCAGAAATCCAGCTATCCGCATTCTGTGGCTACTATTCAGAGGATCTCTATCACCCAGAGTTTGGCGACCAACAGGTGTGTGTGTGGCCGGATGATGTGATGAAGCCACAGGGCTGATCGCATCATCATCCTGGTTGTGCGTCATCCCGCGCGCGGTATACTCGCCGCCGTGAAGCACATTGTTCTCGGAGTGACTGGCTCGATCGCTGCCTACAAGGCCGCTGATATTGTTAGCCGATTGGCCAAGTCAGGGCACAAGATCTCTGTCGTGATGACTCGAGATGCGCAGGAGTTCATAACTCCGCTGACCCTGCAGACTCTCTCCAAAGGACCGGTAGTGACGGATCTCTACGAAGAGAAAGAAGGTTGGAGTCCCGGACACATCCAGCTGGCGGATGATGCGGACCTCATGCTCATCGCACCGGCCACGGCCAATGCGCTGGCGCTGCTGGCTCAAGGGCTCGCCCCTGACACTCTCACGGCCATCGCGCTCGCCACGCGTGCGCCCATGTTGATCGCGCCGGCAATGAATGGGAATATGTGGCTGCACCCAGCCATCCAAGGACATGTGGAGACATTGAAAAGTTGGCAAGTCGAGTTCGAAGGCCCCGAAGCGAATGGGATGCTCGCGTGTGGTTATGAGGGGGTAGGACGTTTGGCGCCGGTTGATGACATTGTCACACGAGCCGAGACCATACTAGCAGAGAATCGAAACAAACGCGTTCTGTGAAGATCCTTCTCACGGCAGGGCCCACGCGCGAAGCAATCGATCCGGTGCGCTATCTGAGCAATCGCTCCTCTGGGCGCATGGGTTATGCGTTGGCTCAAGAAGCGGCCAAGCGCGGGCATGAAGTCGTCCTTGTGTCAGGGCCGGTGCATTTGTCGACTCCTGAAGGCGTCACCCGGGTGGATGTCACCACGGCGGAGGAAATGTATCAGGCCGTGGAGGCGAATCTTGAGGGCGTGGATGTGGCCATTTATAGCGCTGCGGTGGCGGACTACCGTCCTGCGGAAGTACACGCGCAGAAGCTCAAGAAAGGGACCGCTGAGTGGACTCTTAAGTTAGAAAAGACGCGTGATATTCTCAGCAGCATGCGAAGGCCGCTCGGATATGAGGGCTGTCTCGTCGGTTTCGCGGCCGAAACAGAAAATTTGATCAAGAGCGCGCACGCGAAACTTGAAAGCAAAGGCTGCGATCTCGTTGTGGCCAATGACGTGAGCCGCAGTGACATCGGTTTCGATCAGAAGGATAATGAAGTGGTTCTTCTCTACCGCGATGGTCGTGAAGAATCCCTTGCCAAAGCGAGTAAGGACGCTCTTGCTGCGATGATCCTCGATCGGATCAATGACCTTGTTTCCTAACCCTATCATGAGTGAACCGTTAGACGTTGCTATCCGCGCGGCCAAAGAGGCTGGTGCTTTCCTCCGCGCACATTTCGAGAACACGGAATCGCTCGTGGTCAATGAAGCGACGCAACACGACATCAAGTTGGAACTGGATGTGCGTAGTCAGACTCTGATCACAGAGATCTTGTTAGTCGAATTCCCGGATCATGCGCTCTACGGTGAGGAAGGCCTCGCTGGAAATCAGGAGAGCCCGTGGCAATGGATCGTCGATCCTATCGATGGCACGGTGAACTATTTCTATGGCATCCCGCATTTCTGCGTCTCCATCGCGCTTCGACACGAAGGTGTGACTCAGGTCGGTGTTATCTTCGATCCCATGACAGACACTCTGTGGACGAGCAAGCGCGGTGAAGGTGCCTACATGAATGATCGTAAGATTTCTGTCAGTGCTCGTGAGAAATTGAATGAAGCGATGATCGTTGTCGGCTTCTCCAAGACCGCCGCAGCCATGCAAGAAGGGCAGAGCATGTTCACGGAGTTGGCCTCGCAGGTGCGCAAAGTCCGTATCATGGGCAGCGCAGCGCTGGGGTTGGCCTACATCGCCTCCGGACGTTTGGATGCCTACCTTGAAGGATTTATCAGCCTGTGGGACATCGCCGCCGGGGTGCTTTTGATCGAGGAGGCTGGCGGCATCGTTGAGCTGAAAAACCTCGACAATAGCCCGGACAAGTTCAGTGTCAGGGCGTCGAATGGCAAACTCACACTGCCATGAAAGGGCGGGTGCTGAGCATTGCTTTCGGCCTGCTCGCGTTTGTCGGCGGCATCGCACTTGCTATTTGGGGCGCCCGAGAATGGCAGTCAGCTCTGTCATCGAAAGATTGGCCGACGGTGCCAGGGACGATCCTGCAGTCTGAAGTGACGAAGAAGATGAAAGCACGGCGACCGGGCCAGAAATCGCACCAAACGCGGACGCAGTTCACGTCCGAGATTCGCTACAGCTACGTCGTCAATGAAACGTGTTATACAGGCGCTCGTGTGAGTTACAGCGACTACTCTTCTTCAAACGAAGCTCAGATGGAAGCCGTTGTGGCCCGATATCCCAAGGGCAAATCCGTCACAGTCTACTATGAGCCGGAGAACTCATCGAACAGTCTGTTAGAAAGTGGATTCGGTTGGACGCCGGTTGCGATCATTGCAGTTGGAGTCGTGTTTACTCTGGTCGGTGGGATCACCTTGCTGAGAACACGACGAGTGTGAGGGAGGATTTGTCTAACATCTGTCCCTGAGGGAGACGCTCCGTCATCGCCGATTTATCCTAGAATCAGGAATGGATCGTCCAAAGCAGTAGGCACACTCCGTGTGCCGTGACCCATTCATAGGCTGAGGGCTCAAGGAGTGAGCCGACCACTTTGCTCACCCGAAAGGTGAGAACCTCAATCGTTTCAATGCCTACCTTTGGCCTTTAGCTGCAAAGATCTACGCTCACCCTCACTGAAGGCCATTGTCGTTTCTAGATTTATTTATTTGTCAGAACGTATCCTGCCACCGAGAAATTCACGGCGACGACGGAGCGACGCCCTCCGGAATGGACAGCTTCCGCCAATCATCAAAGTGTTTCGGTCTGCGATGATCTATCCGTGATTCTAGGACAATCAGCCCGCCTAATTCGCGACGAATTGCAGGATCCGCATGGCAGTGCCTTTATGCTCGGCGTCCGCTGAAACTTTCAGCTGCAGGGTGTGCTTTCCTTGCGCGAGATCCGTGGCGAACATCACGGTGCGTGGGTAGTGAAGGCCTTTGCTGAAGCGATGATAGAGTGAGACTTTATTCCAGGCCCCTCCATCAATGGAAACTTCCGCCACCCCTGCGTCAGGGCCAGCGAGTACGTAGGCTCCAACGGCAACACCTTCGAAGCCGAGTGTTAGGATCTCTCCAGGCGTTGTGGTCGAGAGCATGGGAACTTCTTGGAAACGGCTGCGACAGTTTCCAGGAAGTTCTTTCCAAAGAGGGACGCCGACTTCCCAACCGGATGCTGGCAGTTTCGCGGTTGTAATTGGGAGGAAGCGCCCATTTCTGTAGCTGCCTTGGTCCAGGGCCTTTGGCAGTGGCCGCAATGCGACGGTTCGTTTGCTTAGGATTTCAGGAGACCACGTGGTTGTGAAAAGTTGGTCGATGAGATCCACGCACAATCTGTTTCCATAGGGTGCCGGATGGGTCCCTCCGAATTGTTTCCATGTGAGACGTCCTGCGGTGACGCGCTCCGCCACTTCGCGAGCGAGATGAATGGCGGGAATCTGATAGTGCTCGGTCACGGTTTCGTGCGCGGCGATCGACACCGGTTGGCGGCCTTCTTGGAGGGCTTCCAGAATAGGTTCATTGACGAAATAGGTCACGACCATGTCCATGGACTTGTTGTATTGGCGCGCCCGACGGATGATCCCTTCCAAGCCACGCATGCAATCGCGTCGTGCGTGGACCGCGTCCTGATCGTCATTGACCGCAAACTCGACGAACAGCAGATCGACGGGGCCTTTTGAGAGAACATCATCTTCAAGACGAAACGCGCCTGTAGTCGAGCAAGTCGAAGAGATGCCCGCATCGGTAAAAGTGAAGTTCGTCTCAGGAAATCGCGTCTTGAGGAGATCACACACCATGGGGCGATAACCATTCATCTCCGTGATCGACCCACCAATGAAGGCGACATGCCCTTTCTTGAGTTGGTCGAACGAAATGCCTGATCGTGTTAGTCCATAACGTACCATCGCATTGGCACTTGGGGGCTTGTTCAACAATGAAGCACTGACATGTTCGCTGACAAAGTCGACGATCGGAGTGGGATCTTCCAAAGCATGCGGATGGTGACCGATGCCCGGTTTACGAATCACTTCCATCGATCCACCCAGTTCACGATAGCGTTTCTCGATCACATCCGAATTCTCAGCAACTGGCACGACGTCATCAGCCTCTCCCACGACGTGTAGGATGGGAATGCCTGCTTCTACCAGGGGCGCGAGTTGGTCGATCGGATTGCCCTTGAAATCAGTCGCTGAGGCTTCTGTGAGTCTGTAGGCCGTGAGCGCGGCCTGCCAGTCGGTTAGGCTTCCTTTGCCGGTGCCTATACCACCGGGCCAGCTGCGGATGTCACACACAGGAGCGTCTCCATAGATGCAGGCGACTTTGTCAGGATTCTTTCCTGCCCAGTTGTAGATAATCAGGCCGCCTCGACTCATACCTTCAAGGGCCACTTTGCGTGCTAAGTTGTACTTTCCGACCACATGAGCGTAAAAGGCATCCCAATGAGCCACGGCTTGAGGGCTCCCGAAGAGAGCGCCCACTTCGCAATACGCCACATGATAACCTTTTTCTAACAATACAATGTCTGCCTGAGGTTCATGACCGAAGAAGCGCGCCCGCCAGATCCATGGTCTGCCTTCGGCGGCTTGCTTCGGTGTCACAAGGATGCACTGGCGATCTCCGAGCTTGAAATCGAACCGGACGAATCCTTTCCAATCGGATGCGTCACCTTCATAGTCCGCTAACGCCGAGGCAAGTGAGAAGAGGAGCCCGAGAATAACGGAAGAAAGACATTTCATCCCCCATATAGCCAGGTTCCTACCAGGATCCGCAAGCCTCAATGCAACGATTGATTGGCAACCTAGCCCAAGTTTCTTATGACCGGCGTCTCGCCCTATAAAACAAGGGCTCGCTCCGCAAAGGCACTACAAAGTCGTCGCCCCCTTCAGTTCTGACTTCACTGCTGGGCAGGCACGTTTCCAATCGA
>JBLHHN010000105.1:0-16995 GCA_047616785.1 Verrucomicrobiales bacterium
GCAGGCAAACAGAAACGAGTTGCAATAGAGGAGCGAGAAAAGATTCTCCGAGAGAGATGTTAGGTAAGTCGTGCATTCTCATAAACTAACATCAAACTGAATCTTTGAAAGCATAAATACGAGAAATCGTTAGATTAGAACATCTCACAGAAGCGCTGTAGGAGACAACGTAAACGAGCCTGGACTCAGGCCGATAATTTGGGTTCAAGAAGGCCCCGAACATCGCCTGCGTGAACGCAGGAGGCTGGAGGGGCAAGTGGGCAATGTGAGGCTGCGCCAATCCTGACACTATCTCATTAGTCTTCGGCTGAGAGGCATCATACGGACGGTATCTGCAACCAAGGGAGTCCCCTCCATCATGCCGCCCCCTGACTTCGTATGCGCCACACCCCTCCTCGCACAATCCCCTCTAGCCGATTTTCAGAAAGCAAACACAGACACCGAACGCTTTGCAATATTCTGGCGCACAATTTGAGCAGGGAGCTGCAAATCCAGAATGAGAAACCACAACGAAAAGCCGACGACGCAAAGCCACATAGTTTATGGCTCGTTGAGAGTCTGTCAACGCTGCGAAAAAACGTCATAACGAAAGCAGGTCGTATTACCCGTCCTGGCGGGATTTTGACACTGACAATCCCCAAAGATGGTGTGATTGAGAAAATGATTCGAAGATTTGCTCCCAATGAGGCCTTTTCCTAACAATATTTATGAAACATTAGGGTCTAGTTCAACGCTTTGAGATCTTTGGGCAGGAACTTGCCGTTTCTCCGGATGACCTCGCCATCGAACACGATCTCGCCGCCGCCGTAATCATCCCGCTGAATGCAGACGAGATCCCAGTGAATCTGGCTGCTGTTTCCGTTCGCTGCTTGTTCGTAACATTGTCCCGGCGTGAAGTGAAAAGACCCGCCAATCTTTTCGTCGAAAAGGATGTCGCGCATGGGATGCTTGATCTCGCGATTGAAGCCAATGGCGAACTCACCGATGTACCGTGCGCCCGCGTCGGAATCGAGAATCTCATTGAGCTTCTCCGTGTTGTTCGCGGTGGCTTCGACGATGCGGCCCTTTTCAAAACGGAACTTCACATTATCAAAAGCCGTGCCTTGATAAATCGAAGGCGCATTGTAAGAGAGCGTCCCTTCAATGGAATTCTTCACGGGGGCGGTGAATACTTCACCATCGGGAATGTTGTGCGTGCCTCCACAGACGATGGAAGGGATCCCCTTGATACTGAATTTCAGATCCGTGCCAGGGCCCGTGATGTGAACGTCTTTCGCCGCGTCCATGCGTTTCTTTAGAGCTTCCATCGCAGGCATGAGCTTCTGATAGTCCAAGAGGCATACTTTGAAATAGAAATCTTCGAACGCGGACGTGCTCATGCCGGCTTGTTGAGCCATAGAAGGATTCGGCCAACGCAGGACACACCAGCGTGTGTGATTCACGCGATAGTTCAAGACCTTGCGCGCCTTCTTCATCACGTCCTTCATGACATCAGGATCAATGTCAGACATTTCATTGATGTTATGACTGCCGCGGACCGCGATGTAGGCATCCATGGCGCGCATCTGTGAGAGGTTCCCTTTGCTCAAGACATCTAGGCGAGCCTCTTCCGCCACCGAAGCCAATTCCCGAGTGACTTGGGAGTCATGAAGCTGCACATGCGGGTAGGCACCGACCTCCCGCGCGGCCTGAATGAGCGCGATCGGCACTTCCGCCGGCACATCGAAAGCATCAACGAGAAGATGCTCACCCGCCTGCATTCGGGTGGAATGGGTGACGAGTTGCCGCGCAAGCTTCTTGATTCTTGGATCAGTCATGGCTTTCGACTATGCCTAAGACTCCGAGACATGGAAGCGGAATGTCACCTAACGCCGCCGGGCAGACGTCTGCCGCACGGGCTGAGGACGGCCGACCAGGATGCCGATGTTCTTGCTGTAGCGAGCCAAGTATTGATGAATGGGCACATCGACGATGACTTTCTTCTTATCAGAAGAGGCATGCATGAGCCGCATGCTCCCGTCCTTGGCACGGAACGCGAGCCCCACATGAGAAAAGAATCCGCCGTTGTGTTTGGTCGCAATGCCAATGACATCACCGTTCTGCAGCTTGCTCTCGATGCGCTCGACACGGTCTTTGGGAATGTAGGTCACAGGCAACTGAGCGACGCGTCGTTCGTGCTGCGCCATCTTTGGTCGCAAGGAAGGATTCTCTCTCAGATACCGATAACTTTTCCAAAGAGCCGTCATTTCCGAAATACGACGGTTCCGAAAGGGCACGCCACCCAGCTTCGCCGTGAGATTGTCAATGGTCCCACGTCTATCATTGTCCACACACCAATCTGCGAGGTAGTGCAAGCGATCCAAGTAATGCCCATGGCAGGCACCGGCACGGTAACGCGTCGTTTCAATCTCGCGCAAGAGATCCATGGGCGTGTAGGTCCGCTTAGGTGTTTCTAGCATCCGCGCCAATCCGATAGCTGTCTCAAAGAAAGTCCAACAATCCAGACCGATGAAATTGACCGAGGGAGACTCAATGCGATCATCGATCTCTAGGGTGTAGCCTTTGCAGGGGTTGCCCGTCATGGCGTAGCCAAAGAGAGCCATGCGTTCGCCTATCAGTCGGCGGTCCCAACGCTGTTTCTGAGCGTGCTGCACCAGCCGATGAAATTGCGCCTCGCCCTTAAAGATCGTCGAAAGTGGAAGGCGCAAGGCGGGCTGATTTCCCCCCAGAGATTTCCCCTGAACCACCACGGGAGGGGCCGCTTGAGCTGAGCTGAGGAGAGAGATGCAGCGAGAAGTGCGAGGGGAATTCTTATAAAGATCACGTTAGATGGAAATGTCCGATTCGCCAGGACTAAGGTAGTCTGGCCCGTCTCTCGGGTGAATGGCCCCCATTCTGCCCCTGGTAGAGCCCCCACACCACTTTCTCCGTTGCGATTCCCTCTCTTGTCGGAAAGGTGGGGCGTGCGACTACCCACTCGGCGAACAACGTTCCTCCTCCCCTTTCTAACGAGCCTGCTCTGCTTAGTCGGGTGCAAACGCAGTTCAGATAAGAAAGCGCCAGAGCTGGACCCGATCATGCGCCAAGCGCAGCAGATCTTCCGCGACCAGGCTCAGAATGATCAGCGTATCTGGATGCACGAAGTCCGCGCCGCTGAGTATGAAGCCACGATCAATTCCGTGGTGGACGCCGTCCGCCTATCCACCAATCGTCTGGCCACGCTGAAGACGCTTTCATTCGGGCAACTGCGGTTTCGAAATCCTGGCATACCCAAATCGGCTCATTGGAGCACTCTGGAGACTCCTTTTGACGGAGCGACGGCGGTCTGGGAATCCAGCCATTGGCAATCGTGGATCGACACGTTGGTATCCTCGACAGCCACAATCGATTACTTCTCGCTCAAGCTGACCGCCTTCAAACCAGGCAATGCTGGTTCTAACGGGCTCGATTACGCTGAAAACGGGCTCGATAACGCTGAAGTCTCTTTCGAATGTCATGCAAAGATTCCACAAGAGGGCAAAGAAGATCTCGCCTATCATGTCCTCAAAGGAGTGCTCTCGATCACCTGGGATCTCCCCGTCCCTGGCGGTGGCACCACGGGCCCCATCGCATCGATCGTGGTGCACGACCTCACGGACCAACATCTCGAAGGCAGACAAGCCTTCACCCAGAAACGACGCTACGCCGTCGGTGATCCTAGCAAACGGCAAGCCGTGCGAATCACGCCCGTCATCGTGAGAGATCTCGACGGAGATCTTCAGTCTGACATTATTCTCGGCGGAGTGAATCTGCTCCTGCGCAACAAAGGAGACTTTGTCTTTGAGAGCAGTCCTCTCCTGAGCAAAGACCTCCATTTAGGACGTGTTAGCGCCACTGCAGATTTCACCGGAGACGGGCACGTGGACCTATTGACGTTCCTGTCGGACGGCTCTCCCATTCTGATTCCAGGCGTCGAAGGTGGTTCCTTCAGCGATACCACGATTCAGCCATGGGCCGACCGTGCAGATTACCCTAGCGGAATCGCCGCGGGAGACATTGATGGCGACGGTGATCTCGATGTGTGGATCTCACAATATCGTCCGACCTACCACCGAGGTGCTCTCCCCAAGTCCATCTCGAATGCGAATGACGGGTTCCCCTCACGCCTTTTCCGTAACGATGGTGGTGGAGCTTTTATCGAGATCACAGGCGAATCCAATCTCGGAGCGCACCGCTCACGTCGCACGACGAGCGCCACCTTCCTGGACTTCGATCGTGATGGAGATCCGGATCTGCTGATGACCAGTGACTATGCAGGTGTGGAGCTCTTTGAAAATGACAGCACTGGCGTTTTCACAAACATCACCGAATCTACCTTCGGAGAGTGGCGTTTGCTAGGCATGAGCGCCGCCGTAGGACGCTTTGATAGTGACGACAAGCTCGATATCTTCGCTGGTGGCCGATGGTCCGTTCCCATGCAGCGGATCGATGGCTTGCTTTTGGAGCGCGGTGATTTCCCAGATTTCCGGCAGCTTGCCGCACACATGACCTCCGGGAATCAGCTTTTCCTCTCTCGCCGAAATTACGAGACGGGACCTTTCAATGCCTCCGCCAAGAACACGGGGTGGACGAACAGCGCCACCGCCGCCGACTTTGACAATGACGATGACGATGATCTCTATCTCACCAATGGCCATGTGACAGGTCGATCCGTTTCAGACTTTGATAGTCAGTTCTGGCGTCACGACGTCTACTTGACGGAAGGAGTCCTCGAAGAGGTCTTGCAGACGTTTGTCCAAACACCCGTCTTTGCACCACGACTGGCGGAGTTGAGACAGGGTGAGATTTCCTGGTATGGCTACGAGGCGAATCGCCTGGAAGTGAATGGCGACGATGGCTTTTCAGAGATTGGTTACCTCCATGGCGTCGGCTTGAATCAAGACTCGCCCGCAGCGGTGGCTGCGGACCTGAACAATGACGGCCGCATGGATCTCCTCACCGTCGCCCAACGCACCTTTCTCAGCGATGAACGCCTCGCCGTGGAGCAAAGTCTTGTCATTTACGAGAATACGTTAGAGTCGGAAGATCACTGGTTCGGCATCCATCTGACTCCCAATGCCCCAGGGTTCCTCGATGTCGGCGCGATCATCCGCATCGAAGGTGAGTTCGGCGTGCGCGAACGTTTCCTCACCACGGGTCTCACGCCGACTGTACAAGGCCCAGCCTCCGCGCATTTCGGGTTGGGTGCGCACGCCAAGATCGATGCGCTCTCCGTGCGTTGGGGCAATGGCCATGAACAGATTTTTATTGAGCCGGCCGTGGATCAATATCATACGATCACACCGCGATTGGACTTCACTCCCATCCCTAATCCACCAACTCCGGAACTCGAAATGGAAACAGAGCAGCCGTAAACGAACGGTAAGAGGGCATTCCGTCACTTATTGCGCCAAGGTATGGTGACGTTTAATCGCCACCGCTAATTTAATTTAAATCTGATTCGGGGCGACTGAAAGTCACCACTACTGAGCTTCGCAAGTATCACTCCACAATCAATCCAATCGCTTTACCTAGGAAGGCCCAGCGGTCTGCGACTTCTTCGATGACCTTGGCGGTCGGCTTGCCCGCGCCATGGCCGGCCTTCGTCTCGATGCGAAGAATGATAGGGGCATCACCACCTTGAGCATGCTGTAGGGCTGCTCCGTATTTAAAGCTATGCGCCGGGAACACGCGATCATCATGATCTGCCGTGGTGACCAAGGTGGGAGGATAGTGTGCTCCCTTTTTCACGTTGTGATAGGGCGAATAGGAAAACAGATTCTTGAAATCAGCTTCCTTGACCACATGGCCGTACTCATCTTGCCACGCCCAGCCAATGGTGAACTTGTGGAAGCGGAGCATGTCCTGCACTCCGACAGCGGACCAGCAAGCTCCGAAAAGCTCAGGACGCTGATTCATGCAGGCCGCGGTGAGAAGACCACCGTTGCTTCCGCCACCAATCGCGAGGTGCTTCGATGACGTCACCTTGTTCGCGATCAGCCATTCCCCTGCCCCGATGAAGTCATCGAAGACATTCTGTTTCTTTTCCTTCATCCCCGCTTCGTGCCAAGCTTGGCCGTACTCACCACCGCCTCGCAAATTCGCTAGAGCAAAGACACCCCCTTGGTCCATCCAGACAAGATTCGAGATCTGGAAACGTGGCGTGAGATTGATATCGAATCCGCCATACCCATAAAGAAACGTAGGGGCGGTTCCATCCAGTTTCACATCCTTGCGATGCACAAGAAACAAAGGCACGCGTGTTCCGTCTTTGCTCTTGAAGAACTCTTGCTTTGTCACGAAATCATCCGGATTGAAAAGAAGCTTAGGCTCCCAGAAAAGTTCACTCTCGCCTGTGCCAAGATCATAGCGATAGATCCGCCCCGGGTTGGTATACCCTGAAAGCGTGTAGAACGTCTCCCTATCCTCAGCTCGCCCACCAAATCCGACAGCCGAGCCTAACTCTTTCATTGGAACCTCTCGCAATTTCATGCCCAGCCGATTGAAGACGATCACTTCAGGCAAGACGTCCTTCAGGTACTGAGCGATCAAGACATCGCCGACGCTACTCACATTCTGCAACGCCGCGTCGCTTCGCTCAGGGATCAGTTCATGCCAATTCGCACGATCCGGTTTGCGTGTATCCATGGCGATCAACCGTCCCGCGGGCGCGTCATCATCCGTGTAGATGGTGAAGATCGGCCCGTCATTGTCCACCAATGAATACCTTGCTAGAGCAGGCTGCAGCAGCTCAACGAACTCACCATTCTCCGCCTTAAGATCCTTGTAGAACAACCCATTCTTGCTCCCCGCACCCGTGAAGACACTGATGATGAGATAGCGACCATCCTCTGTGTACCCGCCATCGAGAATCCACTGCGGATGATCCGGGCGATCATAGATCAAAGTGTCTTTCTCCTGCGGATCACCCAGTCGATGATGGTAGACCTTCTGGTCCACATTCGCTTCCTTCAGATCACCGGCCTCGCTTGGGTTGTATCGGCTATAGAGAAAGCCCTGATGATCAGGACTCCATTCCGCTCCAGAGAACTTGATACCCTTCAAGTGATCACTGGTGTCTTTGCCAGTGACAATCTCGCGCACCTTCCACTCTTGCCAATCGGAGCCAGACTTCGAGACCCCATAGGCCATGTATTTCCCATCTTCACTGATGCTATACCCACTCAGAGCAGTTGTGCCCTCTTCAGACAGCGTGTTAGGATCCAGGAGGAGATTCTCGATGGCTTCCGGCTTGTCCTCCCTCCAATAAAGAACCGACTGATTCTGCAGACCGCTGTTGCGCGTGTAGAACAAACGCCCGCCCATTTGGTAAGGCAGGCCGTGCTTTTCGTAGTCCCACAATTCAGTGAGGCGTTTCTCCAGTTTCTCACGCCCTGGCAGTTTCTCTAAATGGGACTTGGCAAAAGCGGCTTGTCTCTCCACCCAATCATTGACCGGCTCCGAATCGATTTCTTCGAGCCATCGATAGGGATCTGGGACCTCCACACCGTGAAGAACGTCTTTGAAATCCGTGCGCTTGCTTTCGGGATATTCGAGGGGTTCAGCGAACATGGTAGACAAGGTGAGCGCGGTGAAAAGAGTGGTGGTTCGAGGGATCGACATGGTCATGGAGGATAGGCATGGAAAAGGGCAACTCCATTGAATCAGAGTTGCCCTCGGTTTGAAAGGATCGTTGCCCTACTTGGCAAGAGTCACGCTCTTGATGTAGGTGAGTTCGGGAAATTCCTTCTTCAGGTAGGCGTTACCCTGTGATTGGATGAGCCCCTGGTTCGGTCTCTGGCTGTGCCCTTTGTAGATCTTGTTCACATTGTCCATGCCTTTGGTGACCCGACCAAACGGCGTGAAACCATCCGAGTCCAAGCGCGCGTTGTTCCCGAAATTGATGAAGAGCTGAGTCGTGCGGGAGTTCGGTCCACTCGTGGCAAAGGTGATCGTTCCAGGAACGTTGGAGGCCACACCCTTCGGGTCATCTTTGATCTTCGCATTCCGCCAAACTGCGGCCACTGCGGGATCTCCATGGATGCCAAACTGCGCCATGAAGCCATCCATGACGCGGAAGAAAGCGATGTCCTTGAAGTAGCCTATCTCCACAAGATTATAGAAACGATCCGCACCCATTGGGGCCCATTTGCGCGTGACTTCGACTGTGAAATCACCCGCCGTGGTGACGAAGTTCACCTTGAACTTCTCCGGCGCTTTCTCCGTGGCCTTGGACGGATCTTTAAGAGCTGCAGAAGACGAAGATTCTTCTGCCTTCTCTGGAGCCGCAGGTTCTTCCTTCTTCTCCTCAGCGGCGACCCAATTCGTCAGCAGAAAGCTGACTCCGACGACTAGGCAAAGTGGCTGCTTAAACATGATGACCCCACTATACGAAAGCGCCCACTCTCGCAACCCAAGATACGCAAAGAGGCACCCGCGTTTCCACGGATGCCTCTGAAGTCTAACGTTGGCGTTTGACGCCTTTCTTAGTTCTGTCTTGCTCGGTAATAACCCGAAGGAGCAGCAGTCCGAGCAGCAGCAGTCTCTTCAATGGCCCCCGTGACACCCGGGGCAATGACCTCCCAGTTCACGAGGTCCGTGGAGTACTCGATGTCAGCCGTGACTCCGTCAGGAACGGTGGCTCCGAAGACTCCGTTGGCTGTGATGCCTACGTTCTCCAGATTGAAGCGATCACCGCCGACGCCACCACCGACATCGCGACCGAAAGCCGCGGCTGAGGATTCAAAGTCCGCGAGGACATCTCCATCCGAGAGGGCACTATCAAAGACACGCACACGTGCAATCGAGAGCGATCCTTTGAGCCCATCTGTCACCGCGCCGTTATCATCACGCTGCGCCCCCACAAGGATACCAAGACCCGCAAAGGTGTCCAAGACAGCACCCTCAGAATTGGAGAGCTTTCCATTGGTGAAGACTTTCGTTTCAGTGCCAGTCTGAGTGTAGGAAATGTGTGTCCATACATCAGCTTCGGCGTCCCCAGGAGAGTTCGGATCGTCTCCCTCAACATCGCTGTTAGGGTTCCAACCGATGTCAGGGCCATCACCACCCCAGTGCCCCACGGCTCCGAAGTTGTTGTGGAATCCGTGATTGAACGCCATGTTCGTTCCATCAGGTCCACCGCGTTTGCCCCAGGAAATCACGGTTTCCTCCGAAGCCAACTCGGGGTTGTAGACCCAGGCGACAATTGAACGAGCGCTGGTTCCATCGATCTCCGGTGGAGATGTGGGGCCTTCGAAGAAGTCACCATCACCATCCAGCGTCACTGCATTGACTCCGTCGATGACTTCAACCATAGGATCGCCTGAAGCTTGGAAATCGCCTCCAAGAGATCCGGCGTTTGTCCATGAGGAGATTGCACCCGCAGCAAGGCCCGAGGCGTCGAGATCAACCACTGAGGGAAGTCCACCGCCACCACCGAGTGTACCTGCCGCCCAGTGGATGGAATTCGCGAACAGCTGCTTTCCCGCATCCGTTAGCGAATCGAACGTGGCATCCGTCATTGGAAAGGCAACACGTCGTGCCGGCGAGACATTGTCCGTGATGCCTGCAGTATCCGCAACGGCCGCGCCTGCTTCCGTAACGAAGAGCATGGCCAAGCCGGCAACCGCCCCATCAACGCCTGTGCTAACCGTGTCGGTTCCTGACGAAAGCTCAGTAGAACCTATCGTCTCCGCACCTGCAGCCGTAAGATAATCGATCGTCGTTCCTGCGAGATCGCCAGCGATCGGATGATCTCCGAGTGCCATTTGTGTGGTATCGGTAGACTTGGTCATCACAGCGAGACTTTGACCGAACTCACCATCGCCAGTATCCATGACCGCTTCTTCCCAGTTCACGATTGGCACTGGAGAGTTGTGGAACTTACCTCGCACATCTCCCGATCCAAAGGTGGATGAGAACACGATGACATCGGCCGTTTCCGATCCGTCTGCAGCACCCGCGCGTTGATAGCGCGTGTTCGCCACACCAAACGTCTCGCCCAAGAAGGCTAGCACATTGGCGTCGGCACCCGTCTCACCCGTCTCATCGGCACCGAGGAAGAGGACATCTAGAGACTCACCACCACCACCAGTACCTTCCTCGATCATCATGCTAGAGAGGGAACCGTCGCAGCCATCGTTGTTCGTATCATCGGTGCCCAACGGTGAGTGAATCAGATCGATCACATCACCGGGTTCCGTATCGATTGAAACCGTGCGCGTCACTCCAGCCCCATCGTCAAACTCGAGGGTTTCGCTATCGACGAGAACGCCATTGTGATGCACACCACCGGTCACACCGTTGCCACACGTCACGTTCTCTTTGGAAATGCTCCAGGTGACGTCCACTGAGCCACCGGGCGATGTCCAACGACGGATCGTCCAATGCAATTCACCATTGTTGTCTCCGTTCGGATGACCATTGCCAGCAGCGATGGCGGTCCAAGGGACATTGTCTCCATCGACATTGGGTTCATCCCAACCATTTCCGGTCCACCAATCAGCTGAGAACTGATTCAAACCAACAAACGGATCATAGTCATCCGTTTGATCGTCGAGAGGCACATTGCGATAGCCGTATGACCAGCCATTATCCACATCAGGGCCGCCGAAATCAGCAGCGCTATCGGCTGGCAAAGTGCCAGGCTTATCCACGGCCCAGACTGGAATTTCAACGGTCGCGACGGAAATGTCACCTCCTTCAGTGCGTCCGACATTGAATGCTGAAATCAACGATCCACTTGCATCAGTTAGAATGAAACCACTGAGCCCAGGGTCCACACCATTGTCGGTTCCACTAATGATCAGGATTTCCTGGGTAGGTCCACCGGCAGTGAAGCTACCAATGACGGAGCTATTCCCGCGGGCGAAATCACTACTGACATTCGTGCCATCTGAAGCAGCTTGGTTTCGTGTACCACAACAAGCTCGAGTGTCACCAGCACCTAACAATTGCACCTTATAGTCATTCCCTGCAGTCAATCCTTCGAGGCTAATGGCACTTCCGTCACCATTCCAACCATGACTGTTGTAGACCCCGTCAAGCTCAGCATTGCCAGTGGTTCCGCCATCGCCAGTCCAGAACGCATTGTCCGCATTGTTCGCCGCTGGCTCATATGTGAACGGAACAAACGTGATATTCGGGCCACCAATCAGGTCCGATGCCTTGGTATCCGGATTCACATCCGACCACGTGATCTCAACGACAGCACTGCCGCCTTCGGCATTGGTCAACTCACGGCCAGGTACTTCAAACAATGAAGTCACGTTCTCAGCCGAGATGGCACGGTTGTAGAATTGCACATCATCAATGCGGCCTTCAAGATTCAAGCCCCCAAAGAACGAACCAATGAGAAACGGATTTTCTTGCAGAATCTCAATTTGAATTGGGTCCGCCTGACTTGCGACCTCGACCCCATCGACATAAATGGACGCCTGCGTGGTGTCCCAGGTCGCGACCACATGATGCGTGATGTTCGCCGTAATTACCACATTAGCAGTCTCAAATTCAGCTGATCCTTCGGTGAACCACTGAAGCTTTCCGTCAGCGTTGAGTAACGCAAACGTCGGCGCTCCGCCGTTCACTCCTTTGGCAAAGAGCGTGCGATTGTCACTCAAGTCTGACAAATTCACCCACATGGCCACCGAGAAACGAATGAAACTATCAAAAGTCTCTCCGGGAACTTCACCATAAGTTCCTCCGCCAAACAGCGCCGAGGTGCCGGTCGCCAAAGCTTCCTGGCCAAGGGTCGCCCCTTCGTAGACCCCGTGGCGATTGAAACCCGTGATATCTAACATTTCACTTCCATCAGTCTCGTCAAACGCCCACCGGGCAATCGGTCCTGCCAGATTCAGCACACTCGCCGTGAGCGTCGCCGTGAGATCCGCTTCCGAAGGATCGGGATCGTTGGTCTTGTATGAAAGGGTCGCATTAAAAGAACCCGTGATCCCACTGGAATCAAAGTTGATCGTTGCTTCTTCCGACTCACCAGGAGCGATCTCGGTTGGGAAATCGACGATGGTGAAAGCGCCAGCATCAGGACCGGTGATCTCAGGATCACTCAGTGTCAGTGCTTGCGTGCCTCCAGCATTACGGAACGCCATCTGCTGCGATCCGGCAGCGGTGCCAACATCGATCTGACCAAAGCGCACGCTTCGATCCGTCACCGCGTTAGGATCCGAAGGAATGGCGCTGAGTAGCACCAACGTGCCATAGCTGTCTTCAAAGTGTGGGACACCGTCCCAGTTCAGCTGAAGCTTGCGGCCACCACCAGCATCATCATCATTGATGTTGATGTTGAAACCCATTTCGACGTCTTCGTTATTGCCACCCACCAAGGTGGCCTTCTTAACGACAAACTCAATTTCGTAAGACATACCATCGTCAGCGACCGTGGACTGAGCCCACCAATCCGCATTTTCACCATAGGTAGGATTGTTCGCCTCAGCATCTCGCCACGCACCATTAGTCGTGAAGACAAACTGACCATCGTACAACTCATCTTCAGGGACGATCCGAGTGACCTTGTTACTTTCGTTTGAGTCAAAGAAGATCTCCACACTGTCATCCACCCAAGTCTGCTGATCTTCAGAATTCGGCTCTGCTGTATCGGCTACAATCTGAGTATCCCAGACTTTGATCCCGATATAGATTGCTTCTTGATCATGCGTCATACGCCACGCATAGCGATTGTCTTCCTCGGTGGAATCATCACCCACGACGAAGATACCCGTGGCCGGGTTGATCTCGACAACCTCGGCCCCTGGATACTCGTCATCGTTGACCTTACCATCGACGACGGGTGGCGTTGCTTTGATCCCCTCATACCTGCGATGGCCGATCACAAGATTCCCGTAGGTTTCTTCGACATGATCGACACCAACCCAAGTGAGCACACTTTCGGTGGCATCGCCGCCTCCGTCTTCATCATTGATCCTCACAGTAAAACCAATATGCTCACCTTGCTGTGGGTTGCCCATCATCGTCAACGGAATGCGGAACTCCGCGTGGTAGCCCACGCCTTCCTCAATCTTCGTCTCTGCGAACCATCCAGAACTAGGATCGAATTTGGGATTGCCAGCTTCAGCATGGCGATAAGCATTGTTCGCCGTGATCACGAATTGACCACCTGTCGCGACCACCTCAGGATTCTCCCCTGTCGTTTCGCGCGTGGGGAAGTTGCTGTTGTCGCCATCGATGAAGATCTCAACACCATCATCTTGCCAAGTCATTCCATTCTCACTGCCCGCCTCTACCGTATCAGTGGAAATGTCTTCGTCCATGACTCGCACACCGATGAAGAGGTTCCCATCAGAAATGCCAGCATAGATCGTCGCACTTAAGTCGACATCATCATCCGGAAGGGTGCCTCCGCCTAATCCCCCTCCACTGACACCATCACCACCGTCGTCTCCATCTGCGATCGTAATACTCCAGCTATTGGCGACCACTTGCGCCCATTCATCATCGACATCAATGACACCATCAATGATCGGCGCCTTGTCCATTGGGAGAGCAATGCGAGTCCTAGTTTGATCGAGTGGGGTTTTAGCACTGTGGGCCCACGGTGCCGCAAAGGCAGCGAGCAAGGTGCCTATCGTTGTTAAATATCTTATTTTCATGCGAGTAGAGTTAAGGGTAACTGAAGTGGTTTTGGATTAACACGTATTCATGTTTCCCAAGCGGTCTCTGCTTGCGGGTTTTAGACTTGCGAAACATAAACACCCGAGGGTGGCGAATCTGTCACACACTAGTCAAGCTGAATCCCTTAGGTGGGTTTTTCACCCTTCAGTCGACCACGTCTCTTGCCCGTAGTGTTCCAACGCAGCAGCATCGAGTTCGACCCCCAATCCATTGCCGGTGGGCACCTGCGCATAGCCATTCTCGAATGGAATGGCCTCTTTCAAGAGGTCGTGCTCACGGATCACACGACCAAAGATGTCTGATGGTAGGAGCGCTTCTTTGCTAGAGGCGCATTTATGAAGGTAGCTCGCCTCTAGTATACCTAAATCCACTTCAGACCCATGCCAGAATGGCTTCCGAGTGAGTTCAGCTATTGTGGCCATCTTAGAGACATTGTAGAGACCGCCGTTGAAATTAAAATAATCACAAGCATCTAACTTTACCGCACGAAGAATGTCTGTGATATGTTGATACCCCATTTCGTTATAGGGCAAAGACACATGCAACGCGATGGGAATGCCAATGCGCTGGCGAAGGTGCGCCAATGACTCAATGTCCCAGCGTGCAATCGGATCTTCCAGACAACGCACATTCCCGACCTCTGCCAATCCTTGCGCCATGCGAAACGCCGTGGGCACGTCTTCGAAGCGTTGATTCGGATCGAGAATGATTTGGAAATCTGGCCCACAGGCGTCCTTCACCGCCGCGCACCAATCCACCACAGGATCTTCGGACGAGCATTTGAACTTGATGCAATCGTAGCCCAAGTCCTGCCCCTCCTTTGCCTTACGTGCGGCATCCGCCACTGACCGATGCCCCGTCCAGAAACTGCAATACACCCGATCACGATATTGGCCGCCTAACAAGTCACTGACAGACAAACCACGCGAACGGGCGTAAGCATCCACGATGGCACATTCAAAGCCATCGTAGAGACGTCCATAAGGCAATGGAAGCGATTGCAGATTCACTGTGATCAGATCCAGCCCGACCAATGTCTCGGCAAAGGACTTCATCGTATCCGCAGGCAACCCCCGATACGATTCACCCAGCCCGACCGTGCCATCATCAAGCGTCAGCTGAATGATCCATTTCGGAATCTCATCGAACTGCAAGCTCCACTCCGTCTTACCACCATAGGCTAACATGTGCAGAGGTTTGTCGAACTCAGGTGAGTTGATGCTGTCCGGTCGAGCTGGTACTTTGACAGAATCAAGTTGGATGCGGCGGATCTTCATGGGCCGGAGTCTGCATGGAAGGTGAGTCGCACGTCAAACGTAGGATTCGACGATTGTGCGGCGCTCACTCGCATGCTACCACGTCATCCATGAAACGTTTGCAAGTGATCGATTCCCATACCGGCGGCGAGCCCACACGCACCGTCATCGATGGCGGGCCAGATTTAGGAAACGGCACCATGGCAGAACGATGCGCCCGTTTGGAGAATGAACACGACTGGCTGCGGTCTGCCGTGGTCAATGAACCGCGCGGTTCGGACGCCTATGTCGGGGCGCTCCTTTGCGAACCAAGCGACCCCACCTGCGACGTAGGCGTGATCTATTTCAACAACACCGGCTACATCAACATGTGTGTCCATGGCACGATCGGTCTCGCCGTGACCCTGGATTGGTTAGGTCGGCTCGGAGAAAGTCGGCAAGCCCGCATCGAGACCCCAGTCGGCATCGTCACCGCCACCATGAATGCAGACGGAAGTACCACCGTGGCCAATGTGCCAAGTTACCGCACCTTAACCGATCTTCCACTTCACGTGGAAGGGTTCGGTGACGTCCTCGCAGACGTGGCTTGGGGTGGCAATTGGTTCTTGCTCGTCCATGAACATGCACTGGACGTGAGTTTCGCCAACATTCCACAACTCACCGCCTTCGGTGAAGCCGCTCGGCAAACGCTCGAGACCCAGAACGTCCGTGGCACCGACGGGAATGAAATCGATCACATCGAAATCTTCGCCCCTGCCAACGGCATCAACGCCGACAGCCGCAACTTCGTTCTCTGCCCGGGTGGTGCCTATGATAGATCTCCCTGTGGCACCGGAACAAGCGCCAAACTCGCCTGCCTCCACGCCGCAGGCAAACTAGCAGAAGGCCATATCTGGCGCCAATCCAGCATCGTCGGAAGTGTCTTTGAAGGGTGCGTCAGACTCGACAACCATGGCCAACTCATTCCCGAGATCAAAGGCCGCGCCTACGTGAACGGCGAATCAACCCTCATCCTCAACCCCGAAGATCCCTTTCAACACGGGATCACGGCCCTGACAATACGTTAGTGAATCCTCCAACAAACCGCCGCCATTCCTGGCGGTGCCTGTAGCTCCTTCAAAACGCATCCGTCCTATTGGCGAATGGCACAGGAATAAGGCACTTGTACTCCATGCCGCGCTCTCGATCCTCTTTTTAAGACCTCTGACGTTCTTCGACAATAATATCTCACATTCCGGGGATAAATCCCCGCTTATCGGGTCACCGTTAGACAACTCCGGCGGCCTCAGCTCGTTGGAGTTCTCGTACCTGTGATGAACTCATGTGCAGCGCATCGGTGAGAATTAAATCAACGGCTCCATCGATTCCGTCTGTCAGCTTTTCGATCATTTCTTTCCCTATTTCCTCCTCAAGTTGATCGAAGACCCCGGTGATGATCGCCCGAAACAGGCCCCACAACAAATTGGCGTAGGACCTTCGCGCTTGCCTCTCGCTACCCATCCTTGACAATGTCACTGCCCATTCGCAACCTTCAGACCTAACCTAAACCGTACCGGTTTTGCTCCGGCGTTTACAGGTTTGATTCCTGGTGAGACTATTCAAAACTCAAAATGAAATTCCTATACATATTGGCAGCTCTACTGTTCATGGCCAGCGCGAGCGAGGCACAACGCTCTTGGATAGATGATAAAGGGCGTAAGGTTACTGCAACTTACATCGAGCACGACGACCTTCACGTGACCTTTGAAAAAGCAAGGAGCACGTAAAATGGGGACAGATACTAGTTATTGTGAGAACATTGCTATCTGCGTGAGGATGAGCTGGCTGTGTGCCGTTCTCGGAGTGCGCTATTCCACGCCGCCTCGTAGATCCACCAAGCCACGCCACGCTTCCAGCCCGGGCGTCTTGAGTTCACGCGCCCCGCGTTCGCGTTTCACTTGCAGCCGTTCTCGGTTCCTTTCGAAGACCTCTTCCACCCACGCCTGGCTTCCCAGAGCCACGCTGTCTGTGAAATAGCGCATCCGCACGCGCACCACCTGCGCCACGTTCAACCCACCCTCCTGACGGGCCACCGTTG
>JBLHHN010000106.1:0-16925 GCA_047616785.1 Verrucomicrobiales bacterium
TCAGAGCGTTTGCTTGACCTTCTCGAGTTCGTAGCACTCGATGATGTCTTCTGGCTCATACTCGATGAAGTCACCTAATTTGACACCACATTCGAGGCCATTGCGAACTTCTTTCACATCATCTTTGAAGCGTCGCAAGGTAGCAAAGGCACCATCGTAGACAGGTTGATCACCCCGCAGCACACGCGCACGCGCATTGCGCAGCAGACGACCATCGGTAACGACACACCCAGCCACAATGCCGCGAGTGAGATTGAAGACCTCCAAGACCCTGGCATGACCCACAGGCTTCTCGCGATGCTCTGGATCGAGCAGACCCAGCATCGCCTCTTTCACCTGATCGATCAGTTCGTAAATGATACTGTAAAGCTTCACTTGGATGCCTTCGCGCCTCGCCACTTTAACGGCGTTGCTCTCCACTTTCACATTAAAGCCTAACAAAACAGCATCCGAAGCACTGGCCAACAAGACGTCAGATTCAGAAATGGCTCCTGCACCGCTATGCAATATCTCTAGAGTGATCTTATCACTCTCGATCTCGCTAAGAGCATTGGCAATCGCTTCCGCGGAGCCTTGCACATCGGTCTTCAACACGACCTTGAAGACTTTCTTTTCACCTTTAGCAAGATTGGTCAGCAAGGCCTCGAGAGTCGACTTCTTACGCGTCGACAGCTTCGCATTCCGGCGTTCGACGATACGCTCATCACTGAGTTTCTTCGCCGCACGCTCGGTTTCCATCTCCACCAGTTCGTCACCGACGTTTGGAAGATCACTGAAGCCTAGCACTTCCACCGGCAAGGCAGGGCCTGCTTCCTTGATCGCGTCACCCTTATCATTGAGGAGGCTCTTCACCTTCCCATGGTAAGGACCACAGATAAACGGCGTGCCCACTTTCAGCGTGCCCATCTCCATGACGACAGTGGCCGTTGGACCCTTACCTGGCTGCAAGCTCGATTCGATGATGATCGCACGCGCTGGCACATCAGGATTGGAACGCAATTCCAACACCTCCGCCTGCAAAGCCATCATTTCTAACAATTCGTCAAGACCTTTGCCAGTGGTCGCAGAGACCTCCAGACTAATCGTTTCCCCACCCCATTCTTCGGGCTGAAGTCCATGCTCCTGCATGCCCAACCTCACTTTATTCGGATCAGCAGCGGGCAGATCGCACTTGTTGATCGCCACCATGATGACAACTCCTGCCGCTTTGGCATGATTCAGAGCCTCAATGGTCTGCGGCATGAAACCGTCATCTGCGGCAACGACGAGTACTACAATATCCGTGACATGCGCCCCGCGAGCACGCATCCCGCTGAAGGCAGCGTGGCCCGGAGTATCTAGGAAAGTGATATGGCTCTCGCCCACAGGCACACTGTAGGCACCGATGTGCTGGGTGATGCCGCCCGCCTCATTTGTGGTGATGCGAGACTTGCGAATAGCATCGAGCAGGGACGTCTTCCCGTGATCGACATGACCCATGAAAGTAATGATAGGAGCACGCAGCTTGAGCTCTTCCGGCTCCTGCTCTTCCTCTTTCGGTGCTTCCGGCTCTTCAATGACTTCCTCGACTTTATGGACGCCCTTCCCCTTCTCACGTTTCTCCTTCTCAAAGGTGAACCCGTAGACTTCACAAATGGAAGCAGCGACGTCAGGCTCAATGGACTTGTTTGCACTAACGAAAACCTCAAGCTTCATCAATTCAGCGATGAGCTTGAAAGGCTTGAGCCCCATCCGTTCGGCCAGTTCTTTGACAATGATCGGCGGCTTGATGTTGATCACCATAGCATCGTCATCGTCATCCTCATCCTCATCCTCGGCGTCCGATTCGACGATAGGATCAGGCTCAGCGGCTTTCACCGGGGCGAGAGCCTTTTCTTTCTCGGCCTTGATAGCGGAAATCGGAGGCAGAATGGACGCCGTCTTCTTCGCGACTTTCTTCTTCGCTGGGGGATCCCCATCCTTCGGCTTCTCGGTGCGGCTCTTCTTTGCCGCCGCCTTCTTCTCGACTTCTTCGAAGAGATTCAGAGCAGCCTTCTTACGATCGGCCAGCGTTTCCTTGTCCTCGACAGGCGCGGGTTCCGGTTCCTGGATCCCGACTTTATTGGACCCTGCTTTCTTAGCGGCCTTCTTGCGAACGCGTTTCTTGGGTGGTTCTAAGAGATCGAGCACGCCGGCCCCTTCAGACGCAGCCTCCGCCGGTTTGGCTTCTTCTGAAGCCTCCTGCTTTTGATCGTCTTTCGGTGTGGTTCGTTTCTTGGCTGCCATTGAATGGTCTGTGTTGGGAGAAGGCTTTCATTCTCTAAGTTGAGGCTTGAGCTTCAAACTTATCTTTCGCGCGCTGATGTATGGCGGCGGCTTCCTCTGGGCTGATCTCTAGAATATCGGCGATTTCTTCTGGATCCGCTTCAGTCGCGATCGTCTCCAGATTGACCATGCCGCTAGTGACCAGAACATTGGCCATCTCCTCGGAAATTTCAATTTGCGCTACCAATACCTTGGCAGCTTCAGTCACGCGAGCCTCGAAGGCTTCGTGGGCTGACTCATCTTTGTCCACCTGCACATCCCAACCAACAAGCTTGGAGGTGAGCCGTGCATTCTGGCCACGGCGACCAATGGCTTTGGATAGCTCCTCTTCATCGACGGTGATCGCGATGCGACGAGCGGCTTCGTTGATCTGGATCGAACGAATCTGAGCAGGTTTCAACGCATCGGTGACGAACTCGCGAATGTCATCACTCCAGCGAATGATGTCCACTTTCTCGTTGTTCAACTCGCGAACAATGTTCTTCACGCGTGCTCCGCGAAGGCCGACACAAGCTCCTACGGGATCCACTTTATCATTGTCACTATGGACCGCGATCTTCGTGCGATAACCAGACTCACGCGCGATGGAACGAATTTCCACAGTGTGATCAGCAATCTCACTGACCTCGCTCTCAAAGAGACGACGGACGAAATTAGGATGGCTGCGTGAAAGGATAATCTCAGGACCACGAACGCCATTCTCGACCGCCACCACATAGGCGCGGATGCGATCACCGACGTTGTACTCTTCTGTGCTCACTCGCTCGCGGGAAGGCATGATGCCCTCAAACTTGCCAAGATCGATCATCACATCCGACTTCTCGAATCGACGCACGGTGCCGCTCACGACTTCACCGGCGCGGTCCTTGAACTCGTCATAAATCATCGCTTTCTCCGCTTGGCGGAGGCGCTGCATGATGGCCTGCTTCGCTGTCTGAGCAGCGATACGGCCGAAATCTTTCGGGGTGACTTCGACTTCGATCTCTTCTCCGAGTTCGGCGTCCGCCTTAATACGGCGCGCCGTATTAAGGTCGATCTCGTCGTATGGCTGGGTCACTTTTTCCACAGCGATGAGCAGCGCGATGGCTTTGATATGCCCTTTCTTGGGATCAATCTTTACCTGCAATTCACGTGCGTTTCCGATCACGCTTTTCCGCGAGGCCGATAGCAACGCCGATTCGACGGCCTCGACCATGGTTGCCCGGTCGATTCCCTTCTCCTTCTCGTAATACTCGAAGAGTGCTATGAGTTCGCTCGTCATGTTAATGCTTATCCCTAAAAAACAGAAAAGAGCGGGGGAACCCCACTCTCATCAGAATTTTCAATCTACGTTGTTTGTCTGGAAGTCAAGTGTTTAGGGCGGCGAGCCTAAGCATGGATGCCAAACAGGGCAAGGGAGAATGACGGGCACTCACGGGCTGGCTTGAGCGCTGCTTGCTTCGGCTCTCATCCCGTATGGAAGGCCAGCAAAGGCCGTTTCCGAAAGAAGATTCCCATCTGGTCGATAACGCATGAGGTGGGCCTCAATGATCGTGCCAGCGGCATGCGGATACGCCGATTGGTCGACCTGAAACTCCAGCGTATAGCTCGGGGCATCCGCAGGCAACTGACCTGTGAGATCGATCCCAATCTCCACCGGCAGGATGTTTCCCGTTTCATCATCCTGCAGAGCTGGACCGAGCGATAGACGTCGTTTCCCCGTACTGAATCGACTGTAGCGTTCCGGACTTTCGGGCACGGTCGGATTGAACCGGGGCTCATAGGAAAAGAGCAAAGGTATGAAAGGCTTGCCCCCGTCTGCCCGAACAGACAGCCGCACCGCGGCCTGACAAGTCGTTTGCAAAACGAGACGCAGGGTGAAATGCGGTTGGTAGGCGGGCAAGACATCCACCGCAGCGGCCCAGCGCCCTCTCTGAAATGGGGTGACGGCGGATTCCCGGTAAAGCACGTAAGTCTTGCCGTCGTCACCCCATTCGCGGCCGTAACTATTGACAGCGATGAAGGCGCCGCGCTCCCAATCGGCCAGTGTGATCTCACCGTCGTCATTCAAATCCACATCATTAGAGAGGCGACCGTCCCCATTGACGTCGCATCCGACCCTGTCATCGTAACCCACATAGGTCATGACATGCCCGCTACCTTCCCGCCCCCAGCGCAACACGATCGTCTTCTCGGCATTCTGCTCGAAGCCACGCAGTCGACCTTCGATGGCCAACAAGCCGCGCTCATGCAGCCAGCGTTTCGCTTCGCCTAACTGATCCGCGGTAGCAAGTGGCATGAAACGATACCCTCGCACCCGATGCTTCATCGCGTCATGATAGAGTGCGTATCCATGCGGCCACGAGCCTAACGGATCCTTGGATCGATCTCCATACATCGCCATCGTCGGCACCCCATGGGCTTGGGCCATTTGCCAGCCTTCCGCCAATTCTGCACCGCGGTTCTCGCCACGATTGAGAAAGTGCCAGGCGAAGCCTGCGGCAAACTGATTCTCCATCAAAGCCGCCGAGGTCCCGTGCTGGCGGTTCCACGCATAGGTCATCATGTAATAGAGCCCCACTTCTTGAGCGCACGACTCATACGTCTGCCGGATGACCGGTG
Source organism: Verrucomicrobiales bacterium (assembly GCA_047616785.1). Taxonomy (GTDB): domain Bacteria; phylum Verrucomicrobiota; class Verrucomicrobiia; order Verrucomicrobiales; family DEV007; genus JAACDM01. Next base: position 4,906 of record JBLHHN010000106.1, read on the forward strand.
GGAAATAGGGAGACACGCTGTGATCCACACACTCCGGCAACTCCGCCGCATGAAGCGCGGAAGCCAACCAGCAGGCGAGCAGAAGCTGCTTCATTGAGCCTTCAGGGAGCTCAAAGGCACACGCTTGATCACGCGCGTCGTGCCCGTGTTATCGACAATAGATAGGGCGATGATAGGATCACTCGAGTCCCAATCGATCTCGATCTGCCCGAAGTTATTCTCTCTCACGACCGGCCCGTGACGATTCTGGTTCGGCTCGACGCTGTCCCAATCCTGAGTGAGGCCGCTCGAGGTGACATCGTGAATCGGATAGAGATCTTCCACTTCCAAGACGGATATTTCCCCCCAATGCACATCTCCTGAAATGAAGACGACACCGTCAGCCTTGGTCTCACGAATCGTGCTCAGCATTTTGAGCAACTCATGAGGCAGATTCGTCCAAGACTCCCACCCATTGTGCTGATGCCCGAACTGAATGCTAGACGCGATCACTCGCACATCCGCCGGTTTGCTCAATTCCTCTGCCAGCCATTTCCACTGAGCTTCACCAAGCAGCGTTTTGTCAGGATTCGTGTCTGGATGATAGTCATTCTTCCAAGAAGGCACAGTATTGGTCGCCAACGGAGATCTGAAAGTCCGCGTGTCTAACAAGATAATCTGCAAGGTGCGCCCACCCTTAGAGAATGAGTGACTATGATAGATTCCCGGATGCTTTCGGCGAGAGCTGTCTTGAGGGACCCGCCAGAAATTCATGAAGATGGCTTTGCTCTCCTCCTTCTTCGGATACTCCAAGCCGGCATCATTCGCGCCATAGTCGTGATCATCCCAAATGGCCAGGGTCGGAACCGTCGCGCGAAGGACTTGGAATTCTGGCTTGGCTGCGAGTTCCGCATATTTGCGACTCAACTCAACCATGTCCTCGGTGTCGCCATAGATGTTATCGCCGAGATAGATAAACAGGTCCGGCTTTAGACCCGCGATGTCTCGGAGGAGCGGTTGAGGCTTTTCCTGATCGCTGCACGACCCGAAGGCCACTCGACTGGGCAGAGCGGTTATGTCTTGTTGACGTTTCACCTGCTGAGCTCGCCCCGTGATCGGATGAGAGAGGGATAAAATGAGCGCCAGGAAACACGATCGCCGTTGAAATGAGAGTGAGATCATAGAGAGTAGGCGATATGCGCCGTTGGAAACTCCTAGCAGCTCTTCTGCCACTTGTCATCGCCATCGCCTGCGAGTCGAACAGCAAGCCCTACGGTCGGAAACCAGCACGCAGTTATAACTCTCCGTCCTCGATTTCCAGTGGGAGTTACTCTGGCGCTAAGACCAGCGCTAGTTCGCTCCTCCGCCAAGTGAACCTCCGCCAAGACTTCGTCCGCGCCGGAAGTTATGGGCGACGCAAAGGACGCCGCATGAACCCGCGCTACATCACCATTCACAGCACCCAGAATTACACGGGTGATGCCTTTGCCCATGCCAAGGCTCTCAAACGCGGCAAGCTAGGCAGTGTGATCTGGCACTACACCACGCAAGATAACGTCGCCATCCAACACATGCCGACCAGAGAGCAAGGCATCCATGCAGATCACGATGGCCCAGGCAATCACTACAGCATTGGAATCGAAATGTGTGAGCACCGCGGAAACAACCGCGAAGCGACCATCGACCGCACCGCCAAGCTTGCTGCTTACCTCATGAAGAAGCATGGCATCCCTATTCGAAACGTGGCGCCCCACTATCACTGGCCTCGCGCCGGGAAACACCCCCCTAACAAGAACTGCCCTCATTTCCTCATGACCAATGGACGGCCAGGGGCGAAATGGCGAGCCTTTGTCGATCGAGTGAATCGCTACTACCGCTCGATTTCTTAGAGCTGAGCAAATGAAGCGCACAAACATCGGCCTAGCACTACTTGCGATACTCCCACTGACGCTGCCAGCCCAGAGGCCAGAAGATCGACGCAAACCTCACGGCACCCTAGCAGAGACGCTCGATCAGGATCACGATGGTGAACTCTCCGCTCAAGAGATCAACGCCGCACCCCAACGATTGCGCGCATTGGATCGAGATAAGAATGGCATTCTCGAAGAGAAAGAAATTCTGAGAAAACGCGAAGACAGCGAATTCAACTCCGAAGAGTTCATTGATCGCGTGTTTAAGCATGATCTCAATGGCGATAACCGCGTGTCGCGCGAGGAGTTACCGAAGGGCTTTGTGCGATTGATAGAGCAAGCGGATTCCGACAAGGACGACGCCCTCTCCAAGGCCGAGTTGGAAACAACCGTGAAGCGCCTTCTCGACCGCAATCGAGGCCATTGATCTGCCGGATCGTTCTTGCTGATCGCGGGATTCGCCGCTATAAAGGGCAATGATGAAATCCTTCTCACTCTCACTTCTAGCCACTCTCCCGTATCTCATAGCCCCGGCCATCGCTGACGGTCCTTTCTATGGAGATCCACCAGATGCCAACCATCCTTGGGGCGTGCACGATCACAATCGTCCCCAACCTAAGCGCGTGGTCGCCGGCACATTCAGCTCACAGGAGACTCCAGGGAAACCACCTTCAGACGCGGTCGTTCTTTTCGATGGAACAGAAGCCTCAATGAGCAATTGGCAACCGGATGGCAAGCCAAAGGACGACAAGCGCTGGGCTTTCGTTGACGGTGCGCTGCAATGCACACCTGGAGCCGGCACGATCCGCACCACTGAAGAATTCGGTGAATGCCAGTTACACATCGAGTGGTCGGCACCCACCGAGGTCAAAGGCAACAGTCAAGGGCGCGGCAACAGCGGCGTCTTCTTCATGGGCGAGTTTGAAGTGCAAGTGCTAGATAACTATAACAATCCTTCCTACGCGGACGGCATGGCAGGATCCATCTATGGCGTGAACCCACCCATGGCCAACTCGCTTCGCGCACCCGGTGAGTGGCAGATGTATGACATCGTCTTCCGCCGCCCCATCTACAAAGATGGTAAAGAGATCGATCCAGGACACGTCACCGTCTTCATCAATGGTGTGCTAGTGCAAGATTCTACGCCTCTCGAAGGTGGCGGCGGACACCGAGGCCGATCCAAGTCACGCTCCTTCAAAGAGAAAGGCCCTCTGCAACTTCAAGACCACGGCAACACCACACGCTTCCGCAATATCTGGTATCGCCCACTGCCTAAGCGTTCCATCGAAGGTGGCACCGACGGTCGCCTCACAGAAGCAGCAGCCATAGCAAAGCGTCAGGAAATTGCCGCAAGCATCCGTAAAGACGCTGCCTCCAAAGAAGGCAATGACAAGATGTATCGCCTCTTCGAATCGCTCTGCTACGCACCCCATGCCGAATCTCTGAACGCCGCGACCGCCATGAGTGCTGCCTACGCGGCTGATCTCAAAGGTGCTGACAAAGACGCCTTGGAAAAACGTAAGGGCGAGATCATGCAAGCACGCCAAGCTTACAATTACCTTGTGCAACATCAGTTTGTGCCAGCGGAGTTCGCGGCCAAGCCTGCGGTCGAAGCGATCATCGAAGCGGCGGGCTGGAACAAGAAGAAGAGATAGCGTGCGCCTGTTGCTCGCCGCCAGCACTTGGCTTTTCCTAGCAAATGCCCAAGCCGATTGGCCCCAATTCCTGGGGCCAAATAGGAATGGCGTGAGCACCGATAAGACCCCGCTCACAACGTCCCTGCCCCGAGATGAACTGAAACGCCTCTGGTCCCACGACGTCGGCGATGGCTTTGCCGGTCCTGTGGTCAGCGGGGATCGCTGTCTGATCTTCCATCGAAAGGGCGACCGTGCGGTTCTCGAATCGCTCGATTGGAAGACAGGTAAGCAGCAGTGGGTCTTTGACTATCAAACGAACTACGTTGACAACTTTGGATTCGACCCCGGCCCACGGTCCTGCCCGACCGTGGCCGGTGATCGGGTCTTCATCCACGGTGTGGAAGGACAGCTCCACGCCGTCCAGCTAAATGATGGCAAACCCCTTTGGAAACGGGATCTCGCCTCGGAGTTTGCCTCGCCTGCAGGCTTCTTTGGACGCGTCTCTGCACCGTTGGTGACTGAAGATCTCGTCTTGTTAGACATCGGGGGCAAGCGCGACGGCAAACCCGCGAACTTCATCGCCTTCGATGCCGCCACCGGCGTGGTGAAATGGACCGCAGGCGATGGCGAAGCGGACCATGGCTCGCCCGCCCTCATGGCAGCGCCCAACCAATCCCCTGCCGCCCTCTTCTTTGTTCGGGAAGGAATCGTCGGCGTCACGCCCAACAACGGCACGATTCTTTTCCAAGAGCGTTTCCGCTCCTCCATTCATGCCTCGGTCAATGCCGCCAGCCCCATCGTCGTCGGCAACCGATTCTTTCTTTCCTCTTGTTACAATGTAGGGGCCGGTCTTTGGGAATGGGACGGCACCAAGGTCACGAACGTTTACAAGATTCAGGAGGCGCTCGACTGTCACTTCAGCACTCCAGTGCATCACAACGGCTTCTTATATGGCTTCCACGGCCGACAAGAAACCGGCCAAGAACTACGCTGCATCGCTCTCAACGATGGCAACATGAAGTGGAGCACGCCATCACCAGCAGGCTCCGTCATCATTGCCGATAACAAACTTCTCGTTCTCACCGAGCGCGGTGAACTCCTGGTGGCGGAGGCCACGCCCAAAGCCTGGCAGATTCACTACCGCGCTCAGATCACCGGCGCCGAGACCAGAGCCTTGCCCGCACTTTCCAACGGACTTTTCTATGCCCGCGACAAACGCAAACTCACTTGCGTGGATCTCAGTTCTAAATAGGGCCTGTCCTTTTTGTGAATGATAGATGCGGCTTCTTCGGAGGCGTCGAACAGAATGTCGCCGATTGCGCCATAGGTCTGCGTGACAAAGGCCACCAAGTCTACTTCGCCTTTGGTGATGAACTCGGGACTCGAGATGCCATCGGCTATCGGAATCTCTTCGAAGCGGCACGACCTTGCCAAGAGTTAGGAGATTTCGAGGGTGCTACTGCTTTCAAAGACATCCTATCTGACATTCAGCCAGACTGCGTTTACCTCCACAAGGTCCCGGCCATCAAACCGTTTCTAGATACCTGACTTGGCTGTGGGCTTCTTCTTTGTCGATGCTTTTGGCTTGTCAGCGACTTTGGGTTTGGGCTTGGTGGCCAGCTTCGCCTTCTTCTTGCTGTCCTTTGCTTTCTCGCTTGCCTTGGATTTGGGCTTCGTCGAAGTCTGTGAGGAAGCGGTGATGGGCCCTAAAACGAGACCCCATACGACAGGAATGAGTGTGAGGAATGTTTTCATACTCCCTCATTGATACCGAATAGGCCCAATAATGTCACCGGAATTTCACGGCGCCTGCCTGCATTCTTTGACACCATTCCCCTTCTTCGACTACAACCCCACTATGAAACGCCGTGACTTTCTCCAAACCGGGGCTGCCAGCCTTGCACTTTCTTCTTTCAATAGCTACGCCGCAGGTGAGGCCGACGCGAAACCGAAACGGATCGGGCTGATCGGTACTGGTTGGTATGGCAAAGCGGATCTCTTGCGATTGATCCAAGTCTCGCCCGTGGATGTGGTTTCTCTCTGCGACGTGGACAAGACAATGCTCACCGGCGCTGCTGAGTTGGTGGCTTCGAGACAGAAGTCCGGGAAGCAGCCTCGCCTCTATTCAGATTATCGGGAAATGCTGAAGGAGAAAGATCTCGATATCGTGCTAGTAGGAACGCCGGATCACTGGCACGCCATGCCTATGATCGCGGCTCTCGAAGCCGGAGCCGATGTCTACGTGCAGAAACCAACAAGCATCGATGTGACGGAAAGCCAGGCCATGCTCGCCGCTGCGCGGAAACACAAGCGGGTGGTGCAGGTCGGCACCCAACGCCGAAGCACGCCACACCTCATCGAAGCGCGCAATGATATCGTGAAGTCTGGGAAGTTAGGCGATATCGGACTCGTGGAGATTTGTTGTTACTATCACATGCGCACCCGAGAGAATCCAGTGGACACCCAACCTCCGGCAAATCTGGACTACGAATTCTGGCAAGGCCCAGCACCGGCACGCCCTTACAATAAGCTCGTTCACCCACGGGGTTGGCGCGCATTCATGGAGTACAGCAATGGCATCGTCGGCGACATGTGCGTGCACATGCTAGACACTGTGCGCTGGATGTTAGACTTGGGATGGCCAACTCACATCAGCTCCACTGGTGGAATCCTCGTGGACACCAAGAGCAAGGCCAACACCACGGACACGCAATCAGCGACTTTTGACTTTGGTGATTTGAAAGTGATCTGGACGCATCGCTCCTGGGGAGACGCTCCTGACCCGCAGTATCCGTGGGCTCTTACACTTTACGGTGAGAAAGGAACGCTCAAGGCCAGCGTGAACAGCTACGACTACATCCCTCGAGGGAAAGGAGAGAAGCCTATTCACCGTGATGTCGGCATGGAGTTGGACAAGTATCCCGAGGATCAAACCGAGAAAGATTTGGAGAAGCATGTGGCACCAGCGATTCGCGGGCACATGATCGATTTCCTTGCCCGTGTCGCCGATCGGGGTCTTCCCGTGGCAGACATCGAGCAAGGACACATCTCCTCCGCATCATGCATCATGGCGAACATCGCTATGGATCTGGGCCGCACCCTGGAGTGGGACGTGGAGGCAGGCCGCGTCATCGGCGATCCCGAAGCCAACAAGCGCCTAACACGACCCTATCGCAGTCCCTGGATCCATCCGGATCCGAAAGACTACATCTAACTGATCCGCCTATTCGAAAGTATCTTTGGCGTCTTCTGGGCGGGCTTCTTCGCTGCCCTTCCAGTCGCCAAAGTCGGCACCTTCCGTGATCCACTTTTCAAGCGTCTTCTTCTGCTCATCTGTCAGTGCATCACCTTTCGGCGGCATGAAATCATCGTGCTCGGAATCGAGCATGGTGCGCTGAAGAATGGGGCTCTTGCTCGGATCGCCTGGAACCACCACGGCCCCACCTTCGCCACCAGCAACGATGCCGAAAGCGGCATCAAAGCGGAGATCCGCCTTGGGCTTGGTCGGCTTGGTTCGGCCTTCTTTCAGATAAGGCGCGCGATGGCAGTTCACACAGCTGTTCTTGAGGAAAGGATAGACGTCTTTTTCAAAATTCACTTTGTCTTCAGCCTGAGCAATGGAGAGACACCCAGAAAGAACCAACAATTGACCAGTCGCAATGAGCTTGTTCATGGAGGCTACCTAAATCAGACAATCCCAGCTGACAAGTGAAGTTCCACACTCAGCATGACGTTGAAATCGCTTGCACACGTAGCCGTCATATGTTCGCTGGAGGCCAATTGTCCACGGCTTGAAGAAACGCCCCTCCATTCTCATCCTCACCGGCAGCTTCGGGCACGGGCATAACACGGCTGCCTACAACCTGAAGAAGGCGTTCCGGAGGTCGCTAGGAAGCGATGCCCAAGTGGAAGTCGTGGATTTCATTGCCCAAGCCTATCCGAAGATCAATGCTGTTCTTCGAAAGGGCTACGCGTTCGCGATCAATTGCGCCCCTGGCATCTGGAAACAGATCTATCGACTCGCCGATTCCAGCGGTGCCAAGCTCTTCTCATTCAAATTCATCAGCCGGAAACTGGACCATTTCCTGACAGAAGAGCAACCATGCGCGGTCGTATCTGTCTTTCCCTTCTTCCCTCTTCTCGTCGGACAAGCTTATCCTGACAGAGCCACGCGTCCCTATCCATTTTTCACCATTGTCACCGATGCGATCTCGATCAATGCCATTTGGTGCCAGGGACAAAGTGATCTCCTCTTCGTCACCGACGCATGGTCCAAACAAGTCGTGGTGGATTTAGGAATAACGCCAGAATGTGTTCGTGCCCATGGCTTCCCACTCAGATTGCGGCAAGACACGGAAGAAATGTTAGCCCCTCCCAACAAAGAATCTCTACGGATCCTCTATTTGCCAACGACACGCACGACTCACGTCCGGGCCACTTTGAATCGTCTCGTGCCATGGTGCCAGGAACATCACGCGAAGCTCACGGTGGTGCTTGGCAATCACGGGGAACGTCTTTCCCAAGTCATCGCTGAGGCTCAACGTCAGCTTCCCGATAACCAGCTCACCGTCCATGGCTGGCATGATGATGTGCCTGGCCTGATGCGGCAACACCACCTCACCCTAACCAAAGCCGGCGGGGCCACCGTCAGTGAAGCGTTAGGCGCAGAATGCCCCCTCTTGATCAATTACGTGGTGCCTGGACAAGAAGAAGGCAATGCAGAACTCATGCTCAAGAGCCACTGCGGACAACGCATCCAAGACGCCAGTGAACTTCCAAAGGCCCTCACAGAGATCTTGGCGGAGAATGACGCAAGTCTCTGGCAGCAGTTTAGAACGAACCTAGAGCAACTAAACCGAGCCCAAGCCTCTCAACGCATCGTTGAGGATGTGCTGGAGTTCGTTCAGGCAAACGTGACACCGAACTGATCGTCCGGCTTGATGGAACGTGCCACGGCTGATAGGAGATCGATCGTTTGCTGAACGTCTGTGAGATCGGCGACCTCGACTACGGAGTGCATGTAGCGGAGCGGAAGTGAAACGAGCGCACTAGGGATACCGCTGCGCTGATGATAGATCTGGTCCGTATCGGTGCCGCTGAAACGGGAGGAAGATTCGTGCTGCAGAGGGATCTTCTCTTTCTTGGCGATCTCCATGATGCGTTTCACTACGTTGGGATGATTGCACGTCCCATGCGTCACTGTGGGGCCACCTCCGAGAATGACTTCACCGTGCTGGTTGTGTTCGATGTTAGGCGTGTCAGTGGCATGGGTGACATCGAGGCAGATCGCGATGTCAGGCTGAAGGCGATAAGTGGCCATCTTTGCACCGAGACCACCTATTTCTTCTTGAACGGCATTCATCGCGATAATGGTAGAGGCAGGCTTCTTCGCTTTCCCATCATCATTCAGTTTGGCCATGACCTGAGCGATGATGTAGCCACCAATGCGGTTGTCCAACGCACGGCCCACAATTCGGTTCTTTCCAAAGGGCTCAGCCGTATCCACGTAGACGGCTGGATGACCCACGCGGAGGCCAAGATCAGCGACTTCTTCAGCGCTCGAGGCACCGACATCGACATAAAGCTGGTGGACCTCGGGCGCTTTCTCTCCTTTAGACCGGTCGCGGATATGAATGGCGGTATTTCCAATGACACCGATGACAGGGCCTTCATCGCCAAGAATCTGAAGGCGGCGCCCACGCGCGGTGGCACTATCAGACCCCCCGATGCGGTCCAGGTAGAGATACCCCTTCGAGGTGATATGTTTGATCATGTAGCCAATCTCATCGGCGTGCGCTTCGAGCATGACCGTCAGTGGTTGGCCCGATTTCGGCTTCTTGCCATGGAGAGTGGCCCAGGCGGTGCCATAGGCGTCGTTCTCGACCGTATCAGCATGTTTGCGGACATACTTGACCCATTTGCGTTGACCTGGTCCTTCAAAACCAGTGGGACTCGGCGTGCTCAGGAGATCGTAAAGGAAAGTGTGTGCGGTGTCGTTGGACATGGAGATTCAGATTATTAGTGGCTGACTTAAGATGGACCGTTTAGCGTCAACTGTCTTGGAAACTTCACGCATCATTTTTGAAGACTTTGAGAGTGACACCGTGGTCCCGGCCGAGATCGATCGGTTGCTGGCCCATGGCTGGCGGCATGCGGGAACGCATTTCTATCGCTACAACTTCGCTTTTCACCGTGGCATCCTGACCGAGGTGATCCCCCTACGCATCGTGTTAGACGAGTTCGCGGCTTCGAAAAGCCAGCGGCGCAACTGCCGGACGAACGAAGGGAATGGCTATCGGGTGATCATTCGGCCCTCTGTGATCGACCAGGAAAAGAACGCGCTCTTCCAACAGCACAAGTGCAAGTTCGAGGACAATGTGCCGGAATCACTGCATGACTTTCTCTCACCTACCCCAAGCCAAGTGCCCTGTGAAGGCGGTGAGATCGCTGTCTACGATGGCGACCAGCTGATCAGCGTGAGCTTCTTCGATATCGGTGCGGAGTCTCTCTCGACGATCTACGGGATGTACGACTTGGACTACAGCAAGCAAGGCCTTGGCATCTACACGATGCTCTTGGAAATGGAACACGCTCGTCAGTTAGGCAAACGCTACTACTACCATGGCTATTGCTATCGGTGCCCCTCCTTCTACGACTACAAGAAAGCCTTCAAGGCCGTCGAAGCATTCAATTGGGAAGGGCAATGGACACCCTTGAATCCCTCAGACTAACAAATTAAGCGCTACTGGTAACTTTCGCCCCGAGCGCATTGGCTGCTATGACAAGCAAGTCTTGCTGTTTCTTGAGACTATCCAGAACGCCTTCGAGGGTATTGCGACCTGCAGTGTTGCCCTTCTTGATGAGCTGATCGAACGGCTGAGACAGCGACTGAAGCTCGCTGGCCATGGCAGCGAAACCAGACTCAATCTCAGTAGCCAGAGAGGTGTCCGCTTTAGCGATCAATGCTAAGATCGGCTTTTCATCTTGCTCGGCGACACGCCCTGGTGCCTTGCCTTTGAGCACGTTCTGCAGCCCAGTGATGGCATGGCGAATAGCATCAAGGCTAGTATCGCTGAAGTTGCACACCTCATCCTTCTGATCACCCGATGCCAACGCTCGGCTAAGTTTTCCGCCGAGACCGTCCCCACATACAGAGACGAGGCCGGTAAAGAGGACCTTCAAGGCCTCCTCAGGTGATTTGGCCATGAATTGGGCTCTGTAATTCCCTTGCTCTGAGGGATGCCATGCATCGAAAAGCTTCTGAATGTCAGCGGACAGTAGATTTGCTAGGATCTCAAGGAGCTCGCGTCTTCTTTCGAAGCCCATGATCTTGACGTAATCCATGAAAGTTCGGGACCCGTTGCCATCATCATACTGATCGACACCAAAGATGAGGAACTCCAAAGCGTGAAACCCTGTCAGGACGTTGCCAGTGCTCGGCTGATGCTGTTGAAGGATGCCACTCAACGTCAATTGGGTCATCCCAGTCCGATCATGGACCAAGCCTGTTTGCACATTGCCAGGAACGCTGTCGATCTTGGATGGATCGATCGGCCATGCTTCGATCTGTCTATGGAGACTATCGGCAGGCGTGCCAAAACCACGAAGGCCTTCTGTCTCCATGTAGGCCATGAAAGCATCTATCCAGGCTTTCCGCACGGCGGCATGATTCTTGGAATCAGACTCAGCCAGAAAGACTTGTACTTTCCCACGCAACACATCGGCTTTCTGCCAGGCAATCCGATAGGCGCTGGAACACACTTCCGCGTGCTGCTTGATGACGGCAAGGATGTCACCTTGATAGGCCTGGGTATCGAGCTTGGGACCACGCTTACATCCGGACAGATGCAGCAGCGCTCCTGAAGTGGCAAGACCTAGCAAGTGGCGGCGTTTCATGTGAGTGCTGAGCTGAGAGCTGATGCCTCTTCCGAGACCGAAGCCGATTTCTTTAAATGCTTCTCCACTTTGGCCACCGCATTCTCGGCGGTGAGACCATGCTTGGTGCGGAGGATGGGGATCGTGCCATGCTCGATGAATTCATCTGGCCAACCGATGCGCACAACCGGCGTGTGGATACCGGCATCATGCAGCATCTCGATGACGCCGCAGCCGAAGCCGTTGTGCAGAACGTGATCTTCTAATGTGCACACCACTTGCACTTTCTTAGCGAAACGCTCAATCGTCGCCGCATCCATCGGCTTGATCCAACGAGGGTTGATGAGGGCGACAGAATAGCCTTTCGCTTCAAGCATCTCTTTCGCTTTTTCTGCGACGACAAACATGTCTCCAAGGCCTATCAAAGCCACATCTTCACCGTCTGCGACGACCTCTGCCTGGCCAATCTCCAATAGCTTCGGCTCGGCTTTCGGAGTAGCGCCGACCCCTGCTCCCCGTGGGTAACGAATCGCCGTCGGTCCGTCTTTGTAATTCGCCATCGTCCAGAGCATGTCGACAAACTCTTCTTCATCCTTAGGCTGCATGTGGATGAAATTTG
>JBLHHN010000107.1:0-16912 GCA_047616785.1 Verrucomicrobiales bacterium
CTGCTAGCCGCAGCGATGCGGAGCTCCGGAACCATCCGGCTTGAGGGAAAGAAAATCGTGGTGAAACTCGAAGAGCAAGCATCGCTGAATCGAACGGCAGCCATAGACACGCTCTGCAGCGAACTCAACGAGCGCCAGGCCAGCTACCCCGGGACGGAAAACTGGTGATCAAGTTTGACACCCAGCGTTGAACGGAAGCACGGCCTCCTCCGCGCCCGTTTACACGGCACCCTTCCGAACTCGGGCTTGGCCAAATTTCCCTCAAAACCGCAATGCCCATCGAACCCTATGTCAGGAGGTCTGACCTTGGTGCGGACCATGCAGAGCCGCACCAAGGCCCGTCAATATTGGACAGTAGGCACCCAAGCCTCAGTCCACTCACGACTAAGGGAAACGGACTAGGCGCATCACGCGAAAACGCCAAATTTCTCAACTTTTTTTTTAAAAAAAATCAGCCGCCCAAATTTAAGCGCTGAGGTGCTTCGTAAAATGCTCCAAGGTTCGCGTCCAGGCGAGATCAGCCATTTCCTTGTCATAGCGCCCAGTGGAATCGTTGTGAAAGCCGTGGTTCGCCTTTGGATACATGTGCATCGTGTAGTCCACTTTCTGAGCCTTCAGATCGGCCTCGTATTCGGGCCACGAGCCGTTGACGCGTTTGTCCAGCTCAGCCAGCTGAATGAGCATCGGAGCTTTGATATTCGGACGAAGCTCTTTGGCCGCAGGCGTGCCGTAGAATGGGACGCCTGCATTCAACTGATCCGGGATCGCGGCCGCGAGCATGTTCACGACGTACCCTCCAAAGCAGAACCCGACGGCACCTAATTTGCCAGTGCTCAGATCGTGCGCCTTCAAGAAGGCCGCTGCTGCGATGAAATCTTGTTCGATCTTTGCCCGGTCCATGGACCCTTGCATCTTCCGGCCTTCATCATCATTGCCAGGATAGCCTCCCATAGAATGAAGCGCGTCCGGAGCGAAAGCGACAAAGCCCGCCTTGGCCACGCGGCGCGCCACGTCTTTGACATAAGGATTGAGTCCCCTGTTCTCGTGGACGACCAATACCACCGACGCCTTCCCATCCAATGCCTTGGGCGTCACCAGGTATCCCCTGCCCTCTCCATGACCTTTGGGAGAGTCAAAGGTGGCGTATGTCGCCTTAATGTCAGAATCATTGAAGGACACTTGTTCCGCAACCGCGTAGTCTGGCATGAGCACAGGCAATAGCATGTCTACGGTGAAACCAGCTGCAGCCAAAGTTCCAAGGCGGCTCATGAAAGTCCGTCGATCGATGATCCCGTGAGCGTACTCATCATACCAATCAAAGGCTTCTTGTGGAATAGGCTGTTCTTGTGACATCGTTTTCTTAAGGTTGAATGTTAGTTTTCGTAATTGGTATGCCTCGGCTTTGGTCCCGTGGGTGGTTTCACCCCGTGAGCCAACATCACAGCCGTGATGGCATCGACAGTGGCAAAGGACGGCTTGAAATTCCCCGGACGATAGCCTTCGGCAATGAGCAATGGCGTCCGCTTCAACTTGTTGTTGGTGTTCCAGATCTTGATATCAGCGCCCTGCTCATTCAAGTAGGTCGCCATGGAAGGAATATTCTTGTAGGCCGCTCCATGCATCGCGGTCTCGCCATTGGCATCGACGGTATGAGTGTCAGCCCCGAGCGAAACGAGATACTTCACCGCCGCCAAGCATTCCGCTTCGGAGCCCGCTTCCTCTTCCGGAGCAGCACTACCAATTCCAGCGGCGACCAACAGGGGAGAGGTGCCATCGACATTCGGGATCATAGGATCTGCGCCAAGCTCCACCAACAACTTCATGTAAGGAAGATCCGCTCTGTCGGCGGCAAGAAAGAAAGGCGTCGCTCCGACCGCTCCTACTTTACCATTCCCTGATTTCCTACCTCGAGTGAGCTGGCCATTCACATCCGCACCCCGCTTCACGAGCTCGCGGATAAATTGAACGCTGTTTCGTCGACCCGAGCCTTGTGGTGAAGGATCCCCATCCGCAGACTCGCCGATGTCTGGTTTGCGAACCCATGTCAACGTATGCAACGGTGTGTATCCCGTACGGTCATCGTTAGGCTTAGCTCCGGCATCGAGCAAGGAAATGGCGAGATCAAAGTGGCCATTCTCGATGGCGAGGATCAGCGGGCTGGTGCCTTTCTTCGGCCCCTTACCGCCCGACTTCTTAGGTTCCATGGCCGCTTGGATATCGGCACCTGCTTCTAGCAGAACATTCACAACCTCCGTTCGGCCCTCACGAACCGCGAAGAAGAAAGACGTGTATCCGGATCGTTCTAAAGGAGTTTTGAAATCCGCCCCTGCCGTGAGCAGGGCTTTCACCACATCGGCATGCCCTTCTGCTGCTGCCCACATCATCGCCGTTTGATCACTCCGCTCTTGGGTATCGACCTTGGCTCCAGCCTTGATCAGCGTATTGACGGCTTCCACTTTCCCGGTTCGCGCCGCTGTCATCAAGGCCGTTTCACCACCGCTGATGGTCCCGTTTGGATCGGCGCCGGCTTCAAGAAGCGCTCTAACGAACTCCGCATTCCCATTCAAGCACGCGAGATAGAGCGGCGTGATGCCATAGCGATTCTCGGCAGAAGCATCAGCCCCACGCGTGAGAAGCTTCTTCCCCAGAACATCATCATCATGGTGAGCCGCCCAATGCAACGCCGTCATGCCGTCCACTTGTGCGACGTTGACATCGCTCTCGCTCGAAATGAGAGCGTCAATCTGCGCGGAATCTCCGGACTCCGCAGCGTCCACAAGCAAGCCCGTGTCGGCTTTCGCCACGAGGGCAAGCAATGGAATTAACAGAATCTGAGCTTTCATGATTCGTTAGATCGAAAGAGGTTCAAACAGGTTATCGATCTTCCCCGTGCTATCGCCGAAGGCATCCAGACGAACGCCCGCCTTGTCCAAGAGCGACAGATGCAAATTCGCCAATGGCGTTTGCTTGTCATAGCGGATGTGCCGGTTGCCTTTCATCCCAACAGCAGCCCCTCCTGCCACAATGATAGGCAGGTTGCTGTGATTGTGCACATTAGGATCGCCAATGCCGCTCCCGTAGAGGAGCAAGGTGTTATCGAGCAGCGACCCATTGCCTTCCGGCGTGTTCTTGAGCTTCTCCAAGTACTCGGCAAAGAGCGACACATGGAAGGCATTGATCTTGGCCATGCGAGCGACTTTCTCCGGATTATTGCCATGATGGGAAAGCGGATGATGCGAGTCAGAAACGCCGATCTCAGGATAGCAGCGATTGCTCGTTTCCCGAGCGAGCTGGAAGGTGGTGACACGAGTGATATCGCCCTGGAACGCCAGCAATTGGAGATCGAACATCAGCCTAGCATGATCCGCGAACATGGCAGGCACACCCATCGGCCGATCAAGATCAGGCAATGGGATGTCTTTCGTATCTGACTCTGCTTTCTGAATGCGTCGTTCCACTTCGCGAATGGAATCGAGATACTCCGTCACGCGAGCCTTATCGCTGGCTCCCAAGTCACGCTTCAAGCGCTGCATGTCTTCCGCGATGGAGTCTAACAAGCTCGCGCGTTTCCGAAGCGCGGCGCGGCGCTCTTCCGGCGTCCCCCCTTCTCCAAACAAACTCTCAAAGACCAAGCGCGGATGCGCCTCCGCAGGCAGCGGCGTCGTGGGCGAAGACCAGGAGAGGTTGTTCTGATAGACGCAGGCATAGCCATTGTCGCACTGGCCAACGGTCTGCAAGAGATCCATCGCCAGCTCAAGGGAAGGAAGCTGGGTCTGCTGACCAATCAGTTGAGCGGCGACTTGGTCCGCGGTCGTTCCTAGATAGTAATCAGTGCTCTCTGTGACCTTGGCTTTGGCCGCGCTGAGGAAGGAGGAATTGGAGGTCGCATGCGAGCCCGGGTAGGCAGGCTTCAATTCCATGTTGGTGAAGATCGCCAGATCGTCTTTGACCGGCGCAAGCGAATCGAGAATCGGCGAAAGCTCATCCAACGTCTTCTCACTCCGAGGCGTCCAACGAGATTCGTCGCATCCCATGGGCATGAAGACATAGCCTAACCGACGCGCATTGACCGCCGCGATCTTCGCTTCCGCCGTGGCAGCAGGGATCATCGCATCGAGAAGCGGCAGGGCAAAGGACGCGCCGACGCCTTTGATGAAGGTTCTCCGTGGTAGGGATTTCTTAGTGATGAAGCTCATGATGATAGGAGTGTTAGTTTTCTAACTTTTCTCTCATTTGAAAGGGAACGCTCTTCGTGATGCCAAGGATAATAGAGGAGAATTTATAGCCATTCGCTTGCGCTTCTCTAACGATCTGACGGATCGCGGGAGCATCTGAAGCTACCACACCTCGACCCAGTGCGAAAGTGAGAAGCTTCTCGCTCAGAGTGCCGACAAATAGTTCCGGACGTTCAAGGAGCCCGTCCTCCAGCTTGGTGACGCCGACAAAGGTCTTTCCATCGGGCAATCCACCGGAAACATCCATGGCCTGGCCATTCTCAAACTCTCGCCAACGCCCCACCGCATCGAAGTTTTCCAGAGCAAAGCCCACAGGATCCATGAGGTCATGACAACTCGCGCAGGCCGGATTGGCGCGATGTGCCGCGAGCCGATCCCGCATGGGGAGACTAGCATCCACGTTGTTATCCTCCAACGCAGGAATATCTGGAGGCGGCGGTGGCGGCGGGGTGCCAATGATATTATCGAGCACCCAGTTGCCACGGATGACTGGAGATGTGCGCGTCGCATAGGACGTGACGGTCAAGATGCTCCCCTGCCGAAGCAGCCCACCACGATGATGCTTCGGATCTAGCACCACCCGACGGAAGCGACTCCCCACAACGGAAGGAATGCTATAGTGACGGGCGAGGCGCTCATTGAGAAACGTGTAATCTGACTTCAGCAAGTCGAGGACACTGCGGTCTTCACGCAGAATGCTTTCGACAAAGAGTTCGGTCTCTTTGCGAAAGGCCTGACGCAGATTGTCATCAAAGTCTGGATACAACCTCAAATCAGGCGTAACCGAATCGAGATTGCGCAAATGAAGCCACTGACTCGCAAAGTTATAGACCAAGCTACTCGAACGCTCATCCGCCAGCATTCGGCGCACCTGGCTTTCGAGCTCGTCGGCATTCCCTAACGTTCCGGCGATGGCCGAGTCTAGCAGTTCCGCATCTGGTAAACTACTCCAGATGAAGAAAGACAGTCTGCTCGCAAGCTCAAGATGACTGATTGGGTAGGCTTCACCAGGCGACGCCTCCTGCGGCGCTTTCTCCACACGAAATAGGAAATCCGGGCTCACGAGAATCGAAGTCAGCGCTTGTTCGATCCCCGCTTCGAATCCGTTCTTGCTCGCACCTTCACGATAAAACGCGATCGGCTTGGCCAACTCAGGCTCCTCAATGGGACGGCGAAAGGCACGCTTCATGAGATTCCCCAGAATCTCCGTAGCGACAGCTTCTTCTTCACTGGCATCGTTAGGATACTTGATGAAGATCTTGTCTCGACTCGGGGTCTTCCCCGCGCCCTCGGTGGTGAAAGGTCCCGTGATCGATACCTGATACACAGCGGGCGTCCGACGCGGGTGGCGATGCAGATTGAAACTGGCCTCGAACGGTTGGCGCTTGTTCTCAAGGAGAGACGAAGATTGCTGAGGAAAAGTCACGCCGATCTTACGCGGGCCTGCCTTCACTGAGACCCGTGTTTTCAGATGCTTATCGACTTTGCTATGACCTCGATTTCCGTTCGGACTCTTCACGGTAAACTTCTTGACCAACGCGCGATCTAACAAGATCTCAATCTCATGCTTCCCTCGAAGCCCTTCGACATGCTCATTGCGATCTCGCGACAGGAGCACTTCGATATCGTACTCGCCATCTCTAGGAAATGTGTAAGAGAAAACGCTTCCACCGCGCGTGCCAATCGGCAGCCCCTCGATGTGTTTCTCTTGCGTGAAATCCGGGCGGAGCCGAAAGGTATCACCTCCTGGCGTGGACGACGGCGTGCCCACAGCCAAGCGACAGATCTTCTGCGCCGCCGAGATGTAGCGATCCACCAAGGACGGCGAAAGCGTGCCCACGGTCACATTGTCAAAGCCATGGCTTTCCTCATCCTTGGGAAGCAAGCCTGCCGCATCAATCTCGACGCCGACAAGGTCTCGGATAGCATTCTGATATTCCGTCCGATTGAGTCGACGAAAAGTCTCCACCCGTCCTGGCTTAGGATCCGCCGCCGCATGCGCATCGAGGTTGCGCGTCAACCAGTCGATCACAGCCTCATAAGTAGCTTCATCAGGACGCATCTTATCCCGTGGCGGCATCTGACGCGCCTGAAGCCGAGTGATCACATGCTCCCAGACATCGGCATGTTCTCTCACATCGTCCTCATAGAGACTTTCCAGATCAAACTCCCCCTTCTTCTTTTCTGGATTGTGACAACTAACGCAGTGGTTATCCACCAACTCAATTACCTGAGGCTCGGTCTGAGACCACAGATTCCCGATCAAGAGCAGCAGCGCTACCAGAGGCTTTTCTAAAGAACGCAGCATAAATTCACAGCCAGAATCGGGGTTGGATCAAGAACCCCGAGTTTGTCAGACGGTTCCTCGTTGCCAAGCCTTTACAGCACGAAGATTCTTGGCCCATCTTACGGAATATGAAGCTCCGTGCCCTTTCCATTCCCCTCCTCTGCCTGGGGCTCACCAGTCCCCTTCATGCGGAGTGGACGAAACACACCATCCAACGCCCCGTGCTCGGCCAGATCAACTCAGTCGTGGCTCATGATTGGGATGGGGATGGCCACATGGATGCTCTGTCTTCCTTCGGAGGCAAAGTGATCCTTTTCAAAGGCCCTGATTGGAAAACGACCACGCTCCACACCTTCGATCCGAAAGATGCTCGCAACAAACCCAACCCTGCCTGTATCCACAGTTGCCTCATGGACGTCGATGGCGATGGCGATCAAGATTTCTGCGGATCTAACAACACTGTCTTCTGGCTAGAATGTCCTGACAAACCCTTCAGTGGCGCTCCATGGACCTACCGCACCGTCGACGACGAAATTCTCGGCACCCATTGCCTGATCACTGGCGATGTGAATCAGGACGGCAAGATCGATCTCATCGCCAACTCAGGACGCACCGCGAAACAAACGACCTTCCCAGATTCCCTCACCTGGATCGAAGTCCCAGCCGATCCCCATTCTGCCAAGGCTTGGAAACGCCACGTCTTTGCCGATCAAGATGCCCCTGGGGGATCACACTACAGCGGATTCGGCGACGTCAACGGCGACGGAAAGCCTGACATTGCCTGTGCCGCCAAGGGTGGCGAGAATTTCCCCGGTGGTGAGTGGTTCGCGTGGTGGGAACAACCTGACGATCCTCACACGGCGTGGAAGAAGCATCTTCTAGCAGACAACCAAGTAGGCGCCACAAACATCATCCCCGCAGATCTCAATGGAGACGGCAAGATGGACTACTTCGCCACCCGCGGGCATGGCAAAGGCGTCCTTTGCTTTCAAGGCCCTGAGTTCAAACTGATCGAGATCGACCCAGACATCGTGTTTCCCCACAGCCTCGTAGTCATCGATCTGGATCAAGATGGCGATATCGACGCCGTCACTTGTGGCAAGGAACCAGACGGCATCGCCGCTTGGTATGAGAACGACGGCCAAGCTCATTTCACCAAACACGTGATCGGCGAAAACCAGGGTTCTTACGATGTCAGAGTCATCGACATCGATCGCGACTCCGATCTCGACGTGCTCATCGCAGGGCACGCGAATCAGAATATCGTGTGGTTCGAGAACAAGCGCTAACCACACAACGGCAACCCATTGATCTCTGCCCCTCTAGACGCATACCAGGTAATTACCAGATCCGGCGTCTATTCGAGATTGATCCGATAGGATTGGAAGGGACAACGAAGCGCGTCCCCATGAAGTTCCCCGTTTTGATGGAGAAGACCGAAAACGTTTCACCGGAACTCTCTTCCGAGCAGACCAGCGTCGACAAACGTTGGCGGAAACTACGGTGGCATTGCTGTTTTTATAATCCCTAAAGTGCGATGAATCGCCCTGACCACTTGACCTTTCTTGCCACTGGAGGAGTAGGATCATGACTCATGCAGGACTTTGACCCGATCCACTGCCCTCTAGCCGGCAGCGTCTTTATCGAGGCTAGCGCGGGGACAGGAAAGACGCACAGTATCACGAGTCTCGTCCTCCGTCTCGTGCTCGAGCAGCACGTGGAGATGTCGCGCTTCCTCCTAGTGACCTACACCAATGCAGCGACCGATGAACTGCGACGCAAGACTCGGGAAAGACTGACGCTTGCCTTGCGACAACTGGCTGGAGAGCTGCCGGAGACTCAGGCGCCTGATCTCCTCCTCTGTCAGATGCTGGAGCAGGAGAGAGTCGAGACTTCCGCTGGAATCTCGCACTTACGCCAAGCGTTGCTCAGCTTCGATGAGCTCTCCATCCTCACCATCCACAGCTTCTGCCAGCGGGTCCTCAAGGATCGGGCTTTCGAGAGCGGCCAGTTGTTCGATACCGAGCTTGAACCTGATGAGTCAGGCATCATTCAAGAAGCCGTCCTCGACTTCTGGCGCACCCTGTTGCCCAACCAGAAAGAGAGCTTCTTCAACTATCTCAGACTCAGGAAACGAGGGCTGCTCGACCTCCTGGCATTGGCAAAGACAGCATCTTCACGCGTCGATGCGGCCATTCTTCCACGCGCCGCGAGCTCTTCCATCGAGACCTTCGAGGCGCGCATGCGAGAGATCGTCAGCGAGACAAGGCAATCGTTAGAGAATGAGCGGGAAGATGTCCTTGCCGTGATCGACCAAGCCAAGATCGACGGCCGTGTCTATCAGGAGCGACGCGTGCGTCTCTGGCTGGCCCAAGTCGAAACCTGGCTTCGGAGCCCCAGCCCCCTTCCCAGCACCTGCGAGTATCTTGAACGTTTCACCAATGAAGCCATGATCACAGCCACCACGGCTGGCGAGAGCATTCCCACCCATGAGTTCTTCGATCTCTGTGATCGCTTGAAAGAGATCGGCGCCCAAGTTGAAGCGATGTTAGAGCATCAGTGGGTTCAGATAAAACGCGATCTCCTCGTCTACCTTCGCAAACGATTACCAGAGCGGAAACAACACTTGAACCGCTTCGCTTACGACGACCTGCTGCAGAATGCCCTGCGGGCAATGAATGAGGACAACAGTGGCCTAGTCGACTCGTTAGCCCAGCAGTATCCGATCGTCCTCATCGATGAGTTTCAAGACACGGATCCCACGCAGTACGCCATCTTCCAGCATCTTCATGAGAGCGAGCAGCATCAGCTGCTCTGCCTGATCGGTGATCCGAAGCAAGCGATCTACGCCTTCCGTGGAGGAGACATCTTCACTTACACTCACGCCCGCTCCAAGGCAGACCACTTGGCAACTTTGAGCGAGAACTGGCGATCCTCCGCTGGCCTGATCCGCGCGGTGAACACGATCTACCAAGCCGGAACCCAGCCTTTCTGGACGGACGCCATTCGCTATCATCACGTACGTCCCGCCTACGTTTCGGCGGAGGATCGACAGCGGACCTTGACTGGTGAAGACGCGGCTCTCGCCCCCATGCAGATCTGGCAACTGTCTGGCGCACGCAATGCCTATCAGACGGACCAACAGTGCGTTGAAGCCACTTGCCAAGAGATTGCTCGCCTGATTCAGTTAGGCCGTGAAGGCGCTTTGGAGGTCAATGGCCGTCCTTTGCAGCCTTCTGACATTGCCATTCTTATTCGTTCGCATTTCCAAGCCACGGGATTGCAACGGCGCCTCCAAGAAATGGGCGTGCGGACCGTGAGCTATGATCGGCAGCACATTTTCAAAACGCTGGAAGCCGAGAATCTCGAGGTCTTCCTCCGCGTGCTAGCCGCTCCGCGCGACGAGAATCTTCTCAAGGCCCTGCTGCTCAGTGAATTGATGGGTTTCTCCGAGCAAGACCTAAAGATCGCCCTCACGGACGAAGGACGTTGGGGAGCTTTGTTAGAAACGATGTCCTCCTACCGAACCCAATGGAAGACGGAAGGATTCATCGTCATGTTCCGCCGTTTCCTCCGCGAAGAACACCTTCCTCAGAGACTCCTCGCTCTTCCCAATGAAGAACGTCGCCTCACCAATACCCTGCATCTCTCTGAACTCACCGAAGAAGCGCAAGCCTCCATGAAGCTTAGCATTCATGCCACGCTGCAATGGTATCGCGAGCAACGGGAATCCACTCTCTCCGAAGAGAAAGAGCTCCGACTCGAGAGTGATGATGATCGTGTGAAGATCCTCACCATTCATCGCAGCAAAGGGCTCGAGTTTCCCGTCGTCTTCATGCCATTCGCCTGGGCAGGCCTCAACAGCAATCGAGTCCCAGATCATGTCGCCTTTCACCGCGAAGATGAGGATGGCTACCTCCGCTTCATTGATGTGGGCTCGGACGATTTCCAGAGCCACACCGCGCTCGCCAGTGAAGAAGACGCAGCAGAAGGTCTCCGGATGCTCTACGTGGCTCTCACACGCGCACAACACCGCGTCTATCTGCTCTTTGCCCCAGACTTGCCCAATTACAAATCGTCCAGCCTCGCTTACCTTTGGCATCATCGCGAGAGCGATCTCGACGGCACGCTCTCGCAAGTGCAGGAACGCTTGCAACGACTCTCCGTGGCTCGCTTTCGTGAAGATCTCTCTCGCCTCGTAGGCACGAGTGAAGGCACCATCGCGCTGCGCACCTGGGACCCACGCACCAAGACGACACTCGCGCCCTACCATGACGATCGCCTCCAAGAGCCACGTCATTTCAAAGGACACCTGCCTAAGAATTGGGGGATCACCAGCTACTCTGGCCTCGCCGGTCATGGAGAAACGTTAGAATCGCCAGATCGCGATACCGATGATCCCCTTCCCGTCCCCCAAATCCCTACCGCGCAGCTCACCGGCATGGCTGCTCTGCCAAGGGGCACCCGCACGGGAAACATGCTCCACATGCTCTATGAGAATCTCTCTTTCGATGCCGATGCGAGCGCCATTCATCAAGAAGTCTCCACACAGATCGCCGCTCATGGACTCAATGAAGAGGATTGCTTAGGTACCGTCACCAGACACACATTGGAATTCTTTCACAGCGATCTCGGAGGATTCAAACTATCAGACATATCAAATAAGAAACGGCTCACCGAACTCGCCTTTCACTTTCCCATCCGCGAACTCACCGTCTCTCGGCTGGAAACGTTCTTCGCCCAGCACGACCTGCTCGCGCGACCGGACCAGTTTGATTTCTATCCCGTCGAAGGCTTTCTCAAGGGTTTCATCGATCTCGTCTTCGAGCATGACGGCCGCTTCTACATTGCCGACTACAAATCCAACTTTCTTGGCAATCAAGAATCAGACTATCATGCAGACCGTTTGCCCGGAGTCATGGGAGATGCCAATTACGTCTTGCAGTACCATCTCTACGTCATCGCCCTCCATCGCTACCTTCAGTATCGGCTAAGAAAGACCTACGATTACGAAAAGCACTTTGGCGGCGTGCTCTACCTCTTTGTCCGTGGCATCCGAGCGGAAATAGGCCCTGAGTTTGGGGTCTTTCGTGATCGCCCTTCCCAGGAACTGATCATGACACTGTCCGCATTCCTCTCGGAAGAAGAGAAGGAGGGCACCCATGGATAGACGTCTCTCCCTCACTGCCCTCCAGCAATCAGGCGCTCTTTCATCCGTTGACGTGCATTTGTCAGAACTCGTCTCCCGACTCACCAAGGAATCACGCCCAGAAGTGAAACTTGCCATGGCGCTTGCCAGCCAGTGGCCACAGCGCGGGCATGTCTGCGCCGACTTACAGTCTCTGAAAACCGAGAATCTTTGGGAATCTCAAGAATACGCCCCACCAGAAGGGAGCATCGAACTGCCACCATTCGACTCTCTCCAAGATTCCGAGGCCATCGGTGGACCAGACGATCACACCCCGTTCGTGCTTTGGCAGGATCGCTGGCTCTACTTGCGCCGCTACTGGGATTATGAGTGCGAACTCGTCACAGGCCTGCGCGCATGGCTCGACCAAAGCGACCTCCCTATCTTCGAGCCCCATGTAAAAGAACTCATCGCCCATCTCTATGGCGCCGATACCCTCGATGAAAGCGATCATCAGCAGCAGGCAGCTTTGTTAGCTTCCAAGTCCCCCTTCTTCATCCTCACCGGCGGGCCCGGCACGGGGAAGACGACCACTGTTCTCCGCATTCTCGCATTGCTACTGAATTTAAATCCCGACCTCCAGATTGCCCTCGCCGCCCCAACCGGCAAGGCCGCTCTTCGATTGCAAGAATCCATTGCCTTAGGCCTAAATGACTTGCCCTGTGACGAAGCGATCAAAGCGAAGATGCCTCAGGCCGCGCAGACCTTGCACCGCTTGTTAGGCTATCGAAGAAACAAGACCACCTTCCGTCACAACGCCGAGCATCCGCTGCCCCACGACCTCGTGGTGGTCGACGAAGCCAGCATGATGGATCTCGGACTCATGGCCAAGCTCATGCGGGCCCTCCGCCCAGGGGCTCGCCTGATCCTCATCGGCGATCGCGAACAACTGCCTTCCGTCGATGCAGGCGCCGTGTTCGGCACTCTTTGCGCCCAAGGCAGCCCCATGCCACGGGTCGAGCTCACGCGAAACTATCGTTTCTCTCAAGACACAGGCATTGGCGCTCTCGCCACCGCCATCCGCCAAGGGGACGCCGACACATCCGAGCATCTCCTCACAGAGACCGAGGACGCTTCTTGCCTGCTCGAACCGTTGCCTGCGCCTAATCAAATGCTTGAGGCACTCTGGCTCGAACTTCAAGACTTCTTACGCAAATTGGCCGAGTCATTCGAACCTGAAGATGCCTTCGCTCATCTCGAGACGTTGCGCGTCCTCTGCGCCCACCGCACGGGCCCCTTTGGTTCAGAAGCGATCAACGAACTGGTCCATGATTTGTTAGGCAGCCGCCTGCGCATCCCGCGAAGCCAACGATGGTTCCCCGGTCGCCCGATTCTTATCACAGAGAACGATTACGCTGTCGAGCTCTTTAATGGCGACACCGGCATGATTCTTCCTTGGAAGGGAAAACTCCACGCCTTCTTCCGCTCAGGCGATGGAAGTTTTCGCCATATCGCACCGGCTCGCCTGCCTGCGCATGAATCCGCCTACGCCATGACTGTGCACAAGAGTCAGGGCAGCGAATTTGACGAAGTCCTCTTCATCCTAACCGACCAGCCATCACGCCTACTCACCCGCGAACTCCTCTACACTGGCATCACCCGTGCTCGCTCGCGCGTTCGGATCTGGAGCCCATCAGAATGCCTGCGCGCCTGTGTTGAGCGTCCCATGGAACGCACCTCAGGCTTGCCTGCGTGGTTCGAGTCCTGGGAAGATACGATCAACCCCTCCACACCGCAGACTGTCATTTAGGTCAACGCCTCGCGGGTCACGATCGTACCGAAGAGCACACGCACTTTCTCAAGTGGCTTCTGAAAATGATCCGCGACGAGGAGATCCAGCTATTGATCGTCGCCGGTGATGTCTTTGACAGTGCTCATCCGCCGCAAGCGACCATGCAGCTCTACTACGATTTCCTGCGAGATCTTTCTGCCTTGGAACGCTGTGGTGCCGTCTTCGGCGGGGGAAATCACAACTCCCCCGCCCATCTCAATGCCTCGAGCGGCCTTCTCAAGCGGTTTCAGATACACGTCATCGGCAGCCCATCCGCCGATCGCGAGGAGGACATCATCAAGATCTCCCCTGGTTTCGATTTGTTAGACTCCATCTGCGTCTGCGGCGTCCGCTACCTGCGAGATCGCGACGTCCTCCAGATCGTCGTCGGCGATGCCATGGGACAGCGTGAGGAACGACTTCGCGAAGGGATCTATCAATACTATGAGGATGTCCGGCAGTTGGCTCAGGCACATCGCGATCGCGATGTGCCTATCATTGCCACCGGACATCTGACCATGAATGGCAGTGCCGAGCACGATGATCATCAGGAACTGCAGAGCGGAACCTTGGGTGCCTTGCAAGAGGCGCGCTTCCCTCAAGACTTTGACTACGTCGCCCTCGGGCATTTGCATGAACCTCACGCCCTCGGAGGCTGCGTCTCGATGCGCTACGCCGGCTCTCCCTTCCCCATGAGTTTCTCCGAATGCGACCACGATAAATCCGTCGTCTTGCTAGACTTCCAAGCCGGACAGCTTTGCAAATACGATCTCCTGCCCATACCCATCTTTCGCAAGCGGCATCGATACGGGGGCACGCTGGCCGACCTCAGTCGGTGGGCACTCGAGACTCTTCCCTCGGGCACGCACCCGCTTCAGCCATGGCTCGAAGTGCATCTCACCGATGAAGCCACACCAAGTTTGCCTGAGAAAGTCCATGAGCTACTGCGAGATGCGGACATTGAGATTCTCAAAGTGCTCACCCAAGCCCGAGAACGACCTTCCAAAGTCTGGCAGAGTGGCGAGACGAGTCTCCAGGAGTATCGCCCTGCCGAAGTCTTCGCCGAACGCTGCAAAGCTGCAGAACTCGATCTCGATGAAGAGACTGCTTGCCGCGAGACCTTCGAGGAACTCCTCGGTCTGCATAAAGCAAGGAAACTGGAACTGACGGGCATGCTTATCCTCGCCTTAGTTGCTAGGAATTTGCTTTTTGCGTGGGGCGCTTGAGGGCGCCGTTGAAGGGATCGGAGATGGGGAGAAAGGGGGTTGGTTGCTAGGAATTTGCTTTTTGCGTGGGGCGCTTGAGGGCGCCGTTGAAGGGATCGGAGATGGGGGTTGCGGGAGGTATTGGGCGATATACGATAGACCTTTACGCAGGCGGCCCGTTTGATGACTATAAATCAACCTCTTTGGATCGGCGGCTTTCTTTCATTTTCACTCTCAACATTATCATCATGGGTCGGAAATCCATCGGTTTTCAAATATTTGGCATCGCCCTGGGTTTTACTGTCCTACTAGCAGTTACGGCTCTTTTTACCCTGAACGGGCTGGAGCGCGTGACCGATAGCCAGTCACGCTTGGCGCATGGGTATTTGCCGCTGTTGGATAACATTACTGCGATTGAAGTCGCGGTCTTAGAGCAAGAGATTTTGGTCGAGCGCGTGCGGTCGAGGCGGGAACCAAACGCCCGTCCAACAGAGGGTGCCGAAGCGCGGATGAAGCGCTTTAAGGAGCTCGGGGTGCTTATCGACGAGAGTATTGTGCTTGCGGGGCAACAGGTCGCTAAACTGCTTGAGGGTACGGAGTCCACTGCGTTGGGGCGTATCGAAGCACTGATCGACAGCGTGGACCGTGAGGATGCCGATTTTGAGGCGCTGGCCTACGAGCTAATCGATGATGAAATGGAAGATCCGATAACCTTCGCGAAGAAATTGGTATCGTTACAGGCCGAAGAGGATGAGTTTGATTCAGTGATCAAGCAGCTCCGGCAGGAGATCGCAGATACGACTTCCGCCGGGGCGCTTGAGGGTAAGGAGCAACAAGTGCACCTGATGAATTTCAATTTAGCCATAACAGGCATCGCCGGGCTTGTCGGCATGGGGCTTGCCGGGTGGATTACTACGAGGCTTGTCCGCCGTGCGCGGGAGCTACTGGCTGGCGTTCACGAAGTAGGGAAGGGGCACTTGGATTACGAGTTAACCGATGGCTCTCAAGATGAGTTGGGTCATTTGGCCAGTGGGTTTAACGAGATGGTTGGCCAATTGCGCGTGAAGGAGCGAATACAGGACACCTTTGGTAAGTACGTTGATCCGCGCGTGGTCAGTCACTTGATAGAGGTTCCTGAGCTGACCCGCCCGGGCGGTGAGAAGCGCGAGATGACTGTCTTCTTTTCTGATATCGCTGGCTTTACTACGATCAGTGAAGCGCTTACCCCGCAAGCGCTCGTTACCATGCTAAACGAGTACTTTACAACCATGGCCGAGCCGATTCGCGAAACTCATGGCGTGATCGATAAGTTCATCGGCGATGCAATCATGGCATACTGGGGGCAGCCGTTTGTCGGTGAAGATGATCACGCCGTGCTAGCGTGTCAGGCCGGTTGTGCGTTAGGCCCCTTGCGCAAAGACTTTAATGCCCGGTTGCCGGAAATTCTTGGTTTGCGCACCGGCGCTCCGCAGGTGGATTTCCGCTTTGGTATCGCGACAGGCCCGGTAGTTGTCGGCACGATAGGTTCCGAGACGACACGCAACTACACGGTGATCGGCGACACCGTAAACCTGGCCTCACGGCTTGAAGGCGCCGGTAAAATCTACGGCGTGCGCTCCCTAATCGCAGAAACTACCCGGGTCGCAGCTGGTGACAAGATCGAGGTGCGCGAGATGGACTTGATTAAAGTGAAGGGCAAGCAAGAGGCCGTTCGGATTTACGAGTTGCTCGGTATGGCTGGCCAGTTGAACGACGAGCAACAAAAGCTGCGCGACATTTTCGCATTAGGGCTGAGTGCTTATCGGCAGCAGGATTGGGCCGAGGCTCGTTCAAAATTTCAAGGCGCTTTGGAGATCGTTTCCAACGATGGCCCCAGCCAAATTTACCTAGAGCGTTTGGCGCATTCACAGGCCGAACCACCAGGAGATGACTGGGATGGTGTTTGGCGCATGCAGACCAAGTAGGCTAGGATCATTAATGACAAAAGAATCGAGGCTCTCCGTCAGATTGGCTGGATGAAATTCTAGCATAAGAGGTGACAAACCCGCCGTAATCGGCTTGAGATCAGGGTTGTGAATCCGCCTCTGTCCAACCAGTCAATTATTATATGCGTATATTTTCGCTTACCTGACATTGCGGCTTCCTTCGAGACTGATTCGAACCTGCCCGCAGCCGAGGTCATACAGCGCAACCGGCGGCGCGCAGGCACGTGCTGAGCTTCCAAAA
>JBLHHN010000108.1:0-16903 GCA_047616785.1 Verrucomicrobiales bacterium
TAACGCGGAGGCGAAATGCGTCAGATGCTCTCTGAGGGTTCCTCCGAGTTGACCAGACAGTTCAAAGCACAGATCCGCTTGGAAAAACTGCCGAATCAAATAGGTCTTCCCGACCCTGCGACGACCGTAAACGGCGATAAACTCGGCTTCTTGAGAGGCCAAGACCCTCTCAAGGCGCTTCTGTTCAGCCATTCGTCCTACAATCATATCTGTCTTATAAGTCGCGGAAACTATGAACTGCAACTCGATTTCCGCGATATATAGCGCTATAAGTCGCGGAAACTAGGTTTTTAAAGTCGGTTTCCGCGACTTATAGGGCCTTCTCTCATCCCGCTCGTGCCAGTCTCCAGCGGACGAGGGCGGAGAGGAGGTCGCCTACGAGGACGAGGGAGCTGCCGAGCAGGACGAAGTAGAGCATCTCGTCGAGGTGGTCTTTGGCGCGGGCTTCGAGGATGTAGTAGCCGAGGGTTGGGATGCCTAACATGCCTAAAATGGTGGCGTCGCGCACGCACGTTTCCCAGCGGTAGAAGAAGAAGATGAGAAAGCGTGAGAACAAGGAAGGTACAGCGGTGAAGAGGAAGATTTGCCAGCGGGTGGCTCCGAGGCCACGCTGTGTGGCAGGGGTGTCGCTAGGTATGTTGTCCACGAGCTCCGAGCCGAGGCGGCTGAGGATGCCTGTGTTATGGATGGCGAGGGCGAGGACGGCGGGCCAGGCGTTGTACCCAAGTGAGACGACGAGAAAGAAGGCGATCATGTACTCTGGCACCGAGCGAGAGACGACGAGGATGAATCGGGCAAGGTGTCGCCAAAGATTCCAGAGGAAATGAAGCGATGGAGGAACCTTGCGATGCGGCGGTAGGAGTGGTGCGGCGGTGTTCAGCCGGCGCGAGGCAAAGGGGAGACTGACGAGACTGGCCATGCCTGCGAGCACGATGGCGACCATGGAGACTCCTAGCGTGTATCGAACGGCTTCGGCTCCTTGGGTCTGCCACAAGTCGGCTGCCCACCGCCAGGTCATGCTAAATTTCTCGATGAATGTAGCGTTTGGCTGTTCTTGGAGCGGAAAGGGGAGGGCGTTGTGGAGGAAGCGTTGGCAATTGCTGAGTCGTCGTTCCCAATCGAACTCGGTGATCCTGAACTCGCCAGTGAGCCATGAAGAAACTAGTAAGATGACGAAAGAGCATAGGCTTACGCGTAGAAAGCGATCGCGAGGCCGGGCATGGCGTAGCTGAGAAACGTGGTCGCTGCGGCTCATGCGTCCTGGCGGGTGGTGAGACGTTGACGGACCGCGCCGCTCCAGAAATCGAAGAAGACGATCAATGCTAACAAAGCGTAAAGATAAGCCCAGACTTCATGGAAGTGGCGTTCGCCCCAAGAAAGGGAAAGGTAGTAACCTAGCGTCGGTGCGCCGAAGAACCCTAACACGGCGGCGGATCGCAAACCACACTCGAATCGGTAGAGCAAGTAGGCGAGCAAGTCGGGAGTGACGGTGGGGAGAAGCCCGAAGACGTAGACTTGGAGAAGGGAGGCTCCATTGTCTCGGAGGGTTTCTGCGGTGGCTCGAGGTGCTTCATCGATCAGCTCGGAAAAGATCTTTCCTAACGTTGCGCTATAAGGGATGGCGATGGCGATGACTGCTGCGAGCGGCACATTTCCGAGAGCTTGGAGAAAGAGGATGGCCCAGATGATCTCATGCACGGAGCGCAGGACCGTCATGATCGCGCGGACGAGAAAGAGCCCGGTCATGGCGATGGCCTGCAAAGAGCAGCTGGGGAGTGCGAGCCCGAGCCAGGCTTTGGTGGAACCTGCGAGGCCAAAGATCAGCCCGCCTATGACTGAGAGACTGATTGCGGCGGCGGTGTAGACGACCGTCTTGTAAATGGCGCCGACGATCTCGAGAAGGAAGACGCCTTGCGTGGTGGGTGTGGGATCTTCGTAGGCGAGCGCGGGGCTGAGCGCGGCTTGCAAGAAGGTGCCTAATTGATGCCACTGGGCGCCGCTGAAGACTTGGCGGAGGTCTAACTGAATGAGCCAGGCGCCAAACAGCCCACCAGCGAGGATGAGCAGCAGTGTGCTCCGGCGTGGGCCGAGCCAAGGGCGTGGCCCAGCGAGGGTCTCAATCGCCGTGGCCATCTTCGAGATGTTGCGTGTTGCTCAAATGATAGAGCTGTTTGAAATCGTTGTCGGTCCATTCTTCCGTGGGAGCATCTTTGAAGATGCCGCCTTCTCGGATGCCGACTAGACGGGGAAGAAAGGCGCGGGCGAGCTCTTGATCGTGCAAGCTGATGCCCAGAGTGAGTTGGCTTTCGTCCGCGAGGTTGACGAGCAATTCCATGGTCGCCCTGGCTCGAGAGGGATCGACGCTGGCCACGGGTTCGTCTGCGAGGAGGGCCTTGGGCGATTGATAGAGAGCACGAGCGATGGCGACCCGCTGTTGCTGACCACCGGAAAGGGTGTCGGTCTTGGCGAAAAGTTTCTCAGCAATGCCCACGCGTTCGAGCAGCGTGTGGACGGCGAGCTGCTCTGTTTGGTTCGGGAAAAGAAGAGATCGGGCGCTGGCCCAGAAGCCTTGCTGGCCTAACTGACCCATGAGGACATTCTGCAGAACGCGTAGGCTGGGGACGAGATGAAAGCGCTGAGGGATGAGGCCGATCTCGCTGCGGAGGGTTCGCAGCGAGCGTCCGTCTAACTGATCGAGCTGCCGACCAAGTATGGTGAGTGAGCCTTGGTCCGCGTGTTGGCTGGCATTGAGCAGACGCAGCAGCGTCGTCTTTCCAGCGCCACTGGGACCAACGAATCCGACGCGTTCGCCTTCGGCGATGGTGAGATTGACTTGGTCTAACGCCACCAAATCCGCGAAGCGAACGGTGACATCGCGGAGTTGGAAAGCGTGAGGGCGAGCCGCAGCAGCGGCTTCATTCATCGGATAAATTCCAGATCTCGTGCGACCTTCTCGATGGTGGCGAAGTCTTCATTCTTGGCCGCGATCAGAGAAGCGCGATTGAAGGAGGACTTGGCGAGAGCGCCATCCATGGAGACAAGCGCGGCTTGCAGTTTGTTGGTGAAGCCTGCACCGAACATCGTCTCCAATGCGGGGTGGGCTGTGAAGTTGTAGTCCGCGTATGTGGGGGTTTTCCAGATCACGGGACAGGCGTCCTTGTCCGATCCTGGCTTGGCTGCCCATGCGTCGTAGGTCTTGTAGTTCACCGCACCCACTTGCACTTTGCCAGAAGCGACAAGTTCGATGGTGGCGTCATGGGCTCCTGAGAATCCCGGCTTCTGGCCAAAGAATTCTTCAGGTGATTTGCCCGTGTTCTGGAGGATGAAATACTCAGGCATGAGACGACCAGATGTGGATTTGTTGGATCCGAAGGTGAAAGTCTTGCCTGCCATGCCTTGAGGGAACTCCTGGGACATGGTCAGACCAGTGTCTTTATGCGCGATGAAGTAGGACAGGAACTCTGGATCTTCGATGCCTTGAGCGATGGCGCGTGCGCCTTTCACGTTGTGCATGGCTTGCACGCCGGTGAGACCGCCGAACCAAGCGATGTGGACATCGCCATTCTCGAACATCCGCACGGAGGCATCATAGTCTGTCGCGGGGACATACTCACACGTGACTCCTAGTTTCTCTGTCAGGTAGGCAGCCACGGGTCCGAACTTTGCTTGCAAAGCCACCTTGTTCTGATCAGGGATCGCGGTAAATTTCAGCACGCCGCCGGAGGGCTTTGGTTTGCTGCAACTAGTCAGGGCCACTGCGACCGCAGCAACACACATTAGGATTCTTGAGTTCAATTTCATACGAATGAGGCGGGCAGACTAGCCACGCGTCGACAAGGGCGCAAGCAGGACCTTGTTCTCTAGGATTCGAGGTAGGCGATGATCTGTGGGATCGCGTCCTCGAGGATGTGAAAAGTCTCCTCAAAAGCGCTCTGATCCAGTCCGATAGGATCGGGGACGTCCTGATCTCGGTAGGCGGGAATGGTCGAGAATTCCGTGACGAGGTGAGCTCGACTAGCGGCCTTGGGAAACTGCTTTCTCAGCGTGATGAGATGCGTTTCTGTCATGGCAAAGATACCGGTGGCGCGACGCACCAGGGGCTTTTCAACACGTTTGCTAGTCAAATGATCGGCATCGAGCCCACGAATCTTGAGCAGGGCCAGGACCTCGGGTACGGGAGGAAGTGTGTGATCCGAGAAGAATCCTGCCGAGGACAGGTCCCACTCGCGAGAACCGAGCATGGGTCTGCAGATGGCCTCGGCCATCGGGCTGCGACAGAGGTTGGCGGTGCAGATGAAGAGCAGATGGGGGCGTCTGCGTTTGGCGAAGAATCGATCAAGCATGGGGTGGGTGGTTTGAGGTTAGCAAGAACCTTGCCGTGTCAAGGTAGGGATGCGGCTTTAATGATAGTTATGCACCCGGGCTTGCATCCGGGTCTGTTCTTGAAGAAGAATCATGCATGCTTGAGTTTACGGACGCCCCCTATGAGTTCTATCCGGCAAAGCCGAATCGATTGCTCATGTGGTTCAGTCGTGAGGTGAATCGCCACATCAGTCTGGGGAAACCTGAGCACCGGATCACGGAAGTGGAGGTAAGGGGACGGGAGCATCTTGAGGAGGCGCGTCGACTGGGAGGAAAACGTTGGCTTTTCCTGGCGAACCACTCGACTCACAGTGATCCTCAGATACTAGCAGAATCCCAGAGGCAGGTGGGAGCCCTATCCTGCTACATGGCCGCTTACGATGTGTTTCTACGAGGGAAATTCCAAGCGTGGGTCATGCAGAATACGGGTTGTTTCTCTGTCAATCGTGATGGGAGTGATAGTCGAGCGATGCGTGAAGCGATCCGGATCCTCACAGAGAATCGATTTGGCCTGAGCATCTTTCCTGAAGGCAATG
The DNA here is from genome assembly GCA_047616785.1 of Verrucomicrobiales bacterium. Classification (GTDB taxonomy): domain Bacteria; phylum Verrucomicrobiota; class Verrucomicrobiia; order Verrucomicrobiales; family DEV007; genus JAACDM01. The sequence goes on from JBLHHN010000108.1 coordinate 4,899, forward strand.
TCTACTTGATGAATGATCGGGTGACGCCCTTTCTTGATGGCGCGGCTTTCATCGGGATGAAGGCCCAGAAGCAGTTAGGCAGCAAGGAACCGATCTTTGTCATTCCTATTTCGATCAAAGTCACGCATGTCACCGATCCGCGATTGACGATTGGCGAGAAGCTTGAGCTTCTGGCCAAGGATATCGGAGCGGAGTTGAATCGATCAGCGCCGATGGTGGAGGAAATCAAGCGCATCGGGCTGACGGCTCTGGAGCGACTGCTGAAACAACGCGGGCTCATGCCCCAGGCGGCTGATGATGGCAAAGTGAGAGCGCATTTGGAAGACTGTGCGGCGATGATGATTGGACGCTTGGAAGAGAAGATGGGGCTGACTTCGAGAGGTCAGGATTCCCTGGGTGATCGGGTGCGGAAGATTCGCAGCCGAGTGCACAAGATACGCACGGATCCGGGGGCCAAGGCGGATCATCAGGTCGCGGCGACATGGGCGGATGAGGCAATGATTGCCCTGCGTGTGCTGAGTTATGCAGGAGACTACTTGGACGAAGCCCCGACGTTGGATCGCTGCGGCGAATCTGTGGAGAAACTGCTAGAAGATATTTATTCTGAGGTGCAGCTGCCTGTGGGCGAACGAAAGGCCTTGGTCCAAATCAATCGTCCGATCAATCTTGCAGAGTACCTGGATGCCTACGAGGCTGGTTCACGGGAAGCTGTCAGTGGCCTCACCGCGTCCTTTGAATCGACCATCCAAGCTGGGCTTAGTATCCTTGCCGAATGCAATACTCAGCCTGGTGCGCAACTTTTCTAACAATCACTCATGTCGCTTACTCGATTTGTCCAAATTCCAGTCATCGCTTTAACGTGGTTGTTGCTGCCTTCGTGCACTAAGAAGGCCGAGACGGCAAAGGTCGTCGAGGAAATTGCTCAGCCTCCCATGACCACGAAGGAATTGGCACTGCCTCAGGGCGGCGGCAGGGTGTTGTTTAAGAAAGTCGATCCGACGCGCTCTGGGCTGACGCCGCATGCTTTGGATGACGCGTCACGGGCGGAGCACGGGGGCGGGCTTCTCGCGCAAGGCAGTGTGGCGATCGGGGATGTGAATGGAGACGGACGGCAGGATGTGTTTGTGGTGAATGGCCCGGCTGCCAATCAGCTCTTTCTTCAAAAGGATACCCTGACATTTGGCGATGCCACGGAGCAGGCCGGCGTGTCTGGTGGCGATGCTTGGGGAACGGGCGCAGCTTTGGTCGATCTGGATGGAGATGGGGACCTCGATATCTACGTCTGCAACTATGATTCGCCTAACCAATGCTATCTCAACGATGGCAATGCTAGCTTTGTCGAGAGTGGCGCCGCCGTAGGGTTGAATATGGTGAGTGCTAGTCTTAGGCCTGTCTTCGCCGATTACGATCAAGATGGAGATCTTGATGTCTACATCCTCACCAACCGCTTTCATCGGAGGAGCGGGTTGCCGGAGGACGCGACTTTCATCTCGGGCAAGCGGACCATCATCAATGCTGAATACGCTCGATGGTACAATGTGAGGAGTATGGGAGAGAGTTCAGAGATCTATCCTGTGGGGCAGCGTGACTTGCTGTATAGCAATCGTGGGGACGGGACGTTTGAAAATGTGAGTGATCGCGCTGGAGATCTTTGTCTCCCGTCCAATGTCGGGGCGTCCGCTGTTTGGATGGACCTGGATCAGGATGGGGATCTCGATCTCTACGTGGCCAATGAAGACGAGGATGGAAGCGATGCTTTTCGTAATGAGGGTGATGGTACCTTCAAGCGAGTCACTGAAGAGATGCTCCCTTACTCGGTGTGGCATGGGCGTGGCACGGCGATTGGCGATGTGAATGGAGATGCTTTGCTCGATCTTTTCACTCTTTCCTATCCTCAAACAGCCGTGGATCGCGCAGACCTCGCTCGGCAGACGGTGCCTCAGCCTGTGATGCGCTCCGTGCTCTTGCAGAACACGGCTTCGGGGAGTTTCCAGGAACTCGCGCTTGCTTATGGGATCCGTATGGAATCGCCAGGATGGACTCCTTTGTTAGGCGATTATGATCATGATGGTGTCATTGATGCTGTGGCGACGACGGACAAGGGATTGCTCGCTTGGAAAGGTAAAGTGAATGAAAACTCGAAAGTGGTGTCGTTTGAGGATCAGACGAAGGCTTGGGGACTCGGTGAATCCGGGCTCACCTCCGTGCTGGAGCAAGCCGATCTCGATGCGGACGGTGACCTTGATATGGTGGGGCGTGCTGCGGACGGAACCATCGCGTTGTACGAGAATGTGTCACTGGCAGGAACGCGATTGCTAGTGGAACTGATCGCTACGAAGACTCCGATCGGAGCGCGGATTGAGGTGGAGACCTCCAAGGGAAGGTTCGTCAGGCTTCATGCACCTGGCGCGGGTGTTCCGATGGCGCTGGGAAATAGTTTGAAGATTGATAGTGTTACGGTCCATTGGCCGAGTGGAGCCCTTCAGGTTCTCCATGATATCCCGATCAACAGTCATGTCACGATTGCCGAGCCGGATAGTCCGCCAGTCAAACCGGTCAAACGCGTGCAGCCGATGTATACGGCGTCGAAAGCGGCGGTGGAGTTGGTCCACGAAGAGAGTGGGCCACCTCGTTCTCGGACAGAAGAGTCGATGTTAGGGCCTGGGATGGCGTGTGCGGATGTGAACGGAGATGGCTTGGATGAAGTGTATCTTGGTGGGGCGGCAGGGATTGTCGGTCAGTTGTTTGTCCGCAAGTCGAGCGGTTTTCGTGCCCCTTTGACAAAGCCTTTCTTGGATGATATCGCGTGTGAAGATCTCGGGGCGGTGTTTGCCGACTTCAATGCGGATGGTCACATCGATCTCTTTGTGGTCAGTGGAGGCGTGGAATCTCCTGTGGGCTCTGCGAGTTATCGCGACCGTCTTTATTGGGGAAATAGTCGTGGTGGCTTTGTCAAAGCTGAGGAGGAAGCAGTGCCTGATCTGCGTGATAGTGGCGGGCCTGTGGCGGCGGCGGACTTTGATGGGGATGGTGATCTTGATCTCTTTGTCGGAGGGCGTTGCGTGCCGGGGAAACCCAATGCTGATGCGAAGAGTCGTTTGTTAGTCAATCGATACGAGCCAGGACGTCCGCAGGGTTTTACGACCGGTGGATTCACGCACACTGGGCGCATCACGAGTGCGGTGTGGTCCGACATCGATGGCGATGCCAGTATCGATCTGGTGGTGCTCGATGAGACTCGTGGCTTAAGTATCTGGCGCAATGTCAAGGGACAGCTGTCGGAGCATAAGATGAATGTGAAGCTCCCTGCCGGTCGTTGGTCGGCCATTGTGCCTGGGGACATGGATAATGATGGGGCGATGGACTACGGATTGATGAATCTGTCAGGTGAGAGTGGTGTTTTGAAAAATGATGGCGCGGGTCGTTTCGAATGGGTGGCTTTGCCAGTGTTGTCCCAATGGTCTCCCGCGCGCAGTGCGCATTGGCTAGACGCGGATGGTGATGGGCGGCAGGATCTTTTCATGGTGCAGAATTTGCCAGCGGCGGCTTGGCCTGAGGCTCCGCGTGGAGGTGGCGTGGGGCAAGCTTTTCGCGGCATGCCGGGGGGTGGCTTTGAAGCATGGGCACCTAGAGAGAGTGGGTTCGTGGCCCCGGGGGTGGCCTCGGCATTCGTGCTTACTGATCTTAACAATGACCATGCGCCCGATTTCCTGATCGCCCGCAATGATCAGCCGATGTATGCATTGGAGCGCAATCCCTCGTCGTCCAAGTGGCTGACGATTCGATTTCATGGGCCCCATCGGAACATCATGGCGATCGGAACGCGCGTTGCGATTGATTGGAATGGGCGTTTGAAGCTGCTGGCAGAGCTTTATGGTGGAAGCGGTTACCTCACCCAGAGTGCGAATCGCGTGTTTTTTCCACGGCCTTCATCGGATGGGCGGGGCATGATCAAAGTATATTGGCCGGATGGAACGCGCAGTCAGATGAGTTTCAGCCGGAAAGAGCCCAGCGTGATCATCAGGCATAAGGGATGACGATCTCTTGAATTTCTTTTCCTAGGACGGCTTTCATGCAAGGGTTCAGCACCCACACATGCCTATCATAAAACCCAATGGCCGTTTGGCTCGGATCGTGCCACGATTGCGCGAGCGATGGCGTGAGGCTTGGGCCACTTCATCCACGGAGCCGTCGTGGCGATTACGGCCGTTCTGGAGGCTGCTAGGAAGGCGATTTCGCAAGACGCCGACGTCCAAGACGGCCTACAGCATGCTGCCGGTGCTGATCAAGGTCTTCGCTGGTTTCAGCAAGATGGATGGGGAAGTCGATGAACAGGACATCGATTCCAGCTTGGGTTTCCTGCGCTATGACTACCCGGAAGCGATCTATTCCGAGTTGTGCGCGCTTTATACGGAAGCGCTGCAACAATCACAGGACCTGGATGAGATCGCTACGGAACTTGCCACGGTGCTCTCGCAAGAGGATAAGATCTTGTTAGGTGTGCAGCTCTATGTGTTGGTGTCCAGGGGCGCGCAGTTGCATCGTGAGCAGTTGATTCATTTCTATCTGTTCATGACCAATCTCGGAGTCGCTTCGGAGGCGATTGATCTGGTCTATCAATTGAACCGCGACACGGTCGAGGAACCGGAGACGACGGACATGGCGCAGCCGTTGGAAGTGTTGCGCATTGGCAATGATGAAACGGCGGATCTTCGTCTTGATTCATTGCCTGAGAATTACGAGTTGTTGGCCTTCCGCTTTCAATCGCAGGTCTTGCTTAAGAACGTCGGAGCCTTGCCAGCGATCGTGCGTGGACGTCATTTGCAACAGGGAGAGTTCTGTCGCATCTATGAAGGTCAGCGTGTTCTGTTAGCGGATTCAGTGCTGAACTACCAGGATCTCGCCTTTTACTTCAATGCGAAGAAGGACCTTTCTACGGCGCAGATCTACTTGGCATTCGAAGCTAACGAGCCTCCCTTGCTAGAGCGAGTTCGCAGCAAGAGCAGTCATCTTGATATACGGTTTGGTCTTACCATTTCTGTCGATGTCTTGCGAGACACCCGTGCAAAGATCGGCGAGACCCGACTGCAAGAAGGCACGTCCTTGGAGGTCTCACTCAATGACAAGATCAATTTCGATGACTACACGGAGATCACGTTTCGCGAGTTGCACCGACGTGCCCGTGAACTTGGCGGTCAGTTCGAGCTATCTCCCAGTCGTTCCGAATACTTGGTCTCCAATGACCCGAGTCAACTGAGGCCTGGAGACATCCTCTTGTCGGAAGGCGTCAGCCATGATGTGATGCTACGCATCACTTGTCAGGATGATCGTAAAGGTGGGGAACTGGAGATTATCGCAGCCAGTCAACCTATTCTCGTGGAAGGCGTGGCGGTGAAAGAGAAAGCGCATCTCGGTGAGGATGCGACCATCACCATTGAGGAAGGTCTCTTTCTGCGCTGTCACTTCTCTGAGCGGATCATTGAGGAAGAGCGAAACGTGATCAACAAGCTCGAGGTTCGCGAGGTGAGCCATTCCTATGACGGGAAAGAGACAGCCATGGATGGGATCTCTCTGGCCGCGAGGCGTGGCGAAATGATCTGCGTGATGGGCCCTAGTGGATGCGGAAAAAGTACTTTCTTGCGTATCTTGTCAGGACATTTACAGCCTTCCCATGGGCGGGTCACTCTAAATAGCTTCTCGCTCTACCAGAATCATCATGGCTTGACGCCCTACATCTCATACGTGCCTCAAGAAGATGCTTTTGACGAGCATCTGACGATTCAAGAGAACATCGATTACGCTGCTGCGATTCGTTCGCCGAATCTCGGTCGACGAGAACGCCGTCGTCGTGTGGATGCCAAGCTCGTGGAGCTTGGTCTCAATGAAAGACGACATCGTTTGGCGGGGGCGCCGAAGGACAAATTCCTCAGTGGTGGAGAGCGCAAGCGGCTCAATGTGGGGATGGACATGATTGGTCTCGCCGACGTCTATCTCTTTGATGAGCCGACCTCAGGCTTGTCCTCAAAAGATTCTGAGCATGTGCTAGAGATTCTTCAAGGTCTGTCTCGGCATAAGATTGTCTTTGTCAGTATTCATCAGCCGAGTGCGCGTCTCTTTCGCATGTTCGACAAAGCGATCCTCTTGGATCGGGGTGGGAAGTTAGCCTTCTTTGGCACTCCGAATCAGATGATGTACTATTTTGAGATGGCCCAGGAAGAGAATGTGGTGCCTCTAGGACAGGCGGGAACCACGGTGTCCTTGACCACTGCAGAAACGGCAGCGCCGACGACGCCGGACTTCATCTTTGATGTGTTAGAGACGCCATTGCGAGATCTGTCAGGAGCGGCGATCTATGAGGAAGACAAGGCTGGGCATCTTTCGCCCTCCCGACGGTTTGCTCCAGATTTCTGGCGTGACCGCTTTCAGGCTCACCGGACCATGCGCGAGGTGAAGCGGATGGATGCCGAAGACACACGCACGCACTCGAATGCACCAGTGCTGCCGACACGCCCGACGCGGAATGCGAAAGAGAAAGCGATGACGGTGAGCACATTCTTCCAGCGCTCCTTTCTGAGCAAGCTGCGCAATCGTGGCAATGTGGTGACCACGTTGTTAGAGGCGCCCATGCTTGCCTTGCTGATCTCGCTAGTTCTGCGTTGGTCGGAGGAGGATCGCTACACGTTTGGCGCCGCTTTTCATATTCCGACGTATCTCTTTCTCAGTCTTGTCGTGGCCATGTTCCTGGGGCTTACAAACAGTGCCGATGAGATCATCCGAGATCGGGCTCTCCTGACGCGGGAAAGGAATCTGGGAAGTCGTCTCTTTGCCTATTTGGGAATGAAGATGCTTTCACTGAGTCTCTTTGCGGCGTTGCAGTGTGCGATCTACGTGCTCATCGGGAATGCGGTGCTGGAGATTCGTGGCATGTTCTTCTACTATTTCCTTTGGCTCTTCTTGACGACGATCTGTGGCGTCGCTGTCGGTCTCTTTGTATCGACGATCGTCGATAATGTGAAGACCGCATTGAATGTCATTCCGCTCATTTTATTGCCTCAGATCATCCTTGGTGGTGCCTTGATCAAGTATCAGGAAATGAACCGTGACTTGCCGGTTCTTAGTGCCATCAAGCGCTGGACGAACAACTCCACGGAAGCGGTGGAGAATCCGTTAAAAGTGCCGACGATCTGTGAGTTCATGCCCTTGCGTTGGTCTTACGAGGGTCTCGTCATCGCCCAAGGGAAGCACAATCCGCTCGCGCGTGTGCTCGAAACGATCGGAGACAAGGAAGAGATCTTGGCTAAGAAAGACACTCTCACAGAGGCCGAGCAGGATGAGTTGCAGATGCTGAAAGAGGCTCGAACGGTCTTGCTTCAGCTTGAAGTGAGGCACGGCCGGAAGATGGCGCGCGAGGTGGCAAGGATACATCGCAGCTTGTTGAAAGGACGCTTCAATATGCAGAAGTATGGCAGGGAATCGAAAGAGCCATACATTGATGTCAAAGAGGTCTTTCGGAACAAGAAGATCCACGATCTCATGGATCGTTCAGCCATGGAGATCGAGGACTACCGTCGGAATCCCAAGGAGAAGATGAATCTGTTCTTTGGATTGAAGAAGACCATTCTCGGCTGGGAATTCCAAACCTTGTATTTGAACATGGTCATCGTCGTGCTGTTCATAGGGTTCATCATGTTTGGGACCTGGGCGAATCTGAAGATTCAGCTCACGCGAACTTCTAGGTAGATAGATCTCACCTGTCCGTTGCAGGTCGGGAAAATAGCCGTTAGGCTCACTCATGCGAGTGCGACAGATCTATATCTCACCAAGTCACAATTACGTGGGGCACCACGGGAAGCCGCCGGGAGATGCTCCAATGGTGCGCGTGCCGGAAGTGATGTGCATCGCGGGAAAGGGCTTGGACGGGGATCGGTTCTTCGAGCACAAAGAGGATTTCAAAGGGCAGCTGACGTTCTTCTCGCTGCAGGTTTATGAGTCTCTTTGTGAGAAGTTTCAAATTCAGGATCGCGCGCCGTCAGTCTTTCGCCGCAATGTGTTGGTGTCTGATGCCGATCTCAATGCGCTGATTGGTGAAGAGTTTGACATCCAAGGGATCCGCTTCTCTGGATCCGAGGAAGCGACGCCGTGCTACTGGATGAATCAAGCGTTTGCGGAGGGTGCAGAAATGGCGATGCGAGGGCATGGCGGATTGCGCGCGCGAATTCTCAGTGATGGGGTTTTGCGAGAGGAATCATGAGACCAACCTTCTCGGTGGCCCTGCTGATGGGTGGACGTTCGCGACGGATGGGCGTCGACAAAGCGTTGTTGCAAGATCCTAGCACAGGCCTCGCCAGTTGGGAGCGTCAAGCGGCATTGCTAGAGTCGTTGCAGCCCCAGCATCGGATCGTCTCTCTCCGGCAAGCCCAGGATGGCCCAGCATTGGGGGCCTCCTGGCGACTCGTCATTGACGCGGTCGATGACGCTGGGCCGATCAGTGGTATCAGTGCGTCCCTTGCGGCATTGTCAGACGATCTTCTTGTGGTCTTGGCGGTGGATCTCTTGGCGATGACTTCGGATCCTTTGATTTATTTGTTAGATCATTGCCTGGCCGATCGCGGTGCCGTCTACACGCAGGATGGGTTCTACGAACCTCTTGCCGCTGTTTATCCAAGGTGTTTGGCTGCTCAAGCGGAAGCGTTTCTTCTTCAGGGTGGTCGCCGTTTGCAATCGTGGGTTGGCGACTCTGTAGAATCTGGTAAGATGGCTGCCATTCCCATGCCAGCAGTCTACGCGGAGGCTTTCACCAACGTGAATGATCCCGCAGATTACGCGAAACTATCATCATCTCATGAGTGCTGACCCGAGGGCGCAAGGGCGATCCATTTTTCGCTATCGTAAGAGTGACGCGTGCGAAGAAGAGGATGCGGTTACCGTGGAGGAACCACTGGAGATCCGGGTGGACGGCACCAGTGTGGCGGTGGTCATGCGCACGCCGGGGGATGACCTGGATCTGGCTCGTGGCTTTCTTCTTACGGAAGGCATCGTGAAAGTGGTCTCCGATATCTTTGAGATCTCGCAATGCCCTAGCCAAGAAAGCGATATCGGTCCGGGCAATGTTGTGGATGTGATTCTAACAAATCCAGACGCAGTCGACGTCTCTGCCCTTTCGAGAAATGTCTACACGAGCAGTTCGTGTGGGATCTGTGGGAGAGCCACGCTGGAAAGTGTGTTCCAGCAATTTCCGGCGGTGCAAAGTGCGTTTCGGATAGCCCCCGAAGTTCTATACGATCTCTCGCATCGTCTCCGTGCTGAGCAGCGGACCTTCGCCCAAACCGGTGGCCTTCATGCCTGTGCGTTGTTTGACTGTCAGGGTGAGTTGCTTCTGGCGCGCGAAGATGTTGGCCGACACAATGCCCTGGATAAATTGATCGGGCACGAATGGCAGGCCGGGCATCTGCCTTTGTCGGATAGGATCTTGCTCGTGTCTGGTCGCGTGTCTTTCGAGCTCATGCAGAAAGCGCTTTGTGCTGGTATTCCGTTTGTAGCAGGAATCTCAGCTCCTAGCAGTCTTGCGATCGATTGTGCTGTCGAGGGAAACCAAGGATTGATTGGTTTTCTTCGAAATGAAACCATGAACGTCTACGCTCATCATGAGCGTCTCACATCTTCATCATGATTGAAATCGGAAAGACAGCACGCCTGATCATCCTGCGTGAAGCGGATCAAGGCTTCTATTTGGATGGCGAGAACTTGGGAGAGGTCCTTCTGCCCAATCGCTATGTCCCGGTGGACTTGGAGCAGGGAGATGAGATCACTGTATTTCTCTATCCTGACTCCGAAGACCGCTTGGTGGCCACGACGGAAGAGCCTCTTTGTGAGGCGGACGAGTTTGCGGCATTGCGAGTGGTCGAAGTCCATCCCACCATGGGAGCCTTTCTCGATTGGGGGCTTCCGAAAGATCTTCTCCTGCCATACCGCGAGCAGATGACGAAGGTGCGAGCCGGGCAATTGGTGGTTGCGCGAGTGTTAGTTGATCTCACTTCAGGACGGATGATCGCGACGACTCGGATCGATCGTTTTCTCAAAAACACGGGTGCGAATTACGAAGAAGGCGATGAGGTGTCCCTGCTCGTCTATCGCCACACTCCCATGGGATTCAATGCACTAGCGGACCGGCAGCACCCTGGCTTGCTCTATCATTCTGAACTCGCGGAACCACTGAATATTGGGCAGATGATCCGAGGTTTCGTCCGAGAAATCCGGCCAGGAGGCAATTTGGATTTCAGTCTGCAGCGATCCGGCTACGAGCGGGTCGATCCGTTGGCGGAACAGATCCTTCGAGCTCTCCAGGAGAGTGGCGGTCGACTCGGGCTTGGGGATCGGAGTTCGCCGGCAGAGATTCGAGAAGCCTTCGGCACAAGTAAGAAAGCCTTCAAACAAGCTTTGGGAGCACTCTACAAGAAGCGTCTGATCCGCTTGTCGGCGGATGAGATTCAGAGCGTTTGAATTTCGGTCTCACGCTTGGTCTAACCAATCCTTGAGGCTCGCCGTTTCTTCTTTAATCTCCGATAGCCATTGAGGAAGATCCTCGTCCTTGTTTGATGGTGGCTCTGCAAGATGGCCGAGGCCAATGGTGTTCAATAAGCCTTTGAGACGATGCCGGAGGAAACGGATCTGTGTCGGATCTCTTTCCTCGATGACTTGCCCCAATTCCGTCGTATCTGGCGAGAGTTCTTCTGCGACTCGACGTCCGAAACCTAAAAGAGCCGCTTTAGAAACGTTTTGGCCAAGAACGGTCTGGATCCGTCCTTTCCAATTCGCGGGAGTGCTGACGGACGGCTTCTTGGGGATCATGTTGACGCGATCAAGTGCATCTGTAAGTATGATGTACAGAGCGGTAGCTTGGAAGGGTTTGACGAGAAAGGCATCCATGCCTGCGTCCAGGCATTTCTCTTTGGAACCTCAGACCTCTTGACATAGGATTGAGGCACCGCTCGAGCTGTTATGAAAACTCTGTAATCCTCTTGCTGTCAACGGGTTAGCGTAGCGATAAGTTAAGGCGGTGTTCCGCCGATTCAGATTGTATCATTGTTTTTATTGCTGTTTATTTACAGAATGAGGATGTGGCATTTCACGATAATATGTTCCTCTGTGAAAATTATCGATAAATGGGCCAAAATCGGTGTTACTAGCAGTTTCATACCCGTCCATCAGCGGATTTGCTACGTCTAGAGGTCTGATGATGCCCGTTCTCGACCCACCATGGTCGAAGACATCGGTAGATGCTTGTTAGACTCAGTCCGATTCTATGAAGTTCCTCAACGAGCCTCTGGAGGTTCCCGTACCGTTCCTTAATGTGCTTCCACACCTCTTTGGTGCCACTGTCTAAGTCGAGCGAGAATAGAGCCGCTAAGAGCATCCTTTGGCTCTCAAAGGCATTGAAGACGCGCTGCCGTCTCCTCCCGCTCGGTCGGACATTCTTTGCTTCGATCAGTTGTATCCAAGGAGCTATCAATGCACTGCGCGACTTGATCAACAGATTGCGTTTGGTGAGGTAGCTGTCCGGTGGGCTTCACTGTGTAATGTTTCCGACAGAGAGCACATCGAAAACAAAATGTAGGCATTTCACCAGACTTGGTATGATAGGCGCCACGTCTTTGAACTTTCCCTGGGCATCGCGTGCCCATGACACCGGGGCATCCCTCGGGAGGAACCGGTCTACCGTCTACAAGAGCTGCTTCATCAATCTGCATTAAGAAACTTCTGCTGCCAAACAATTGTAAGCAAGCGTACTTGGAATGCGCATGCACATTTACACATTCCGGGAGGGGCGCCAATTTGACTCCCCTAACCGAATTCGTCTCAACCCAGCCCAATTCCCTCCATCTATCGCGTCACCCCACACTTGTGTTCCGAGGCGTTTATGACCGTGGAGATATAGCTAATGGGTGACGTGTGAGTTTCGTTCTGTTCCGTGGTGAGTTTCATTCCTTGCCGTGGGGATTCTTCGG
>JBLHHN010000109.1:0-16727 GCA_047616785.1 Verrucomicrobiales bacterium
CAAAGAAGAGTGGAGAATCCGGCGAGAAACGGAGTTTTTGTTAGCATGGAAGCCTATCGCCCAAGACCGAGTTTCTTGCATTACCTAATTCGAAAATCCTAACGAATTGTTTGGAGATATTGGGATTAGACTATTATCACTAAAGCGGCCATGTTAGTGTTCATCAAAAACCTAACATTTCTATTTTCAGACACACGATAAGGTTGTGTTAGTATTGGCTGCGGCAAGGATTCTTTTGCCGATGCATGGCCTTAAACTGGTGCCATTCAGACTAAACTGGATGAACAGCCGTTGCGAATCTCGTATATAGCCTTTTAATCGAGTCTGGTTGGGCGGATGGTTAGGCTGACGAATGGTGACGTCGAGGACGTTTCTGGTCGGGGTGGATGCCTGGACCTAGTTCTCCTTGATGGTCAAGACGAAGAGCTGCCGACTCTTCCCATCTTCTGCGATGGCGGGGACGAGAATCTGAGTGTTCGTTCGATTCCAACAGGGAGACGGATCCTGCCGCAGATCCCCGGAGCCCCAGCCTTGGATGTTGAATCCTTTGGTCCTGACATGCGCACCATCGGAGCGGCGGAAGATGACGTGATGGATCTTGGATCGGTCTTCGTTCTTGTAGCCATTCACAAACCAATTCCCATCAGGGGAGATGGCGACATCGCCTTCTGAATCGGGAAAGATTTCGGGGGAGCCCATTTGGCCAACGACTCGTTGGCGGTCGACGTCGTAGAGGACTTGCTTGCCATCAATGTGCCCGATCATCCGATGACCGTGATCCCATTCCGGATGTCCTCCGATATGATCTTTCAATGCTCTTCGATCGCTGCTGTCGGGCCTCATCACGAAAGGCTGATTCACCTTGGGACCTTGATTCCCATCCCAGCCACCACGTGCGAAGAAGAAGACGCGGTCATTGTGTCGATTCGCCAAGGTGTGATTAATGAAAATGTGAGGAATGCTTTCGTAATTGCCGGTGTCCTTGAGGATGCTGGCCAGTTTCTCGAAGGAAACGAGTAGCTTCTGATTGCCAGATTTCACATCGATGCCAAACACGCCATCGTCTGCAGGGTGTGCGACGCTGGTCGTCCAATCGGTGGTGCCTTTATAGCCTGTCACTTTGCGCAGGCGCGCCATGCGCGCGTAGTTGATCCCAAAGAAATAGCCGCCTCGCTGGGCCACACCGCTATTGCCGACGGGCGTCTTGTCATTGCGATACTCGCGGATGCGTTTTCCTTCTTTGATGTCATAAAGCACGGTGAAAACTTTGCCGGTTTTTTGATCACGGTCATTGAAGAAGAACTGCGTGGTCTGCTCTTCCGGATTCCAATAGAGCATGGTGCCTTGCTGTGGATTCCAGGCGAGGCATTGATCCAGCACGCGGATCTTATCATTGTCCTTGGTGTCTATGAGAATCACATCGGCGGGATCATTCACGCCTGGAAGGTGATCCAGCAGGGTGGTGCGGAGAGCGACCAGGTAGCGTCCATTTCCGTTCCAAGGGATATTTCCCACATGCCCGATGTAGCCGAAGAAATGAGATTGGGGGCCACTGGTCAGTGGTCTCACGGAAATCTCGAAGGGCTCCTGGGCGACCAAGGACATCATCGTGAGCAAGGAGAATCCGCTGATGAAAGGAAAGGTGAGATTCATCATGGATTACTTGTCAGATTCCTTCGGAATTGACAAGCTCTCAGCATGCTTTGCAAACCGCTGATCATGGCCATTCTCAGCCTAGCCGTCATTTCTAGAATCCAAGCGGAGAACTTGGTCGAAATGTTGACGCTGGGCGTGGAGAAGCCGCTGACATTTCCCACGGCGAAACCTCCCAAGGGACTGGTCGCTGATGCGACGTTGGGGTTGATACGCTATCACACCATGGAAGGGCAAGTGGTGCACACGGCGGGCCCGGAGTTGCGTGGCTTGTTTGAGACTCGGGCAGTGCGGACGCCGAAGGGGGATCTGCTCTTGATGTTTCCTGAAGGCAATCACTATGGCGCAGCTGCGGGCAAGGTGAATGACATGCTCGCCTATCGCTCGGGTGACAATGGCAAGACCTGGAAGGGGCCCAAAATTGTTTTCGAGATCGACTACAGCCAGCACGGGTTCATCCCATTGATACCTCGTGGGAGCACGCGCATCTATGCCTTTGGCACGCAACCGATTCCGAGTCAGTATAGCAGAGATCAAGGCCGACATGAGAACACGCCGATTGGCTACCGTTGGTCCGGCGACGATGGGCACACGTGGAGCGATGCCACCTTGATCAAGCCGACGAATGATCCCGAATTTCTGGGAATGTCCGTGACACGTATGTGTGAGACTGACAGTGGCGCATGGATCCTTGGCGCGCATGCCGCTGATTGGTCGAAGAAGCCATTGGAAACGCGTCAGTATTTGTTGCGAAGTGATGATCAGGGGAAGACTTGGACTCTCTTACCAGGAAAGACGCCTAACGGATGGTTCTCGCCTGAGTTCAGCCGGATGGATGAAGGTCGCCCGATCAATCTTGGCAAGGGGGAGATCTATTTCATGGCCCGCACGCCGACTGGACGTATCTGGACTTCGCGCAGTCTTGATGATGGGAAGACCTGGCCCAAGCCCCAACCTTCGACGTTGGTCCACCCGGACGCGCCTCCGATGGTGTATCATCTGAGCGACGGGAAGACGTTGATCACGCTCTTTCACAATCGCCACATCAAGTCTCAATACGTTGGTCTCACCGGTCAGATGGATGGGATGAAAGATCGCGGGGAGATTTGGGTGTCCTTGTCCGAAGATGGCGGCCGTTCTTGGAGTGAACCGCAGTTCATGTTTGCCAATGCGACGGTGCCTGATCCTAACAAGAACGGATGGTTCAACTGTCAAGTGTCCTATCTGGATGCGGTGATTGATGATGGTACTATCCATATCTTCTGTCCTCATCTCTGGAATCGTGCGTTGCACATAACGATCGCCGAAAAGGATCTCGCGGGACTTCCCACGGCGAGTCAGATATCGAAACAATGAATATTTCCTTCCAATGACAACGTGAACTCTTTCTCGACAGAACCGGCTGGCTTCCATCCAATTGTTAATTCCAGTAGGGCATTTAATCAGTCAGGGTTCAGTCGCAAATCTCTATGAAACCACTTCATACCTTTATTCGCGGAGCTTTCCGATGTCTCCTTCCTTCACTAGCAGCCTTGTCGCCTCTTGCGGTCCAGGGTGATGACAATGACCTCCGTTCGATCCCTTCTGGTCTAGCGCACTATTGGAATCTCAATGAAGCGAACATCCCCGAGGGGGATGGTTCGACGACGTTCGATCGAGCGGGTCCCGCCGATGGTGTATTCGAAGGCAGAGCGGCTTTTGAGCTCCTTGATAGTGCCATCGGGGGTTCATTCGTGGCCATCGATAACACGGCCGGCTCTGGGGTGAATGTGGGTTTGGGAGGATTTGATCAGACCGCGAATGGGATTACCGTCGAGGCCGTGCTATTTCTTCTCTGGTCTGGCGAGGATGGAGACTACGACGAGATTTTTCGTAAAGACGATGGCGGTGATCGCATCTTATTTGGCTTTCAGAACGACACTTTTGGTGGGGGGGCGAATCCTCCGGTCGATCCTGGGCCCGTCCTATCATTCGGCTTGAATGTTGGCGGCTATGGCGAACTTGATATGCCGCTTGATGGATCAAACGAGGCTGGGGTGACGTTAGAAAGTCTCAAGGACGGGCAGTTTCATCACGTTGCTGCGACCTACGACACCGCAAGCGGCGAGAAAGCCATTTGGGTGGATGGCGTGAAGGCATGGAGTGTGATGTTCGCTGCGGGAACATCTCCGGTGACGGGAGGTAGCACACCAGCTTACATCGGCAACTTGCAAGGCGGCGCCGAGCCGTTCACGGGCGGAATCGATGAGGTGGCCATTTGGAACCGGGCACTCACAGCAGAAGAAGTAGCGACGCATGCGCAGAATGTGAGCGATGGGAAAAGGAATCCTTACATTCCCCCACCTGACGTCGCCAAAGGTGATTATGCCAATGCCGTGATTGCGGATACGCCCGTGGCCTATTGGCGTCTTGGAGACGCCTCGGCATCGATCGGGGAAGCCGTTGATGCGACGGGCAATGGCAATACAGGTCTGGGTGAGGACGGAACGTTAGCGTTTGTCACCGATTCTCTCGTGCCTCCTGACACCGACGGATCGGTATCATTGAATGCCGATCGGTTCTTGGTCGAAGGCTTTGATAAAGCTGACACAGGTTTCACCGTCGAGTTGTGGGCACAGATAGACGCAGCCACTGGCGGTTTCGCTAACTTGGTGGGCGATGGCGATGGCGGGCTCAACTTCATGCTCATGCTCTACCTGACCCCCAGTGGCCAAGTCCGCCCCCACGTGCAGACCGACGCTGGCTTTGGCTCGCTCGACTCGATTCGTCGCATTGATGATGGGATCCTGCATCACATTGTATCGACTTGGGACGAGGAGAGCGGCGAGATGATCCTCTACATCGATGGGGCACCCGCTGAGACACGTGCCAGTGCGGGCACTTTTCCCACCACAGGGACGGCGATCAATGATGAGAATCCGATCTTCATTGGTCGCGACAATCGCGAAGCAGGCTGGGACGGATTGATCGATGAAGTCGCCATCTATGATTACGCGCTCTCGCCTGAGCGGGTGAGAGCGCACTTCGACTTGGTTGATACCCCGGAGCCAGATCCAGATGAGGATTTGCCGGATCCAGGTGATCTTATCGGAGCGCCTTCTGGACTCACCCATCTTTACGATTTCAATGAAGCGAATCGTCAACTAGAAGGCTTCACCTTGAACTTTGCCTATGACCGCCTTGGCTCAGCCAATGGTCGTTTTGAAGCGGGCGCGGGTAGAACGGATGGCGTGATTGGCCGTGGTGCGGCGACGTTTGACAATGCCCCGGGAGCCGCAGTGCATGTGGGCGCGGATGGTTTTGAGACGACGACGGGGATCTCGATCGAAGCGGTGATTGTGTCAGAATGGTCTGGCGATGGTGGCGATTACGAAGAGATCTTCCGCAAAGAAGACGGCGGCAATCGCATCTTGTTTAGCTTTCAGAACGACGCCTTTGGCGGTGGCGCGAACCCAGCAGTCGATCCAGGCCCGGTTCTTTCATTTGGACTCAACATCGGTGGTTACGGCGAATTGGACATGCCGCTCGATGGCACCAACGATGAGGGAATCACATTGGAGGATCTGACGGATGGAAATCCTCACCTTGTGGTTGCGACCTATGACAGTGTGTCCGGTGAGAAAGCCATTTGGGTCGATGGGATGAAAGCGTGGAAAGTCGATCTCGCCGCAGGAACGGAGATTGTGAGTGGGGGCGGGGCAGAGGCCACCATCGGAAACGTTGGTCCCGGAGGAGGAGAGCCCTTTACTGGCACCATCGACGAGTTTGGCTTCTGGGATCGCGCCCTCACCGGTGAGGAGATCGCAGAGCACTACGAATCCGTGGCTAGCGGACGCGCCATGCCCTACTTCCCGAGGCCCGAAGCTGAGGGCGCCTACGCAGACCATGTGCTCCAAGACAACCCCATCGGCTACTGGCGTCTCGATGATCCCGGTCCCACAGCGTTTGATTTGTCAGGAAATAGCAATGACGGTGAAGAGCGGTCCGAGGGCGCGGTGGATTGGGGCGCAACTTCATTGCTAGCCTTCGATCCGAACACTTCGGCGGGCATGATTGGCGAAGGTATCATTGTGCCAGGGTTTGAGAAAGTCGGCCTTGCCGGGTTCAGTGTCGAGTTTATCATGCAGATTGAGCAAGCTGAGTTGGGAGGCTTTACCAATCTCGTCGGAGATGGCACCGGCGGACTCAATTTCATGCTCATGGTGTATTCGACCGCCAGTGGAAATATCCGCCCGCATTATCAAACGACGGACTCGTTCTATTCTCAAGATACGGTGGAGTCGTATGCCGATGGAAAGCCCCATCATGTCGTGTCCGTCTGGAATGCGCAGACGGGTGAAGCGGTCATCTACGTTGACGGGGAGGCGGTCGAAGCGACCCCGTCCGCTGGCAGTTTCCCGACGACCGGGGAAGCTATCTTTACCGGCAATCCACTTTACATCGGTCGGGATGATCGTGAATTTGGGTTCAATGGTTTCCTTGATGAAGTCGCCATCTACGATCATCCGCTTACGGCAGAACGGGTGAGTGCGCACTACATCGCTAGTGTGAGTGAAGAGCCCATCGATCCGGAGCCTGGCGATTCGGAATTCGCGGTGACAGAGATCATGTTCGACGCAACGAACGACGAGCTACGCCTGGCGTGGAACTCCGCCGCCGGAGCCACCTATGTCGTCGAGATTTCTACAGATCTTGTGGCATGGGTGGAGGCGGCCAGTTGGATCGAAAGTGCCGGGGCGACAACATCCATCACTGAGAACATCAGCCCATTCCTGGCTGCGGAGGCTACTCATGCCTATGTGCGAGTGAAGGTTTCCGAGTAGTAGCCATAGACGATTCCCGCCTAGTAGGGTACGATACGGTAGATTTCATGTTTCAATCAGCCTACGACAGCGTCTTCTTCATTCTCATCGTTGCCTTCTGCACCTCAGCCTTTGGGCAAGAGTTGCCGGATAAGGATTGGTGGTCGTTCAAGGCGATGGAGCGGCCATCGGTTCCGAAGCTCGGCGGTGAAGATGCTCAGCGCGCGCGGACCGTGATTGATCATTTCATCATCGCTAAGCAGCGGGAACTTGGGCTAGGTCTGTCACGAGAGGCTGACAAACGCACGCTCATCCGACGGCTCTATTTCAATCTCATCGGTCTCCCGCCTTCGCCTGAAGAAGTGACGGCGTTTGTTAACAATTCTGATCCGAAGTCGTACGAGAAACTGGTCGAGGGGCTGCTAGAATCCCCACGTTATGGCGAACGCTGGGCAAGGCATTGGTTAGACGTCGTGCATTACGGCGACACACATGGCTACGACAAAGATAAATTGCGCCCGAACGCTTATCCGTATCGAGACTATGTGATTCGAGCGTTCAACGACGACAAGCCTTATAGCCAATTTGTTAGGGAGCAACTTGCTGGTGACGTTCTGTGGCCGGACACCCAAGATGGGATTGTGGCCACAGGGTTTATCGCAGCCGGTCCGTGGGATTTCATCGGGCATGCCGAGGTGCCAGAGGAGAAATATGACGGGATGGTGGCTCGGCATCTCGATCGGGATGACATGGTTTCCACGACGATGAATACTTTCTGCTCGTTGACGGTGCAATGCGCGCAATGTCATGATCACAAGCGTGATCCCGTGACGATGGAAGATTATTACGGGCTTCAGGCGGTGTTCGCTGCGCTTGATCGGGCGGATCGGCCTTACGATGATGATCCTGCCACTGCAAAGAAGAGGCGAGCCCTCACGGAAACTCAGGAGAGGCTTCAAGAGCAACTCAAGGAAACCGATCGCGAGATCCAGGCTTCTAAGCCGGAGGCTCTGGTGGTTCTTGAGAAAGAGATGGCTTCGTTAGAGTCGGAAGGGGGGGCTGGGAAATCTTCCGGTCAGTTAGGCTATCACAGTCAGGTGGCGGGGAAGCAAGACACGGTGAAGTGGGTGCAAGTTGATTTCGGGAAATCGATCCCACTGGATCACGTCATTCTAGCAGGAGCCCAAGAATACGGGTTCGCTGACTTCGGATTTCCCCATCGTTTTCGGATCGAAGCGTCTGACCACGCTGATTTCAAAGACTCTCAAGTGATTACCGATCAGACTCAGAGCGATTATCCTCGACCTGGCGCCAATTTTACGATGTTTGAGGCCCAACAGGTGCAGGGGCGCTATGTTCGTGTGACGGCGACTCGACTGTGGAGTCGGAGGCACAAGGGGCAGCCGGAGACGTCCGACTGGATCTTTGCCATGGGCGAACTTGCCGTCGTCTCCGATGGGAAATTGGCGGATGCGAAGGAGGTGACTGCGTTAGACAGCATCGAAGCGCTTCCGCGTTGGGGGAAGATGGATCTCATTGATGGCTACTTTGGTTCGAAAGGCAAGAAGGCCAGTGTTGAGGATCTCATGAAGGAGTCCACGAGCCACTTGGCGTCGTTGCAAGAGACGCATGAGTCCTTGCTCAAATCGTCTATCGATCCGAGGCTCTTGGAGCAGCGTGAGTCTTTGCAGAAGCAGTCTGACGAAGTTGGGATTCAACTGAAAGCGTTGCCCGAAGCGAAGATGGCTTATGTCGGCACCGTGCACAAAGGAGGTGGTGCCTTCAAAGGTCGAGGGCATCTTGACGGGAAGCCTCGACCGATCCACGTGCTGGCGCGCGGAGATGTCCGCAATCCCCTCAAAGAAGTGGTCGCGGGGGCGGTGCATCTTCCTAAGTTATCTGCTAGTTTCAAGCTCTCAGAGAATCACGGGGAAGGGGAACGACGGGTGGCGCTTGCCGAGTGGATCGTGAACAGGGACAACCCGCTCACCTGGCGAACGATTGTGAATCGAGTGTGGCTCTATCACTTCGGTCAGGGCATCGTCGATTCTCCAAATGACTTTGGTCGGCTCGGGCAATTGCCGACTCACCCCCAGCTGCTCGATTGGTTGGCGGTGGAGTTTCGCGATGGCGATCAATCGATCAAGGATCTGCATCGACTCATTGTGAACAGCGCCGTTTACAAACAAACTTCGGCTGGAAACGCCGAAGCTGCGGTGATCGATGGTGGGAATCAGTTTCTTTGGAGGATGAGTCGGCGCAAGCTGGAAGCAGAAGCGCTGCGAGACAGTGTCTTGCTCGTCTCAGGCAAGCTAGATACGACGATGTATGGTCCTGGGTTTCGAGATTTCGTTCTGGAGAAGCCCGAGCATTCGCCGCACTACCAGTATCACAAGCATGACCCTGACGATGTGACGACGCATCGCCGGTCGGTCTATCGCTTTCTTGTGCGTTCCCAACCCCAGCCCTTCATGGACACGCTCGATTGCGCGGATCCCTCGTTGATGGTGGATAAGCGCAATGAGACGCTCACGGCCTTGCAAGCGTTGGCTTTGTTGAATAACAAGTTTGTCGTCCGTATGGCCGAGCATTTCGCGACGCGTCTCGAAGGCGCAAAGAAGGATCGGCGGGAACAGATCGCTCTGGCTTATCAGCTTACGATCAGCCGGGCGCCGACGGATGAGGAAGTTTCGGCTTTGGTCGATTATGCTGACAAACATGGCCTACCGTCCGCGTGCCGTGTGATCTTGAATCTGAACGAGTTTGCCTTTGCCGATTGATGTCTATGCCTGGTGATTCCCATTTCTTAAAGCGCCGTGAGTTCCTTTGGAACGCGGGCGGCGGTCTTGGTGGGATTGCGCTCGCTTCTCTGCTAGGACGAGAGAATCTCTTGGCGTCTGTGCCTCCGACGAGTGGTATCCTTCACGCGCCGCACCATCCAGAGAAGGCCAAACGTGTCGTCCAGCTATTCATGGGAGGCGCGGCGAGTCATATCGACCTCTTTGACTACAAGCCTGCGCTGATCAAGCATCACGGTGAGGAGTCTGATTTCGGCGAGCATGTCGAGGCGTTTCAGAATGGGCTTGGGCCATGGATGAAACCCGTTTGGGACTTCAAGCCTTATGGGCAGTGTGGCAAGCCGTTGAGTGACGTTGTTTCTTCGCTAGGCAAGGTCGTGGACGAAATGGCGTTCGTGCACAATGTCATTGGCAAGACTGGCGTGCATAGTCAGGCGACCTATTTGCAAGCAACAGGATTTCAATTGCCGGGTTTTCCCGGCATGGGCGCGTGGGCGAGTTATGGGCTCGGCAGCATGAACGACAATCTGCCGACGTTCGTCGTTCTGCCAGATCATCGTGGTTACGCATCGAATGGTCCGAAGAACTGGCACGCGGCTTTCCTACCTGCGCAGCATCAGGGCACGATCATTCGTCCAGGCACGCCGAATCCCATTGCGGATATCTTTCCGCCGAAGGGATACATCACCCCTGAAAGCGATCGCGATGGTCTGCGTTTGTTAGACCAACTCAACCGATCGCATGAAGCGGAGCGGGAAGGGGACTCGCGTCTTGAAGCGCGCATCCGATCCTACGAACTCGCGGCCCGTATGCAGTTGGCCGCGCCTGAGGCTCTCGATATCTCAAAAGAGCCCAACTACAT
Organism: Verrucomicrobiales bacterium; assembly: GCA_047616785.1. Taxonomy (GTDB): domain Bacteria; phylum Verrucomicrobiota; class Verrucomicrobiia; order Verrucomicrobiales; family DEV007; genus JAACDM01. The sequence goes on from JBLHHN010000109.1 coordinate 10,116, forward strand.
CCTGAACATGTATGGGCTGGATCACAGTAAGATGACGTGGGACAAGGAGATCAATCCGTTAGAAGAAATTGATTACTTCGGCCGCAAATGCTTGGTCGCCAGGCGATTGTTAGAGCGTGGGGTGCGTTTCGTGCAGATCTGGTCGGGTTGTGATAATGGGTTCCCTCGACGCAACTGGGATTCTCACGAAGACATCGAGCGTGATCATGGTCCGTTGGCCACCGGCATGAGCGTCGGCTCGGCGGCGTTGATTCAGGATCTGAAACAGCGTGGGATGCTTGAGGATACGATCATTCTTTGGACGACGGAGTTCGGACGCATGCCCTCATCTCAAGGAGCCACTGGACGCGATCACAATCCTTACGTGTTCACCAATTGGCTTGCCGGAGGTGGAATCAAAGGCGGCGTGACCCATGGCGAGAGCGACCAGTGGGGATACAAGCCGCTGGATCGTAGCAATCCCACGGAAGTCTACGATATCCATGCGACGATCATGCATTTGTTAGGCATCGATCACGAGCAACTGACATTCCGACACAATGGGATTGATCGCCGCCTCACTGATGTTCACGGGAAAGTGATCGATGAGTTGATTGTGTAAAGACACAAGAAAGGGGTGACCAGACTTTTCAGCCCGAGCACCCCTTCTATTAAATCAATTGGATCGATCGATTAGAGGATCGTCGCCATGGGACCCCAGTCACCGCGTGGCTCGCGCCATGCGAGTTCGTTGATGGATGGATCGTTGGTGATGACACCGGCTTCATCGAGCTCGAGGCGTTTGCCTGCACGAGCGCAGAGATTGCCTAACTGAATGTTCGCGGTCATTGGACCAGAGTAGCTGAAGTTTGATTGGCTGTACTCACGAGGCTTGTCGCCTTTGCAGGCGGCGATGAACTCTTCGTGGAAACCAGGAGAACGCTCGAGCAACTGCTTGGGCTTACCAAACTCTCTGCGTGCGGACTCTGGGATGATGCGTGGGCTATTCCAGTAGTCACCTTCGACGAGCATCTTGCCCTTGGTGCCAATGATCAGGTTGCCGGTTCGCGGAAGCTCGCGATTGTCGACCTTCAGCTCTTCAGGCGCCTCAGGCATGTTTGGTGAGCCGTCGACCTTGTTGCCTTCATACCAGAATGTGGTGAAGCCAGGACGGTCTGCTTTGGCGCGATAGGTGGCTTTGATCGTCATCCCTGCAGGATACTGATCGCCGACAGGAGCGGTCATGAAGATAGGCTCAGCAGAGGCTGCGTAGCCTGGGTCCATGATGGCGTAGATGCCGTCAGTGGTGTGGCAAGCCATGTCACCAAGGGCACCAGAACCGAAGTCAACGACACCGCGCCAGTTGAACGTGTGATAGGCTTTCTCTTTGAAGGGGCGCATCTGCGCAGGGCCAATCCAACTTTCCCAATCGAGATCTTTTGGAACAGGATCGGAACCCTCAGGGCGACCGCCGCCTTGTGGCCAGACCGGGCGATTCGTCCAGGTGTGAAATTCTTGAACATCTCCAATGGCACCGCCCTTGATGAGTTCGTAAGCAATGCGCCAACCCTGCATGGAGTGACCTTGGTTACCCATTTGCGTCACCACCTTGGGGCTCTTGTTATAAGCTTCGGTCAGCATCTGAGCCTCACGCACAGACCAGGAAAGAGGCTTTTCGGTGTAGCAATGGATGCCCATGGCGATGGCCGTCATGGAAGGCGCAAAGTGGGTGTGATCTGGAGTCGCCACGAAGATGACGTCGAGGTCTTTACTATGATTCGCAAACATCTTGCGCCAATCGGTGTAGCCCTTGGCTTCACCCCAACCCTCTTTTCCTAAAGCGCCTTTCCAGCTATTCTTGTCCACTTCAGCAAAGCTGACGCACTGAAGCCCCATCTTGTGGGCTGCGGAGACGTGGGCATTGGCGCGTCCGCCGACAGCGACGAAACCTACCTGGAGCTTGCTGTTCTGATTGTGTGCTCGAACGATGTTAGGGAAGGCCAGCGCTGAGGCAGCACCGAGACCAGTCTTACTGATGAAATTTCTACGCGATAGAGAGTTAGCCATTTGTTGTGGAAGTCAGGTTTTTAGTGGGTTTACGGAAGCTATATAAGCAGTCGCCGCAGTCTAATCAAGGGGATACAGGAGAAACAAGGGGATACGGGGAGAAATCCTGGCCTGCGCGAGGATCTTCGTCTATACTGACAATCATGACGAGAATCTTCGCTCGATGGCGCTGGGGATTGTTTGTAGGTGGGGCGATCTTTGGTCTCTTTGTCTGGTTTTTGCAGGAGAAAGGGTCGCCGAGTCCCTTCCTTTTCCTCATCGGACTGGCGATCGTAGCCGTCACATTTCTTCTGGTGGCGACGGATGTGGCCAGTTGACTGGCCTCGCCTTTCCTGAATTTCATCGACTCCATTTACCTATCGGGTGGTGGAGACAAGGCGAAGGCGCGGTTGTCCTATGATCTTCCAATCTACTACGAACGCCACTTCCGAAGCGACGAGGCGTTGGAAGCCTACGAAGCGATCCTTGAGTCGGATCCCAATCAGATCCATGCCTATGCGGGTGCGATCCGAGTCTGTGAGAATCAGCTTCAAGATCGCTCCACGGCACGGCATTGGCGTACCCTCGCCGAGCGTCGCTTTGGACGCGCAGAAATCGCCGATGCAGTGTCCAAGAGGGCTGCCGAATGGCATGCCGAACGCTTGGTGGCGGCGGTGGCTCCCGCCCCAAGTCAGTGAATCCGTGGCTACGTGAGGTTGCCGATTGGCTCCCACAGGCATAGGGTCCAGGAATGTCTCGCCGCAGCCGCAGTTCCAAGAAAGGCTTTTCGCCCCTTATCCCTTCCATCATCCTCCTCGTCGTCTTAGGCGCTGGGTTCTTCGCTTTCAAACAATTCGGTGGCGGAAAGGATGCCTTTCATGGGCTGACGCAATTGAACGTCGCCGAGTACATGGAGAATTCGAAGAGCCTGCAGGGAAACGTCTACAAAGTGGAAGGGCGTGTGGAGGATAAGTTAGGCTGGTCACCTAATGGCCGGGCCTTGATGGTGGTGTCAGAAGGCAGCAGCCCTGTGGCATTGAAAGTGCCAGCATCTTTTAATGATCAGAATATCCAGCTCGGGCAGATTTTCGCCTTCAAGGTTCGCGTCGTCCGTTATGGGTTCCTCATTGTGGAGGATCTAAAGAAGGTCTGATGGCTTTTCGAGGTTGAGTCTGTCCGGGATAGCAGATATCCCAGAGGCATGACCTTTGCGCGATCGCTCCTCACTGTCCTGGCCCTGACGTTGATCCACGGATCGGCGGCAGAGACACCTAACATCATCTTTATCATGGCCGATGACCTCGGCTATGGCGATCCGCAGTGTTATCAAGCGGCCTCGAAGATCCCCACGCCGAACATGGATCGCTTGGCCAGCGAAGGCATGCTGTTCACCGACGCCCATACCCCTTCGGCCGTCTGTACGCCGACTCGCTACGGCGTTCTCACTGGGCGCTACTGCTGGCGATCCTCACTGAAGAGCGGCGTGCTCTGGGGGAAAAGCCCGGCGCTGATCTCTGAGGATCGGTTGACCGTGGCAGGGATGTTGCAACGTTATGGCTATCACACGGGCGTCGTGGGGAAATGGCATTTGGGGCTTGGTCAGGGTCTTACTGCTGAGACCAACTACGCGCAGTCGATCGTCCCGGGGACGAGGGCGGCCGGATTCGATGACTCTTACATCATCCCAGCTTCGCTCGACATGGATCCTTATCTGTGGTTGGAGAATGATCGGGCTGTGCAGGCTCCGACGGTTCGAGATGCGGGTTCGAAACGCGTCTGGGATGGCGGTGGCGGCTTTTGGCGCGCGGGTCTGCGAGCACCGGATTTCACCTATGATGGCGTGCTCCCGACCATCACTGACCAAGCCTGCCGTTACTTCACCAAGCGTGCGGAGAAACGCGATGAACCCTTCTTTCTCTACGTGCCCCTAGCATCGCCTCACACGCCGTGGGTGCCCTCACAAGAGTATCAAGGCAAGACTGCCATCGGTGCGTACGGCGACTTTGTGCATCAGACGGACAGTGCGTTGGGAGAGATCCTAGCAAAGCTCGATGCACTCGATCTGGCCAAGGACACGATGATCATCTTCACCTCAGACAACGGCTCGCATTGGCCTCAAAGGATGATTGAAGAAACGGGCCACAAAGCGAATGCCGATTGGCGTGGGCAGAAGGCAGACATTCATGAGGCGGGGCATCGGGTGCCATTTCTCGTGCGCTGGCCTGGCCAAGTCGAAGCGGGCGCGGTCAGTGATCAGCTGATCTGCCTCACCGATCTCATGGCCACGGCGGCGGCTGTGGTCGGGCATCCATTGGGGAAAAGAGAGGGTGAGGATAGCTACAATCTTCTGCCCATTCTCAAGGGGACGACGAAGAAGTCTGTTCGCAAAGCCATCGTCCACCACTCCTTGGGAGGCATGTTTGCTATCCGTATCGATAACTGGAAACTGGTCCTTGGGCAAGGTTCTGGCGGATTCACCAAGATTGATGTGGGGGATGGCGAGCCGGAAGGACAACTTTACAATCTCAAGACCGATCCTGGTGAAACCAAGAACCGATACGAAGAGAAGCCTGTGGTGGTTCGTAAGTTGAGGGAAACGCTAGAGAGGTATCAGCGAGACGGGTTCAGTCGATTGCCAGGTGACACGGAGGATCTGTTAGAGAGGCTTCGCAAAGATCAGTTCAAACGGATCCATCAAGAGATCTTTCGCGTCATTCTCAAGGGCCAGCCACGGGTGGCTCTTGAGGCCATGGACCGTTTGCCCAGCGAGTTGTCTCAAGATGGGGAATCGCACTACATGCGTGCGGTCGCGCATTCCATACTCGGCGAACTCGATCACGCCGTGGCCGATGTCGTGCAGGCGACGGAAGCTGGCGTGCCGATCAGTCGTTTCATCGGCGGCACGCTCACTGGGCTCGATGCCTTGCAAGCACATCCCGTGTTTCAGCAACTGCGACAGAACGTATCTCCGATCGTGCATGGGCCGATGTTAGGGCAAGTCACCGGATCGGGTGCGCATGTCTGGGTAAGGACCGCCGAGGCGACCACCGTTCGCGTTGCGGCGTCACTCAAGGCCGATGACTTTTCTCAGGCTATTCTCTCGAAGACCGCAGCGACGACGGCAGAAACGGACTTCACCGCAGAGATCCCGGTGGAAGGACTGGCTCCTCGCACCACCTATCATTATCGCGTGCTCGTAGGAAATGAAGAAGCCTCGCAGTCTCAGGCCACTTATGAACTGCGCACCCAGGTTGAGGCCCAGACCCCAACCAAGTTCCGGTTGGCCTTCGGAGGTGGCGCTGGCTATGTGCCTGAGAACGAGCGGGCGTTCGACACAATCCGTGAGACGAATCCTGCTATCCTGCTTTTGTTAGGGGATAATGTTTACAGTGATGCTCCTGAAAGCCCGGCCATGCAGCACTACTGTTACTATCGGCGCCAATCTCGGCCGGAGTTTTCGCGGTTGGTCGCCAAGACGCCCGTCTTCAGTATTTGGGACGATCACGACTTCGGCGTTAATGACTGTGCGGAAGGGCCGTCCATGGATGTCCCCGCGTGGAAACGTCCTGTTTACAACGTGTTCCGCAACAACTGGGTCAACCCCGGCTACGGCGGCGGCGATGCCCAACCCGGTTGTTACTACGATTTCTACATCGGGGACGTTCATTTCATCATGTTAGACGGGCGATTCTACCGCAATCTCGATCCCGGCGTCGGCGAGGTGTCGATGTTAGGATCCGTGCAAAGAGAATGGCTACTGAAGACGCTGTCCAAGTCCAAAGGCACTTTCAAAGTTCTCTGCTCACCCGTCCCTTGGGTCTTTGAGGCCAAAGGTGATAGCAAGGACACTTGGAACGGGTTCAAGGACGAGAGGAAGATCATCTTTGATTTCCTTCGCGAAAACAAAGTGACGGGGTCCCTCTTCATGTCCGCAGATCGGCATCGCTCCGATCTCTGGCGCATTGAAAGGGAAGGGGACTACCCAATCTACGAATTCAATAGCTCAAGACTAACAAATCAGCATGTCCACAAGACCATGGAAAGGGCGCTCTTCTCCTACAACGAGAAGCAATCCTTTGGCCTCGTCGACTTCGATACCACGGCGGAGAATCCGACGGTCACCTACACCGTCGTGACCATCGATGGAGAAGTGATGAACACCTTCGGCTTGAATCTCAGCGATTTGAAAGCGCAGGATTAAGTAAGCAGGCCTGCCCCCCTACTCGATTGGGTGAGAAATGATCAGGTTGACTGTGATGGCCGCTTGATCTTCCCCTGCGGCGTTCAAGCCGCAATCAGGATGACCCCAGCCGCTCGTGCTCACCGGGTGGCCGTTCGCATCGGGGCTAATATCATAAATGGCGTTATCGAACTGTGCACCGGAGACACCGGAAGGCACGGAATCGAGGTCGAGTTCATCACGTACCTTCCAAGCAATGATGTGGTCCGTGCATGATGTGTCGTAAGCGGTCTATGCAGCGCCCTATCGAATTTCCGCACTTTGGCGCGGGATTTGCGCAGCGCTCGATTCTTACGCGGCGGCTGCCAAGCGTGGGCGGGATCTTGCCCAGGCCTCTGGGGTCAGAT
>JBLHHN010000110.1:0-16593 GCA_047616785.1 Verrucomicrobiales bacterium
TGTCCAGAATCATGCCGATGACGACAGTGCCCGGATCAAGGTTCATCTCAGAGGGGACGAGGCGATTGACGATCTTGTCGATCTTCAGTTCGCGGCAGAAGGCGGCGATGACTGGAAGGTGATCGGTCTGGCAAACGTCGACGGTTTTGGAAATGTCAGCAAGTGAAGGCTCCATGGGAGGGAGCAAAGCACGCCCTAACCAAAGTACAAGCATTAAATAATTAAAATTATAACCACATTACTGTTAAGTGCTTATTAAATAAGCGATATAACATTAACCCCATTCGGAATGTGTGGTTTACGATCACTTTCACCTGCACCTCAATCTTAACACTGCCGTTGACGAAGTCCGTTGACGAAGTCCGTTGACAATAATGGCGAAAAGCAAAGGAAGAAGACAAATCCTTCATCAAAGCCAATCGTTTCATCTTATTAGCGAACGAAAAGAATCTTGATGACAAAGGTAGTGACAAATTAGCACTCATACAAGAGATCAATGAGAATAATGCAACGGCGCACTATCTGAAAGAGCAGTTTCGAGTGGTGCACACCTACCGCTACGCAGGTAGTGCGATGAAGGCACTTGAGCAGTGGTGCGACATAGCGGAGGAAAGTGAGCTAGCACCATTCCTAAGGTTGGCCAAGAGCTTTCGAAAGGGCGCTGACAAGATTGTGGCATTCTGCATGCATCGCCTCACGTCTGGGAAGATCGAGGGCTTCAACAACCTTATCTCAATAGTGGTGCATCGGGCAGCATCACCAACATTGTTTACGCTTGGCTCAAGTTTCGACAGCTTCCATCCAGCCAATCTGACGGAGGGCCTGAAAAAGGTGCCAGAGACTGTTTCTCTGCTGTACGACGCCTCCCTCTTCCGATCCGGCCTGGGCGTGACGCCCCGACAACCCGCCGCCTAATATCGCATCGCTTTCTAAGCCAGAATGTCGTGCACCACGTTGCCATAGACGTCCGTTAGTCGGAAATCGCGACCTGCATGTCGGTAGGTCAGGCGTTCGTGGTCGAGCCCGAGTTGGTAGAGCATCGTGGCATGCAGGTCGTGCATGTGAATGGGATTCTCCACCGGCGCGTAGCCGAAGTCATCGGTCGTGCCATAGGTCAATCCGCTGCGTACGCCGCCGCCCGCCATCCACATGGTGAAGACTTGAGGGTGATGATTGCGACCGTCGCCATTCTCGCCCATGGGGGTGCGCCCGAACTCGCCGCCCCACAGGACCAAGGTGTCCTCAAGCATGCCGCGCTGATCGAGATCGTCTAACAAAGCGGCAATTGGCTGGTCCACCTTCGCAGATTCGTCCACGATCCCCTGGTTGATCTTGTTGTGATGATCCCAGGTGTAGTCGGTGGACACTTGTATGTAGCGCACGCCGCGTTCCGCGAACTTCCGTGCAAGCAAACACTGTCTAGCAAAGTTGTCGGTAGGCTTGGAATCGACACCGTAGGCGTCCAGCGTACTCTTGGATTCGTCATCCAGCGTCATGATCTGTGGGACGGTGGATTGCATGCGATAGGCCAGTTCGTAGCTCCCTATCAAACCTTCAATCCCTTGATCGACTTTCGCTTCCAGGAGATGTTTCCGATTGAGCGCTTGCACGAGATCGAGCTGTTGCCGTTGCAAACTGGAGTCGAGCCGCTTGTTGATCAAGTTGGGGATCGCTGCCTTGGCTATGGGAATCTCCGCCGAACCAATCGCCGTGCCTTGATGCATGGCGGGGAGGAAAGCGCTGCCATAGTTCTGCACGCCACCGTGCCCACGCGGCGGTGAAATAGTGATGAAGGCTGGCAGGTTGTCACTCTCGGAGCCAAGCCCATAACTCACCCAAGCGCCAACGCTGGGCCTAACCAAACTTGCTTGGCCCGTGTGCAAACGCAGCAGCGCTTCACCGTGGGCTGATCCGTTGGTATGAATCGAGCGCATGACGCAGAGCTTGTCCGCATGCTGCGAGAGATGGGGGAAGAGTTCACTGATCCATGTCCCGCTGCTGCCGTGTTGATCAAACTGAAAGGGAGATCCGAGAATCTCGCCTAACTGCTTCCGACTGCTGCCAACGTCTTTCCCAGACAGCTGTTTCCCGGCGAGATCATTCAAGCGTGGCTTGGGATCAAACAAGTCGACCTGGCTTGGCCCGCCCCACATGAAGAGAAAGATGACCCGCTTGGCACGTGCTGCAATGTGTGGCGGTGGCACAGTGGTCGCCATGGCGCTATTGCCAGCCATGGCGGACAACATGACGTGCCCAAAGCCACCGGCACTGGCGCGCAGCAGGTCACGACGAGTGAGTGATTGGGTGAATTTATTGCAGTTCATTTTACTCCAGAAATTGAAATCGGCTCAGTGAGAACAAGGCGTGACAGACCAGAGACCACGTGCGATGGGCAGGCTCCGGATCGCCTTCATTGACTAAGCGTTGCTTTGTCAGGGTGACGAAACTTACGAAGTGGTTTCGCTCCTCGATGGTGGGTGGTTTGCTCAGGATGGTGCGACAAAGTCGATCCATGACCATCCCCGCATCACCGTCCTGGCACAAACGCTTTGCGGCTGCTTCGGCGGCGTCCATGACCATCTTGTCGTTCAGGAGAAACAGTCCTTGCGTAGCATCGTTCGTCTTGGAGCGTGCGCCTGTGGTCGCGTGAGGATCTGCGAAATCAAAGGCTTCGAAAAGCTCAGGCAAGTCGTTGCGAATCACTGGCAGATACACACTGCGACAGGAGAAATCCGTGCGCCGTCGGTTCTCGTTCTTTCCGACAGCAGTCGCCTGATCTCCAAGATAGGAAACCGTGGAATCCGTCCAGGAAACGTCCAGCTGTCCCGCCGCTGACAGGATGGCATCACGAAGAGATTCTGGGTCGAGTCGGCGGCGATGCGCGCGCCAAAGGAGACGATTGTCAGGATCCACGGCGTGCGCGGATTCGCTGTGCCCGCTGCTCAGAGCAAAGGTCTCGCTCAACACGATCTTTCGAACCAGCGCTTTCAGGGACCACTCCGATCGGATCAGTTCGCTTGCAAGATAGTCTAACAACTCAGGGTGACTGGGCATTTCACCCGTCCTACCAAAGTTATCCACCGTCCGGACCAGGCCCACGCCTATCACATGATGCCAAACACGATTCGCCATGACACGAGCAGTGAGCAGCCCAGCACCCTTCTCTACATCGGTGAGCCAACGCCCAAGCTCGACGCGACCGCTCTTGTCCTTGGGAATCGGTTCTGCGTCGCGGGTGCCTAGCACTTGCAAATAGCCTCGAGGCACCTTGTCGCCCAGTTTGTTGAACTGCCCGTTGATGCGAATCGCTTCATCGCTCGGCGAGTCGCGATCGCTCGGGATCATGGCGCGAGGCGGAATCGCGGGCGGATGGTTGATGATGGCTTCTCGCTCGGCGATCAGTGCTTTCTGCGAAGCCATGCGTTCTTCCGTAGAACGCGAGTCATCCGTAGCGTCTTTGGCAAGGGCGTCCGCATGCTTCGCAACAAGTTCCTTCAACGCCACAGCATCTTTCTTCTCGATAAATGTCAGAGCCTCCTTCGCACGCTCGAGAGCTTCCTTCATCTTTGGCAAATCTCGCCAATGTTGTTCGTAGTGCGCTTGCAAGGCATCACCTTCCTCGCCAAGCCCAACGAGTTTTTCCATCACGCGCTGTTGCCCAAGCATGTAGCGCTGCTCCATCACCGTGGTCGATGTGAAGATGCCCGCCATGGCGTAATAGTCTGCTGTCGGAATGGGCTCGAACTTGTGATCGTGGCAACGCGCGCACCCCAACGTGAGCCCTAGCAAAGACCTACCAATCGTATCGATCTGTTCGTCCGCCACCTCCATCTTCTGATTGTTGGCATCGTTGCCTAACAAGACTTTCGGACCCAGCACCAAGAAACCCGCAGCGATGCGTTGACGATCCCGTTGCTCGATGGACTTGCCGGGCAGCAAGTCTCCCGCGATCTGTTCGAGAATGAATCGGTCGTAGGGAAGGTCCGCATTGACCGCCGCAACGACCCAATTGCGGTAGCGCCAGGCTTCACGGAAGAGGAAATTCTCATCCAAGCCGTTGGAGTCAGCATAACGAGCTAGGTCCAACCAGTGCCGCCCCCAGCGTTCTCCAAAGCGCGGTGATTCTAACAAGACATCCACCACGCGCGCCAAGGCGTCCGCTCGAGGATCGCTAACAAAGCCCTGCGCTTGCTCCCAAGTCGGCGGCAGTCCTATCAACTGAAAGTAGACACGGCGGATGAGGTCGCGCGGGGCTGCCTCCTGAACGGGCTGAAGATTAGCTTCTTGCCATTTCGCCCTCACATAGTCATCGATCGGCGAATGTGATTCTCGATGTGGAATGAGTTTCCCCATGGCGAGCGGCTGAAAGGCCCAGTGACTCCGTCCCGCAAGAGGATCCGAAGGATCCGGCTGGCCGCCATGAGCCAGCGTCAACGCGAACACGAAGGCGCACCATGCTGCCAATGCGTTCGTGAAGAGGGAAGGACAACTCATGATGACAAATGAACCCCTGAAAACAAGGCCTGTTGCTCGGCGCAGGATAGACCTGACAAGAGTCATTCGTGACTCTACCATGGGGCGATGAACAAGGTTCTCACTCTCGTGCTCGCGCTCATTCATGCGGCGCTGAGCTGTGCCTCCGGCCAACGTGACCTCTGCGAGATTCAGGTCATTGAGCGCGGGAGCGGCTGGCCTGTGCCGTTGGTGACCTTGAAGACTACTAGCAACGCCCTGTTTCACACGGACAACGCCGGACGGATCGCATTTGACCTGCCGGAGTTCATGGGAGTGGAAACGTGGTTCAGTATCACGAGCCCTGGCTATGGCGTGAAGCCCGATGGGTTTGGTTCGCAAGGGGTAAGACTAACACCCCTGCCAGGCCAGAAGCTCACCGTTGAGGTCGAACGTCACATCCTTGCCAAGCGGCTCGGACGACTGACGGGTTCCGGTCTCTTTGGCGAAAGCCAGCAGTTAGGCTACGAGAGGGATTGGAAGGAGTCGGGGATCACGGGGTCTGATAGTGTTCAGAATGCACTCCACAACGGTAAGCTGTTCTGGGCTTGGGGCGACACCGCCGTGCCGAGATACCCGCTGGGCCTCTTTCACATGACGGGAGCCCTGACATCACCGCAGCCACTCACCTCCTTCGAGCCACCCGTGCAGTTGGCGTTCGACTACTTCGCCGATGCCAAGGGGAGCCCACGCGTGGTCTGCGAAATGGCAGGTTCTGGGCCGACCTGGCTTAGCGGTTGTGTGAGTCTTCCGGATAACACAGGCGCGCAGAGGCTGGTAGGAACTTACGAGAAGATTCGCTCGAAGCTCGATTGCTATCGTGCTGGACTTGCCGTCTGGAATGAGGAGGAGCGCAAGTTTCTGCACCTGTCAGATCTCTGGCGTACCACCGAGACGGACGAGGAGAAACCTAGCACCCTTCCAGAAGGCAACGTCGTAATGTGGAAAGATGACACAGGGAAAGAATGGGCGCTCTTCGGCGATCCCTTTCCCAGACTGAAATGCCCCGCCACCTTTGAAGCGTGGTCGGACCCGACGACCTGGGAGGTGCTTGAGCCTCAGACAAGTCTCACAAGTGTCGATGGAGAGAAGGTCGTCCCTCATCGTGGAGCGATTGCATGGAATGGTTTTCGCAAACGCTGGGTCACCGTCTTCACCCAAAGCTTCGGCAATCCCTCAGCCTTCGGCGAGCTCTGGTACGCCGAGGCAGATTCGGCTTTGGGAAACTGGGGAACGGCCGTGAAGATCCTCACTCACCCACACTACAGCTTCTACAATCCTCGACTTCACCCCAACTTCACTCCCTCCGACTCGCCCATACTCCTGTTCGAAGGCACCTACTCCATGACCTTCAGTAAGACCAATACGCCCACGCCGAGATACGACTACAATCAGATTCTCTATCGGCTCGATCTGGATGATCCTGCATTAGCGAATGCTCGGTAGTGGTAACTTCCAGTCGAACGGTGTGGAAACAGCTACTTTATCGGACAGTGATAGCATCGTTCAAGTAAGCCTGTCGCATAGCGACTGGCATCCCGGATAACCTCCTAAGTCCACCTTATTTCCGTGCCATTCGACTAGGGTCCCGTGACCTTCGACGCCTCATCGATCTCCACCTGGCCTAGCAATGTATTCGAATTCATGTAATTCCCCTCTCCTGGGCCAGAGAACCGGACAGCTCCTTTGGCAACTTTGATCGCCCGTTGCTCAGTGATCATGCAATCTGAAATGCGCACATCGCTAGAATCACGCACATCGACTCCATAGGGTGCGCCATCAAGCATCTGATTGCCTTGAACGCTGATCCGATGGCAGCTCTCGATTTCCAAGAGACTTGCGCCGTTCTCCTGACCGTCGGGTGCTTGGTCGTGAAATTGGCAGTTTGAAATCAGACAGTCCGTGGAGCCTTCCAGACGGACGCCCGTGCCATAGGTGGGCGAATGACGCCTGAAGCTGTTGCCGGTGATATTGATCAGCTTGGAGTCCTCGACTAGCAGATTCCGCTTCGTGCACGAGTAAATGGTATTTCCCGAGAGCACGATGCCATAGCAGCCGCTGAGATGAACGTTCACTTCTTGGGAACCAATCACGTTGCCTGTGATGGCCCACAAGCCGGGAGGCCGATCGGGTCCCGGTGTTTCTTTGATTCGGATGTTAGCCCCGCCTGGACTGTTCGTGGCTTGGATGGTGTTCGAAGCAATCGTTATCTCATTCACGCTGGCACCAGGCGCTGTCGTATCGACATAGATTTCTGCCGTGGGCTCATCCGCGAGGCCGGGATGAGTCTTTGCGTTGTTATACTCGATGTCATTGCCAGTGATCTGCAGATTGCGAACCTCCGAACGCTCGATTCGAATGCCTCCGAGCCGATTGTAGCTGATGTGGCTCCCGCTGATGTTGATCTGATGCAAATTCACCCCATCCAGGAAGATGCCCGCACCCGTGTTGTGATAGACATGACAATGACTCACGATCACATTGCGGTTGCGCCGCACCAGTCGGATGCCATCATGCACCTTACGAATTAACAAGCCTTCAAGAATGGGCTGGGCCACGCCATTCAGTTCAATGCCATCGGCCTCTGGATGTCGCCCCTCGATGACGAGGTGTCGCAATGACGGCAGACGTTCGCCGTCGATGACCTCAGGCGTCCACGTGCCGGGATCGCCAGTCCCCTCGTGATGCCCTAGCAATCTGAAAGCCGGACCGGCTCCATGCATGCGAATACTAGAGTTTCCAGATTCCCCTAAGACCGTTCTTGGGCCTGGCTTTCCGAGCGTGAGTTCCAGCGTGTCGCTGATACGATAGTTTCCCTTGGGAAAGAACAGATGGCCATCGCCTACCTCGATCGCATGACGAATGGCCTCCGTGTCATCTGTTTTCCCATCACCCGTAGCTCCAAAGTCGCGAACATCACTCATGCGCCGATTGGCGCACAAATGGTGAAAGGAAGCAAGCTGCCATGCTCACGCGATCGAATCAGGCTAGCACTGCAACTTTCTCCTGACTCACCGGAATTGGCAATGGCAACGTTTGGCCCAAAGAAATGTAGAGCATCTGGCCCCAATCGCATCGTCCGCCCATTCGCAGCATTTGGCAAATTTCTCGCCGGGAAGGAGAGACCTGATCTAAGATCGACCATGATGAAACGAATCCCTCTCAATATCGTGGCGCTCATACTCACTGGCGGCATCGCGCTTGCCCAAGAGCAAGCGCTTAAGGACGTCGCCTATGACGATGACCACGCCAGTCAAGTGCTAGACTTCTACCCAGCCCAAGCGGACAAACCTGCCCCTGTGATGGTACACATCCATGGCGGTGGTTGGCGCGGCGGTTCGAAGAAACATGTGCCAGGGTTCATGTCCAAAGCGAATGCTGAGGGCTGGCTCGCGGTCGTCTCGGTGGAATACCGTTTCACCGATGTCGCCTCGCACCCTGCGCAAGTCGATGACTGTGCCAGAGCGATCCAATTTGTTCGGCAGAACGCCAAGACGTGGAACATTGATCCCAGTCGCATCGGCGTGACGGGCGGCTCTGCCGGCGGGCATCTGTCCGCTTACATGGCGCTGCAGGATGACGAAGCGAAGCCTGACTCCAAGGATCCCGTGGAACGCCAGTCCTCGCGTGTTTCCTTTGCCATCCCATTTGCCGGACCTACGGATTGGGACTTGTTAGGCAAGGTCAAACACGATCACCCGGCCTACAGGCAATTGATAGGCTACGAACCGGGAACCGCTGCGGAGAAGATGTCTGCCGATCTCAAGAAGGATGTGTCGCCGCTAACGTTTGTTTCTTCAGATGACCCGCCTTTCCTCATTGTGCATGGTGACGCCGATGCCATCGTTCCGATTGAGCATGCGAAGGTCCTTGAGGCCGCCTTGAAGGAGGCCAAAGTGACCACTGACGTGTTCGTGGTGAAAGGCGGGAAACATGATGTTGCGGGTGCTAGTGAGCCTGAATCGGTGAAACGAGCGGATGCCTTCATGCGGAAGCATTTGTTAGTAGAAGAGGCGAAGCCGTGATCGTCAAGACAGCACCCTTCCTAGCATCATGCGCAATCGCCGCTCTCACGGCACACGGGCAGAGCCTGGAAACGGCGCTAGAACCGCCGACATACGCCAAGGCTAAGTTCGCGTTGGAACATCCCGGCAATGTGGAGCGGAAAGAAGCTCTTCCATGACAAAGCCAAGCTGAATTGCACGCTTTGCCATCAGATCTACGGAAGAGAGATCAACAAACCGGCCCCAAACTTGTTCGGCGTCGGTGACAAGTTCACGCCAGCGGAGTTGATACGCACCATCGAGAAGCCCAGCGAGTCGGTCCTGCCGGGATTTGAGACCACGCAGATCACCACCACTGCTGGGGAAACCCACGTTGGCATTCTCCGGTCCGTGTCCGCGAAATCAGGCTACGAACTCGTCGACCTCGCGAGCAAGACGCATCGGATCCTGCAGACGGAGGTGGCATCACGAGATTACCTACCATTCTCGCTCATGCCTGAAAGCCTCACGGCAGGACTGAGTCAGGAAGACTACGCCGATCTGATCGCTTATTTGTTAGATCAGAAGACCACGGGACTGGCAGGCCTCAAGGGAAAGGAGGAGGCCGCCGACGTGGTGATCCTCAAGAAGCCGATCACGTTGACACCCTATCATAGTCCGGCGATTGAATTTTTCGCTCCGGTCTTCTTCACGCTCTTGCCAGGCGAGGAGAATCAGTTCGTCATCCTTGAGCACGAGGCGGGGAAAGTCTGGCGCCTCATCAAGTCGACGGATGGCGAACGCAAAGAACTCTTTCTCGGTATCAGCCAGGAACGCCGTTTGGCCGCCGACGGTCTTGTGGGCATCGCGTTTCACCCGCTCTACACCGAGAACCGCAAGTACTACATCAAGTGTGGCCTGTCAGAGTCCGAACAACTCAAGACCATCATCGAGGAACGCGAGGCCGATGCTAGTGGGCTTAGAGACTCAGGCCCCCCCCCGACGTTTGATCGAAGTGCTTCAGCCAGCGACCAACCACAACGGCGGCCACATTCTCTTTGGTCCTGACAACTATCTCTACACGGCATTCGGCGACGGTGGCCCACAACGCGACCCAAACGGATACTCACAGAGTTTTAGCAGTTTCCTAGGGGCCATGTTACGAATCGATGTCGATGGCCGTAGCGATGACAAACCTTACGCCATTCCTGCAGACAATCCTTTTGTCAAAGCCCACCAAGATGATGCCAGTGTCTTTCCAGAGATCTGGGCCACGGGTTTCCGCGAGCCCTGGCGTTTCTCTTTCGATGAAGAGACCGATGATCTTTGGTTAGGCGATGTGGGACAAGAAGCCTACGAAGAAGTTAGCGTGGTCCGCAAAGGCGAGAACCACGGTTGGAACGTTTACGAAGCATTCCATGAATTCTCCAAACATTACCGGCGTGCTAACGAGTCATTTGTCCTACCCATCTTTGCATACAGCCACCAACTTGGAACATCGATCACCGGTGGCCATGTCTATCGTGGTGACAAGAACTCGCCACTCTACGGCTACTACATCTTTGGGGATCACGAATATCGCCGCCTCTTCGCCCTCGCCCAGAAGAATCACAAACTAACGCAAGTCTATGAGTTAGGCTTCTCTCCCCAACGCATCAGCGCCTTCGCCACCGATGCGCAAGGCGAACTCCATCTGTTGGGCTACCAGGGGACCGTCTTCCATTGCGATCTCTCCTCCGTGAATCTCACGCCCCGCTAGGATGAGAAGCTGCGCGCCTCCAATGATTCCAGAACTCCCGAGCCAGACGCTTGATAAACCCAACGCGTTCGTCAGCCTGTTCTGAAGCATGCTCTCCGGCCCCCTCGAATGAAATCCCGCCTTGTCCGAAGAACTTGGCATGGACGTAAGCGCCCTGAGAATTCAACCTGAGTCATTCGACCCGTGTATTCTCCGGCCCACTTCCAAGTCAATGATCCCGCAACTCTCGTCGCCTTCATGCGCCAGCATAGCTTTGCGACCATCGTAACGCATAACGGAGGCGCGCCTCATGCGATCCATATGCCAGTGATAGTGGACGTGGAGCGCGGGGAACACGGGACTCTCGTCTCACACATGGCTCGGGCGAACCCTCAGTGGAAACATTTTGAAAACGAACACGAGGTGCTGATCATCTTCACCGGACCACACGCCTATGTTTCACCCGCCTGGTATGTCACCGAACCTGCAGTGCCGACTTGGAATTACACAGCTGTCCATGCTTACCGCATCCCACGATTGGTCACGGATCACGATCGCTTTGCCACGATGCTTCATGACTTGATCGAGACCTCGCTTTCGAAGTTTGTGGATGATGGAACGGTCGTTCTGGCAGAGGTGTCGATGGATGGTTGGCATTGTTTGGTTTAGAAGTTGAACGTTGTTCAACCCCCTCATCGCGCCTCTGCCAACTCTATCTGTGCGTTAGCAAGTTGAATCCGCTAAGTTTAAACTCAACCAGAACCGTCCCGAAGACGCGCAAAGCGTTATCGAAGCGCTAGCCGCGAGCGGCGACCAGACGGACCGCGCGGTCACGGAAATCATGACCCAGATCATTCCAAAACCATGAACCATGAAGCCCATCGACCTCAGTCACACCATCGAGCATGGCATGATCACCTATCGCGGTCTACCGGCACCATTGATCTGCGATTACTTGAGCCGTAAATCCTCACAAAGCCTCTACGACGAAGGCACGGAGTTTCACATTGCTCGCATCGACATGGCGGCAAACACTGGAACGTATCTCGACTCGCCCTTTCACCGCTACGCGGAGGGGAAAGATCTTTCGGAGCTGCCGCTTTCCTCGCTCGCGGGATTGGTAGGCGTGGTGATTCGATGGGATGGCAATCACCCATACCGCCTTTCAGGGACTAGATTTGAAAAACAAAGCTGTGCCCGTGCAGACCGACTGGGATAAGCATTGCCGCACGGACGCCTATTTCGAAGGGCATCCCTTTCTCACCGAAGATGCCGCACTCTATCTATAGCAGAGCGGCGTGAAGCTCGTCGGCATTGATTCCTACAACATCAGACCTCTTGACATAGGATTGAGGCACCGCCTGAACCATTATAAATCCATTGCAATCCCCTTACTGTCAACAGGCTAGCGTAACGATAAATCAAGGCGGTATTTCGCCGATTCAGATTCTATCATGGTTGTTATTGCGGTTTATTCTCAGAATGAGGATATGGAATTTCATAATAATGCCTTAATGTATGATAATTATCGATAAATGGGCCAAAATCGGTGTTACTAGCAGTTTCCTGCCGCAATCAGCGGATTTGCTACGTCAGGAGGTCTGAACATAGACGACACCGGTGGCAATACGCGCCCCTTACATAGCACGCTACTCGGTGCGGAGATTCCTATCCTCGAGCACATGACAGGCCTCGCACAATTACCAGATCGTGGATTTCAGTTCTTCGCCGTGCCACCGAAAGTAAGAGCCTTCGGAACTTTCCCGGTGCGCGCATTTGCCCTGACTGCAGACAAAGCTAGCGCCTTTGAGCCAGAAACTGAAGAGTGAAGCGTGAAGCGAAATGTTCCTTGCCATCACTCGCCAAGTTCCTCAGCGGTCCACGGTTGAATTCGCAGCCACGGTGTCGCGTCCCTGGCCAAATTCTTGCCGAACGCAGACTATCACATCGGCGATATGTCAGTCCGCTCATGCCAGCATCGGGACAGCGTTAGTCAGATCGCCGTATGTTTGCCCAGCCACGGTGATCGGCCCGGTCAGGCCATTCAAGACGACCTTGATCAGCCGCGCGTTGTCCCCTCTCCTCACCCAATCACTCCCCACACCTGGTGTATACAGACCCCAGACAGACCTTTGCCTTCCGGCTGACGGCAGGCAAGGAGTTTCCGCAGATGCTCACGCTGGGCGTCGCTCCTTAACGTTAGCCGATTCTCAGTCAATGCTGAGCCCCAATGCGGTTGCCAGGCTGGGCGCTGAGGCGAATCGCGTGGCCCAGAAACAGATCGCTCGGTAGATCCAGTGCAGCCGCCACGACTTCCACGGATTCTGCTGGCGGCTTCGCTTCCGTAGACGGTCACCAAGGAGTTCACACTTTCAGAAAGAGCTTGTTGCGATAGAGAAAGTAGAGGACGAGCCAAACCAACGCCAGCGCGCCTAGGGCCTGCCACACCTCGTGCCAGGGTTCGGGTGCGTGACGGTAAATGCCTGCAAAGAGTCGCCCAAAGGTGTGTTTGAAATCGATAAAACCGTTGAGAAGGTAGATTGTTAGGGAGTTCAGCCCGATGACTTGGAAGGAGAATGCCCATTTCTTAAAGCCGCAGACGTCGATGAGTCCATAGAACAACGCTAGAAAGAGGTAGGCCATGCCGCCGGTGAGTAGAATGAATGAGCTGGTCCAGAGGTGCTTATTGATCGGGAAATGCAGCGCCCACAGCAAGCCGAGGACGATGCCTCCCGCGCCTATCAATCCGAGCGTCTTCAATTTCTGCCCACCGCTCTCGCCGCCCCGCAGAATATCACCCGCGAAAGCGCCTAACATGGTCAAGCAAAGCGCTGGAAACTGTGTGAGAAGGCCAAGTTCATCGAAGCTCTTCTGTAGCAGTCGCCCAGGCAGGAACTGCCGATCAAACCAACCGACCACGTTTCCCTCAAAAGACAAATCACCCGCGCCATAACCCGGAACGGGAATGAGATAGAGTGCCGCGTAATAGACTAGCAGGATAGCAGCGATCCACGCCATGCGTCCGCGAGAGCTGAAGTTGAGATAGAGAATGGTCGTGATGAATCCAGCAAAGCCAATGCGCCCTAACACACTCCCCAGGCGAATCTGTCCGGGATCGAAGACCGGCAGCGGCGCGTTCTTGTAGAGGATGCCCACCCCGATGAGGATGAGCATGCGCTTGAACGCCTTCTTGAAGAGAACCGAATGGGGAAGGTCCTGATTCCGTGTGCTATTGAGAGAGAACGCCAGCGAAACGCCCGCCATGAACAGAAACAGCGGAAAGATAAAGTCGTAGAACGTGAAGCCGTCCCAGGCCGGGTGCTTGAACTGCGCAGCAACGGTCTGAAGCCAAGGCCAGTCCGTCTTGCCCCCTAGCAAGACAAAGAAGCTCCCCAAGCCAGCGATCATCAACATGTCAAAGCCACGCAGGGCATCGACGGAAGCAAGGCGTTCGGAGGCATTCGACATGTTCATGGGTTGTTCCTGAAATTCAGTGTCGCCATTTCTCCCCATCTAAGCAAGAACTTGGTGGAGGTTCGGGAACAGCGCTCAGCTGATCGCCTTCAGCTTGCCCAACCTGAAAAATTCTGAAGTGAGAACATCTTTTTTGTCCGGTCTGGCCGCCGGGCGGGTTTAATATGAGAGAAAGGCTTATGGATTCACACACTCTTCTTTGGCAATATGTGCACGACCGCACGGACGCTGCGTTTGAACAGATTGTCCGCCAACATGCGGGACTCGTTTACTCGTCCGCGATGCGGCGGACACAAACACCCACGCTTGCCGAAGAAGTGCCCCAACAAGTGTTCTGTCATCTGGCAAGGAAAGCCAAGGATCTGCCCGGTGACGTCATCTTGTCAGGATGGCTTTACCGCCACACCCGCTTCACCGCCGCCAAACTCATGCGCGGTGAAGCCCGGCGCACAAGGCGTGAAGCCAAAGCTCGCCAAGATGATGATGGACACATCAAACGAGACCGATACAGATACCGCTTGGAATAGGCTAGCGCCACATCTCGAGGCGGCCATGGATTCCCTCTCCGCCAAGGACAGCCAAGTGATCCTGTTGCGCTACTTTGAAGAACAATCCCTGGGGCGTGTAGGAGAAATGCTAGGCATCAGTGAAGAAGCCTCACGCAAGCGGGTGCAGCGGGCGCTCGCCAAGATGCGGCAATCGCTTAGCCGCCGGGGCATCCAGACCTCGGCCTCGGTCCTAGCAGTGAACCTCACAGGAAAAGCGGTAGAGGCTGCGCCCCAAGGCCTCGTGGAGCAAGTCCTCGACCGAACGGCCGCCATGGCAGAGGCGCCAGTGGCGATGACCTCGGCGGCAATCACTTCGGCCAAGTGGGCTTTGCTAGGGGCCTTCGTCACGGGATTCACGGTACCCGTGGCGTGGCCTAGCGGAACAACGCCCGAGCTTCGCCTTTCCAACAGCGCACCAATCTCCGCCGCAGCGGATGGTTCCCTTGCCCAGAGGGTCACGCCGGAGGACGTGCAGCGACCAACATTGGATGAAGTGTTATCCGCAGAGGGTATCGAACAATGGCGCTTGCTCGTCGCCTTCCTTCCGGAGGCCTCTTTGGGTGATCTGGAGGAGATTGCACATTCATGGGGAAGCTACGACGGGTCGCTTGTGCCTGGTGCCAAATGGAAGTTGTTGTTGGGTCGCTGGCTCCAGTTTGGTCCTGAGGGTGCCTTGCTGCTCGTCGCCCGTTTAGATCCTTACGGCTCCAAAGACCTTCAAGCCGTCGCCTACGCTGCCTGGGCGGAGGCGGATTATCCGACAGCTGTGGGAGTGGCAGAAACCATTCCCGAGGCCGCTCAAGCGATGATCGCGGTCATTGCCAAACGGGATCCTTCCAAAGCAAGAGAATTGTTAGAGCGCTATCCTGGAATGGGAGGCATCGGTGAAGTAGTCCTCAAAGAGATGGCCAGAGACCGCCCCCAAGAAGCCTTTGCTAGAGCCCTTGCACTCCCTCCTCGGTCCCGTATCCGCGCGCTCGCCGCCGTGGTCCAGGTCTTAGCGAAAGCCGATCCTGAGGCCGCCTTGCCGCAGGCATTGGAGATTCCCTATCCGCACGACCGTGACCGTGCAGTCCATGTCATGGTGTCTGACATGGTGGCCATGGATGTCGGCCAAGCTGCCGAGGTCTGGCAGCAGCTTCCACGAGGAATCAACCGTCGTGATCTACTCCACACGCTCGCGCGCGCTCAATCAGAACGGGATGCAACGACGGCAATCGCCTGGGCGAACTCGCTCGCCGACGTCCAAGAACGCCGAACAGCTCTATCAATCACCTTGCGTCAGCAAGTGGTGCGCGGCCAAGCGGATCTCCTAACGCTTCTCTATCAACACGGTTGGGATCTTGTGGAGCCAAACCGGATGGACACGGTTGGAAACGGCGGCATCGAAGGAGAAGATCTGGGGAAGGATGCCCGGAAGGTCATTCTGCAACTAGCGGAATCCGATCCCGAGCGTGCCTTTGGGTTGTTCGACCACTTCCCCTCAGGAAGCCCTCTAGCAGACATCGTCGGCGACCTCATTTCGCATCACACCGATTTTCAGAAAGCAGAGACGTGGCTACCCTACCTCCATGACGAGAACCGACGGACGAAGCTCCAAGAAGACCTCTACAAACGTTGGCTCTCGCGGGATCCCATCATAGGCCGTGAACGTCTGGAAGCTGCATAAATTCCAGACAAAACAAAGGCCAGTCTGCTGCAACAAGCTGTTTCCAATCAGTGATGATGACGCAACGAGTCCTCTCATTCTTGCTAGCAGCCACCGCCGGATTACTCCTGGGTTCACTGTGGCGGACTTCTCGCTCTCAGGCGCCTTCCCCTCACGAAGCGAAGGCCGAGCCAATCTCGCTCTTGTCCTCTAGGACTGACGGTTTTGCAAATGTGAGGGATCTTGCCAGAGACGATCTATCAGAGTCTCAGCGGCTTTTAACCCTTGCAGACTTCGAGGTCCCTCTCACGACGGCGGGCTGCTGGGAGATTCTTGAGATGTTGAATTCGTGGAGCACCGACGACTACGAGATGCTTGGCATCTTGGTCCCCCCAGTGATCGATCAACTCGTCGCGACAGACCCACCACTAGCCTTTGAGCGGTTGTGGCAATCTTCCCATTGGAAATTTCGGGAGGCGTATCTTGGCACGCTCATGCAATCGTGGACACGAGCGGATCCGCAGGGCGCGCTGGCTCAGTTGGGCCGCTTGGACAACAAAGGATCTGATTATATCGGATTTGGGGTACAGCTATTCGAGGAAACATGATTATGTTAGAGTTTATGGTATCTCGCACTTTGGCGTGCTATCATATACATAAATCGGTGATTGTTAGTGTTGATGGGAGTTG
>JBLHHN010000111.1:0-16555 GCA_047616785.1 Verrucomicrobiales bacterium
GTGGAACGCGCAAGGACCCGAGATCCCCGACGGCTCCGGTCGCGCACTCACGCTCAAACTGATCACCGCAGCGGGAATTCGAATTGCGCCTTCAAATCCTGCCGATTCCCGAAATCACTGAGTTCTGTAATAATATTCATCGGCTATGGCAATCTCGGTGTTAGTGAGGCGTCCGCTGAGACTGCGAATGGCTAACCAAGGCGTTTCACGGAAGGGCTACCCCCAATTGCCGATCTCTCCATTGCCAATGCGAAGTGTATCGATCGGGAATTCTGGAGAATGAGAATGAGGTCACTCGAGGAGTATCGATACGATCGATGTATCAATGTTTAATTTCGATTACATCAATGATTTATTGGCTACCATGCTCGCATTGCTATGAAAACATTACCCAGCTTCATCACTAAGATCACGGTCGCCCTCGCACTTATCTACGCGACTCCATCCATCTACTCCGCATGCACCTTGACCCCGAAGGGATCGCCACACGCCCCGATCGTGATCCGCGATCATCACGTGAAAGTCACGATCAACAACGGCTTCGCGCAAACGGAGGTCACCCAGACCTTTTTTAATCCTAACGCCGTCGACCTCGAAGCGGTCTACCGCTTTCCACTGCCAGAAAGTGCGAGCTTGTCCGAAGTCAGCCTGACCATGGGCGAACGTGAGATTCACGGCGAAGTGGTGGAGAGGGAAAATGCTAGAACCATCTACGAAAGCGGGAAACGATACGGGACTCGCCACGAAAGAGGGAATTCAGGCATTCGAATTCAAGGTCCACCCGGTAAAGTCTAACTAAGAAACTCGCATTCGGATTGTCTACTACCAACCGGTCAAGATCGACACCGGCATCGGACGTTATCTATACCCGCTTAAGGAAGGTGGCACTGATGATGTGGCGGCCAGCGGTTTCTGAAATCCCGTCAACGATGTCGTCGAATGACACTTCTCCGCCGAGGTCATCCTGAAATCAGCTTGGCCAGTCGAGCAGGTTCGGCTTCCAGGATTCGAGAATGAAACCACGACTGAAAAACGGCTCTCCGTCAGATTGGCTGGGCCTGAATCAGCGAATCCCGAAGAAATCAGGATCAGTCAGAGTCCTCTTCGTTACTGATGATCAAGGGGTTATGGGCTCCGACTCGGCACAGCATCTCTCCGGAAACCATCACTCAGACCTGCACCAAAGTTGAGGCAGCGGTTTCGCTCGACTGAGATTCGGTATTGAAACCGCAAGGCCGCTTTTTTTCGAGCCTGCAACTGCCTACTGGCCCCTGTCACCCTCCAGAAGTAGGCGAAACCATCCAGCCAACCTGACGGAGGGCCTGAAAAACTCGAAGACGGTCACTACCGCATTCGCCTTGAAAAAGCAGGTCAGGCCCTGAATCGTGAACTCGTTGTCTACTACCGACTCGCTCAGGATCTCCCTGGTCGCGTTGAAGTGGTTCCTTTCCGCGACGACGAAAACGGGAATGGCACCTTCATGATGGTCGTCACTCCGGGCATTGATTTGAAACCCATCAGAGGCGGTGCCGACTACGTCTATGTGCTTGATACCTCGGGCAGCATGTCGTCCAAGCTTCACACTCTGACAGATGGTGTGACCCGCGTCATCGGTAAGATGTCTCCACAGGATCGTTATCGTGTCATCTCCTTTTCTAACACCGCCACTGAAATCACTCATGGATGGGTCTCGGCGACGCCTGACAAGGTAGAAAGAACCATCACCCAGATACAGAGGATCAAGACTCACGGAGGGACCAACATCTACGAGGGACTCAGCATGGCCATAGAGAAACTCGACGACGACAGGGCGACCAGCGTCGTTCTCGTCACGGATGGCGTGACCAACAAAGGCATCGTCGATCCGGTGAAATTTCATCAACTCACGAAAACACACAATATCCGGATTTTCGGATTTCTCCTTGGCAACAGCGCAAACTGGCCGCTCATGCGAACGATCTGTGATGGCAGCGGCGTGTTCTACGCTGGGGTTTCCAATGCGGACGACATTCTCGGTCAGATCCTCCAGGCTAAGAGCAAGATTCTCCATGAGTCCCTGCACCACGTGGAATTCTCAATCTAAGGAGTGAAGACATTCAACGTCTCCGGCGAAATGCCTAACAAAATCTACCGCGGCGAGCAGCTTATCCTCTTTGGCCAATATGAAAAAGGGGGCCGCGCGGAGCTCACGCTCAAAGCCCGTCTCACCGGAGAAGACAAGACCTATCATACCACTTCCAATTTCCCCGACATTAACACATCGAATCCAGAGATCGAACGTCTCTGGGCGTTGGATCAAATCGAGCGAATCAAATTGCGGGCCAATACGGGCGAAATGCCGACAACAGAATCCGAGAACGCGATTCGTGATCTCGGCTTGCAATATCAGCTCGTCACCGACGAGACCTCCATGCTAGTCCTCGATGATATGGGCTCTGAAAACCATAGTATCGTCCGGAACAATCGTGAGCGTGTCACCCGTGAGATGGCCGCCCAGTCAGCTCGCGCCTCGACACCCACACCTAGAAACTATCGTGTGGACAAAGCGAAACCGTTCACCCCCAGAAAAGCGCCCCGCATTCCACGCGGAGGTGGCAGCAGCAGCAGTGGCGGAGCTTTACCCCCATTCGCGGTGCTTCTTATTCTGCTGTTCTCTGGTCTGGCGACCAAGCTGAGTATCCGACGCAAAGCGTGATGCCGCCTCAACTTTTGGTCGATAGCCGATGCAGCTTCGACAAAACACTACTCTTCGGATTGACGATTCTATCAGTGATCATTCAGAACCTCCCCGATCTTGGGGAGGCTCTTCAGTGGCAGCGAAGTGCCACCGTACCACTCCATGTTTTCACCACTCTGACAGGGCATTTCACCCATTGGTCGTGGGATCATTTGCTCGGGAATGTTGCGGCCTTCGTGGATCTTGGCTTTACCGCGATACGCGTCATTCCCGGACGATTCGTCTTCTGTCGCTTCCTCTCAGCGGTCGTGATCCCTATCGAGATTGTCTTATTCCAACCACAGTTTGAGACTTACCGAGGACTGTCCGGTATCGACTCGGCTCTGTTCGAATTACTCATTGCAGGCCTTTGGAGGCAGGGGAGACCGGTCCGATACATGGCTTTGATAGGATTCATCGGCTTCTTCGGAAAGACTGTTTTCGAATTGGTCTCAGGCAATTCCCTGTTCGTCGAACAGTCACCGGAAACCGTCATCCCCGTCGGCTCGGCCCATGTCATTGGATTCATCTGAGGGCTCACCTCAGGAATTCGAGTGAAGGCTGCGTCCTTTTCCCTCTTTCGTAAAAGCAGTGCGCCTTCCTCAATCGTTAGGCGGTGTCAGCCTTAGGATGTGGTCTGGGCCATCCAGGATGACATAGAGATAGCCATCGAGACTGGTAGCCACATCCCGGACGCGGCCCAGGCCTTTGAGGATGATCTCCTGTTCTGTAACTTTGCCATCGATGATGCGGAGGCGACGGATTTCCTTCTGCTTGAGAGCACCGACAAAGAGGTCATTCCTCCAACCAGGAAATCGATCCCCGTCGTAGAAATCCAGCCCACTCGTAGCAATGCTAGGCGTCCAATAAGTGATCGGTTGATCCATCCCATCTTCATGCGTCTTGGAATCCGGCGTCATGGGGGTGCCATCGTAGTTCATGCCGTGCGTGATGATGGGCCAGCCATAATTGTGGCCCTTGAGGATGAGATTCAATTCATCGCCACCACGTGGCCCATGCTCGGTGCTGTAGATGGTTCCATCACGAGGATCGATCGCCAGTCCCTGAGCATTCCGGTGACCATAAGACCAAATGCCCTTCATCGCTCCGGGTGTGTTCACAAAGGGATTGTCCTCAGGTTCACGCCCATCATCGAAGAGACGAAAGATCTTGCCCTTCGGGTTGGTCAATTCTTGCACTTGCTTCATGCCGCCACGCTCACCCACAACGAAATAGATGTAACCCTGATCGAATACAATGCGAGTGCCAAAGTGATAGGCTTCATCGCCGTAGAACTTCTTCTCCGCTTTCCAAACCCACTCTTGATCGACCCAGGCGTGATCCTTGATCCGACCGCGAACCACCGCGTTGATCGTGTGCGCCTTGTCCTTCTTACCCTCACTCTTCTCCCACCACCCATCAGCAAAGCCTAGGTAGATCCAGCCGTTCGTCGCGTAGTTAGGATGAACAGCCACTTCCATGAGGCCGCCCTGACCATGTTGGATCACTTCAGGCGTGCCTTTGATAGGCTCAGGGTGAAGTTTCCCATCCGTGCCGATGAGACGCAGATTGCCAGCGTGTTCAGTCACAAGCTTGCGCCCGTCCGGCAGGAAGGCGATGGCCCAGGCCTTCTTGATCCCCTCATCGACCACAACCTCAATCTTGTATTCCGCACGGTCTGTCTTGGTGACTTTGCCAAGTTCTGGCCTCGGAAAAACGATGCCTTTGTTCAGCGCTTCAAGCTCTTTCTCTCGGAGAAAGACGACCATCGCATGGATCTGATTCTTTGTCAGGACGTGCTCCCACGGCGTCATGCCAAACTCTAGATTTCCCTTCGTGATAGTTCGGGCAATGTCCGCATCCGAACCACCATGTTTCCACTCTCCATCGAGAAACGACGGCGCCAAGCCACCCGCCAATCGCTCGCCATGACACTGCGCACAGAGCGACGCATAGAGCGTTTCGACTTTCATCTTAGCCAAACGTTCCGGCGTGAGTTCAGCAGGCGGACGCTCGGTCTCTCCATTCGCTTCGATCAATTTCACATTGTCAATTGAGATCGACACGGTTCCCGAGACTCCCTTCGCATCACCACCACCCGGCGTCCATTTCTTAAAGATAATGCCAGGGAAATCTTCCGTGCCTGCCGGGATTTCAATTTCCACCGGGTGTCGGCCAACTTTGGACCTTCGAGCCAAGTCTTCTCCCAGCTAGGCGTCGCGAGTCCGACATAGAAGCCCGGATCACCGCCACTGTTGTTGTAATCGTCTAACGGTGCGGTCGATTCATTATTCCACCGAATGTCGAAGGCGAGTTTGGCGTATTTCTCAGCGCTCGCCAGGACATCTTTGTTCCAATCGTCCTTGCCGCCCAGCGCCATGCCAATGGCATACTGATTGTCATCAAATTCTCTATCGAACCCGATGGTGAGCTTGAGCGAACCAGAATCGGCGTCGCCAGCAGCGTCGTCCTGATGCCAAGCCATCGCCATCGAGGCACCACCCCACATTTCCCAAATGGGAGGAACAGCGTCCTTGTCTTTGAAGTCACTGACAAGAAGATCCTCAGCCAGCAAAGCGCTACCAGCGCCCAGCGACACTCCAGAAATCAAAGCAGCTTGTAAGAGATTGAGATAGTGAGGGAAGGAAAGATTCATCATGGACCCTGCCCCTGGTGTCGGCCAGATGCTAGGCTAGAACCGACGGAGTTTGGAAGAATCGCGTCAGGCTAATTTGACCGATTATTCTCCGGCACGCCTTAAAATCTCTTTCTGAAGAGCGATCGACAAATGGTAGCCGACTCCGGAGAGTTCTCTAAGCGGCTCAGCTACTGTGGGTATCAATCCACTAGCTTTCGCGAGAATAAGAACGGCACCCGTTCCGAAGATCTTGAGGCCTTCACTGGTTGCGGCCACTCGTCCTTTGGTCTCATCAACGAGTAGTAGTGCTAATTCTTGCTTTGCGAGGACGATGGCTTCGGCCTCACCCAGGTCGACAGTGGACGTCAAATGCCGAGGCAAATCTCCGACTTGGACACTGGCGATCCATCCTTTCTTCATTGCTTCTGCTAGATTCTTTGATCCAGGGCGCGTACTATCCAAACACAGTTCTTTCTCCCCCCCCCTTGGTATCAAGATCTCTTGGAATAACTGTTCGAGCAATGTCAGCCTTCCAATCTTAGCCAAGCCAATCAGTGGGGAGGCATCTGCGACGACCACCCTGACGGATGTCTCACTCACTGAAGAGCATCCAGTTCATCTCCCAACTCCTCGGGTGGGGAGTCCACCGCATCGACATTCGATGCGCCCAAGATTTCAAGAAACTCTTCCATTGATTTTCCAGCCAGTTTTGAGGCTTGAGCTAGAGTTGTCAGACGCTGATCGAACAGCCGAACAGCCAAGTGCGTGGGCAATCCGAGTGCCAATAATTCTGTATCAAATGGAACCACGATCGCAGCTGGGCGTCCATGTTTCGTTATCACGGAAAGGTTTCCGGATTCAGCATCCTTAAGCAGCTCACCAGACCGATTTCGTAGATCGCGAGCCGAGAAGACATCGAGTGTGCTCATGATTTATGCATACAAATCGTCGCACAAACAGGTAAAGTCAAGCCAAGAAGGTTCCGGCTCACCTAGGTGTAGTTCACGATCACCGATTTGATCTGCGTGAAGAGGTCGAGTCCGTATGGGCCTTTCTCGCGCCCCCAGCCGCTTTGTTTGAAGCCGCCCCAGGGACTGGCATTATCAAACGCGTTGTAACAGTTCACCCAGACAGTTCCTGCATTCAGAGCAGCGGCGGCTTGGTGGGCTTTGCGGACATCGCGGGTCCAGACGCCGGCCGCGAGACCGAAGGGAGAATCGTTGCCTTGGGCAATAGCGTCAGGGAGGTCCTCGAAAGGCAAGGCGCAAACAACCGGACCGAAGATCTCTTCCTGAGCGATCCGCATGGAATTGTCGACTCCGGTGAAAACCGTGGGCTGGACGAAGAACCCATTCTCCAGAGCACCGCCGGGAGCATGGCCACCAGCAACGGTGTTGGCATTCTCGTTCGCGCCAATGGTGAGATACTCAAGCACACGCTGTTGCTGCGCTTTTGAAACGAGTGGACCCATCTTGGTCTCGGCGTCGAGACCATGTCCCAGTTTGATGCTGCGCGCCATCTCGGCAAAGCGAGCGATGAACTCATCGTAGATGGTCCGCTCGATGAACAGACGCGAACCAGCAGAACAGATCTCGCCCTGACAAAAGAAGATTCCCATGAAGACACCTTTGAGGGCAGCTTCCAGATCGGCGTCGGCAAAGACGATGTTAGGCGACTTGCCGCCGAGTTCGAGCGAGACCTTCTTCAGGTTTCCGGCGGAAGCCCGGACGAGCTCGCGGCCCACTTCGGTGCTGCCGGTGAAGGTGATCTTGTCCACGTCATCATGGTTGGCCAACGTCACTCCAACCGGATCTCCCAAACCAGTGACCACATTGAAGACACCATCAGGATAGCCCGCCTCGCAGAAGATCTCGCCTAACCGAATAGCGACCAATGACGAATCCTCCGAGGGTTTGATGATGATGGTATTGCCAGTGGCAAGCGCGGGAGCCGCTTTGTAGAGCGGCATGGTCAAGGGG
Source organism: Verrucomicrobiales bacterium (assembly GCA_047616785.1). Lineage (GTDB taxonomy): Bacteria > Verrucomicrobiota > Verrucomicrobiia > Verrucomicrobiales > DEV007 > JAACDM01. The sequence goes on from JBLHHN010000111.1 coordinate 7,334, forward strand.
TAGTTAGGCGGCGTGATGCCTGCAACCACGCCCAACGGTTCGCGCGTGGTGTAGTTTAAGAACTGTCCAGGCAAGGAAAGAGGGATCGTGTCGCCGAGGATCTTGGTCGTCCACCCTGCGTAATACTCCGTCCAGCTCACCGCCGTCCCGACCTCTTTCTCGGCTTCCCATCGGGGCTTGCCGCTTTCCAACGTGATCAGTTCGGCCAGTTCATCCGTGTGCCGATCCATGAGCATGGCCGCTTCTTGCAACATTCGCCCGCGATCAACCGGGGTGATGCGTTTCCAAGCAGGAAAGGCGCGGCGTGCGGCGGCGACCGCTTCATCCGCGTCAGCTGCGGTACCTGCGGGAAACTCGGCGAGCGCCTGACCAGTCGCCGGGTCCACCGAGGGATGCGTTTTCCCATCAGCCGCATCTCGCCACTGACCGCCTACGAGCATCTTCGCAGGCGAGTCGAGGAAAGTTTGGGTGGCAGGAAGCAAATCGGGAATATTCATGTCAGTGTTGCGGTTGATCAAAGTCAGGGTAACCACCAAGCTCGGTCGACTCCCCAGGGAAGCCGATCCGCTGCCACACTCCAGGATCACTAAGGTAGAACAGGCACACATCGGCACGCAGTTGCCGGAAGAATTGGGGCGACTGCTCGCTCAGGTCGCCTAACAACGCCTGCATCTGCTCGGCATCGAGTTCGTCTAGTCCACCATTGAATTTGCTCTGTGCTAGTTCTTTGGCAACCTTCAAGCCATCGACATACACATCTGCGTAAGGACTGTAGCGCACGCGCCCAGCGATGCTGGGGCCAGCGTGAACCGAAGCCGCACCAGTATCACGTGCATCAGGCGGGATCACACCATTTGCCAAGGCGGACAGCGCCGCGATGTCCTGGAGAGTGATGGACGTCTCGATCATGTGAGCATGTGTTGCGAGGCGCGATCGGCGATGGCCATCACGGTTAGGGTGGGGTTGACGCCAGAGCCGGTGACAAAGACGCTGGTATCGCAAATGAAGAGATTGCTAACATCGTGCGATTGGCAAAACTCGTTCACCACGGAGGTCTTCGGGTCACGCCCCATGCGGCAGCTGCCCATGGCCTGCGCGCCGTAGTTGAGACCGATACGGACTTTGCTAGCTCCGGAAGCGGCCATCATTTCCACTGCTTTGTCGCGGGCGGCGGCGGCGAGCTTCACATCGTTCTCCCCCCACGCGTAGTCGATCCGCGCCACAGGCAAATCACGCGCATCGCGCAATTCAGGATCCAGTGTGATCGTGTTCTTCTCACTGGGAAGCCCCTCCGCATGCGCCCACCAGGCAGCCGTGTGGGAATAATCGTGAAGAAAGTCTTTTAAGTCCGGCCCTACCATCAAGCCGCTCAGCATCCCATAGGTCACAGGCGTCATCATGTAACTGAGCAGGATGTAGCCACGCGCGTAATCCGCTTTGGCGCTTGGTTGGTAAAAATCTTGCACCATCACATGACCCATTTGCATGCCTTTGTAAGAGTTCACCGGCTGATCAAACGTGCCGAACACCTGCCACGTGGGGTGGCTCATGAAATTCTTACCCACAAGGCCACTGGAGTTGGCGAGTCCATCAGGAAACGTGGCATTCGCGGACAGCAGCAACAGTCGGGGTGTCTCCACCGCATGTGTGGCTAGAATCACCGCTTTGGCATCCAGGCGATGTTCCCGTCGTTCTGAATCGAGATAGATCACACCGGTCGCCTGTCCTTTCGCGGCATCGTAGTTCACTTGATGCACAAAGGCGTCGCTGATGACAAGGACGCCGAGGCGCTCCGCATGCGCGAGGTAAGTATTCGTCGCCGTCGCCTTGGCTCCCGTCGGACATCCCGAACCGCACCAGCCACAATAGATGCAGGCAGGTCGGCCGTCGCGCTCCTGCGAGTTGATGGCAATGGGAGGTGCAAAAGGCTGCGCTCCGAGTTCACGTGCCCCTTTGGCTAACAGTTGCGCATGCCAGTTCATGCGATGTGCCGGCATCGGCAACGCGTAATTCTCTGGGGCAAAGGGCCCGCACTCGCCAGCAACGCCGAACTCACGTTCGACCCTTTCATAGTGCGGGCGCAAATCATCGTAGCCGATCGGCCAATCAGCGCCCACGCCCCCCGTCGAATACGTTTGGAAATCCGCCGGATGAAATCGCGGCATGACTCCGAGCCATGTGAGGGTGCCACCGCCCACGCCGATACCGGTCTTGGGAACGACAAAGTCAGCACCCACATGGTTGCGCGGTTCGTTCCACATGATCTGGCTCGCATTCGCCTCAGAATTCTCCAGCGCATTGTGAAGGCCGAAGCGCTTGCCTGCTTCCAAGACCACCACCGACAAGCCTCGCTCAGCAAGCCGTCTTGCCACCAGCGCGCCACACGCACCTGCGCCGACGATCAACACATCTGGAGACGAATGATTCACAGGAGCAGCATGGTTCAACTAACCGCTAAGGATTTTTAAGAGGAATCTCGTTCACGGTGTAGTAGCCCTTCGTATGCAGGAGAGGCTGTTGGTTCATTCCTAGCATCTTAGCGAGATCGAAATCGTGGATGTGGCTTTCTTGGAGGCCTTCTACTTTCAATCTCACACTCAATCCGTCTGGGGAGACCTCGGCATTCCTAACAGTCGGCGTGGTGTGATCCACTTCCGGACTTCCGTAGCCTGCGGAGAATTTGTGGGTGTAGGTGGTGATGGCGTAGGTTCCTGGTTTCGTCGCGATGGCAGGATCCACGGGCAGTGTGAATGTGAGGAGAAAGCCATCGGGGCGGATGTTGATCTCTTGCAGTTCGAAGGGTGTCTCGCCTGTCCAGTCCAGACGCTGGATGGCGTAGGGCTTCTCCCCTCGCACCGGCCATTGACGGTTGGTGGTGAATCCTCCGGCGATCAATTGACCTTTCGGTGAGAACTCCACATTCATGATCCCGGTAGCGAGTCCTTCGCGAAAGGGATAGCAAGCCCCCTGCCAGACACCGTTGATCTGCTCGGTGGTCGCTCGCATGATGAGGCTCAGGGTGTAGTCCCCAAAGAAGAGCTGATTCTCAAAGGGCCCAAACTTGCCCTTGGTCTGATTGAGCCGGAACCCAGAGATGGATCGGCCCATCTTGATGTAGGGAAACAACACCGCCGGAGGCACCAGCTCTTTCACGCGCTTCTTCTCGACCAACAAACGCGAATTCGACTCAGGTTCCACGGAGGGTGCATCCAGGCCTTCGACAAAGGGATACCAATTGTAGCTCGCGGGATGCCCGAGGAAACCACCTGGTTTGAGGTGTTTGAGAGAACAGGATCCGTTCCACGGGCCTTGGCTTTCGATGCAGAACATGGCCCCTTCGGCATTAGGACCGACGCCGCCAGGACTGCGTAGCCCACTGCAGACAGGTATCATGCGGCCATCCGGCGTGACCTTGACGGCCCAGCCTCGGAACAGATTACGGGAGTGATAGGACGCGCTCAAGCCCAGCGCGACCCAGATATTCCCCTCAGGATCGTGCTTGGAACCGAAGGCAAATTCATGCCCTTCGGCATAGCCCCAGTTGTTACTCAATGTATCAAAGCGATCCGCTGAACCATCGCCATCGGTGTCAGTGAGGCGAGTGACTTCACCGAATTGTGTGATGGTGAGAGATTCATCTTTCCAAGCGAGACCGAAGATCTCATCCTGACCACTGGCGAACAAGTGATAGACTGGATTCGGCTCAGGCTCAAAGGCTCCCGAGATGAAGTAGACATCCCCGCGACGCGTGCCCGCGGCGAGTCTGCCGTCAGGAAGAATATCGAAACTGCCTGGACGCATGGGGACCTCGGCAGGAATCGGGATATCGACCAAGGCATAGTATTTGGACTCTTCCTCGGCGGTGCCCCAAATGGCACCGAGTTCTTCGGAATGAGCGCTCTGCATGGCCCAAAGCCCTATGATCACGGCAGTCATGTATTTTAATAGCATGTTCACCATCGGTATTCTAACTGAATGACGGTTTCGCCTTTCGGCAGGGCAATCGGGATGAGCAACTCTTGAGGATCGCCTTCCCGCACTTGGGCTTCCTGTTGATCACCCATCATGAGGGTGAGTTGGTCGATCTTCCAAGCTTTCCCGACTGCGATGATCTCCTTGCCTGAAGCGACGCGAAAGAAGAACGATGCCTGCGCAGAAGGTGCGGCAAAGGTCATGGTGCGACTGAAATAGGCGTTTCCTTCTTCATCAAGCAAGTCTTGGAAGAAATCCTCAACGCTGATTTCACCATAGTCATAACGAAATGTCGGTCGCTTCTGCTTGTCCAGGTGATACCCACGATACTGGTAACCATGATCATGCGGAAACTGATAGTTCGTTTTCCCTTTGTAAGGCCATGCATCATCCATAGATACGAGACGATGAAAGGGTATGCCCGCAGGAAAGCTGAGCCGATCACTACCACGCGCGCGGAAACTGCCATGATTGACACTGGCAAAATCACCTTTCCACAAGAGCCGCAGGGCCATCTCCTCGGAATCAAAGGCCAGACTGATCCTCTCTGGGTAACCCACACCGATGCCTCGATAGCCCGCGGTGCCTCGACCACGACACATCACCGTTTCGTCGGCGACACGTAGCTGGAGTGACTGACGCGACAAGCCTTGAGGATTCTTGGCGCGTGGACCATCCGAGAGGTAGGCCCACAAGGCTTCGATCTGCTGGCTGGCATCACCTTCTAACACTTCCTTGCGGATCGATTGACCACCCGGCCAGTAGCTCGGCATGATCACCGTCGGATGAAAGCGTGAGGGTTGCCGCATGTAGAGATGAAACCAATTCTTCTTCAGCCGATCCGTGACGTGAACCAGCTCAAGGGCCCCTGCCCCACCCGATTCCTGGCCATTGAAATCATGACAGGCAATGCAGCTCAGCCCCGCCGTTCCCATCATCTCGTAACCCGCATCTTTTGATTCTCTAATGTTGGCGATCTCCGGAAAAGTCACTTCCTCTAACGCATCCACCTTCTCAAACAGCTCGACCAAGTGACCCACTGGGGCTTCACCAAACGCAGGCATTCGCGTATTCAGATAGTCACGCTGTCGACCACCACGCATCAGTACTTCCGTGAGCCAAGAAGACGTGAGCTTCGCGCCCACATGGGTCAGCGGCGGCGGCAAACGGCCCTGATCCCCCAGAGCCTCGTGGGTGCCAGTGAAGTAAGCATTGCGATCCGACGAGATCCCGCCAAGCCCCTCCCGGTCATGACAGGCGATGCAGTTGAAGGTGACAAGCGTCTTGTCCACCATTTGCTGATCACTGAAAGCGCTTGTGTTCACTTCCGGCAAGGCCAACGCGATCTGAGCCTTCTGCTCCGGACTGAGATCGAAGCGTGGTGTGCCTGATGACTCCGTGAGACAACCTTTGGTTAGATCGAGTTTGGCCATCGGAGTATGCTCTCCGCGCGGTGATTTGATGTCATCATGACATTGTCCGCAGCCAAGGCGTTCGAAATTGGCTTTGCCTCGAAGCACCAACGGGGGATCACTCTTCAACGCGCTTAGGACTGGAATAGGTTTGTCGGACATCGACAGCATCGACGATGGAATGGACTGCCGAGTGAACCCGCGGCCTTCCATTTCGAAACTGAAAACGGGTTTCCTACCCGTGTGAAAGTATGTGAGCTCAATCTGATTCCACCCTGAGAGGAGATTTGTGGTCCCTGTGAGTTTCTTCGGTCCTCGACGGTCACTGGGCGATTCGTCGATCACCTCTTTCCCATTCACTAGCAAGCTCCCGCCATTCATTTCCAGATAGCATGTGTAGGCACCTGCGGTTTCCATGCGAAGAAACCCCTCGTATCGGATGGCCGTGTGATGCGGCACTTTCCCAAAGAGTTCTAACGAAAAGTCATCCACTTGGCCCGCCTTCTCTTTCTGTACATCGCCCTTCAGCCCTTCCCATACTTTTCCACGCCACATGGTGAAGGCGAGATGGCCTGGCACCACCGTACCTTGCAACAAATAGTGCGTGATGCGCTCGATCTCATGCCCAGGCAATCGCAGGTCCGGCATGCGCCCAGAAGGACGCGAAGCATGTGGCCGTTGTAGAAACGCCTTTAGACTTGCGTGAGAGTATTTCTTTTCCAAAGCACCCAGAGGCACGGAAGTCTCCTGCAGCAACTCGTTCCCCTCAGGACCTCTCGGCGCATGGCAGGCCACACAACCCACGGAGTGAAAGAGCTGTTCGCCCTGCTCGGCCGCCACGGCGTCGGGTGCTTGGAGTTCAAACTTGGTGTCTTTGTGAAGCGAAACAAGGTAGTGTGTGATCGATTCCGCGACGTTCTGTTTCTCATCGGCTCCCAAGTCACCAAGTAAGTCCGGCATCAACGTGCCAGGTTTGACCTCATGCGGGGCGGCAATGAACGCTTGCAGGTAATTCGGATTCACCCGCCCGCCCACGGCAGACAGCCGTGGCGCTTTGCGAGAGGATGGGGCAATGGCGTCCGCTTGATGACAGGAAACGCAATTCAATTCCTCGATCAGCACTCTACCTCGAAGTACCGGTTCGAGTTGGCTCGTCTCAAGACCAGGGATGATCACTTGGGCAATTCCCTGCTGACATGCAATCCCTACCAGAACACTCAAAAAAAGTCGTCTCCACATATTACGGCAACCGTGCGTTGAGTTTCTCTAGAAGCTCCTGAGCCAACTCGGATTGGATGTCTGCTAGATTCTTCGTTTCGCCTTCAGTCGATCGATGATCGTAGAGTTCGAGATGCCCATCTTTGTGGGAAATGAGACGGTGCGTGTCCGTGCGGATCGTACGAGCGGCTTTCGCATAACTGATCGCCGGATGACCGCGCGCTTCTGTAGGTGCTTCAAGGATGGGACGAAGTGATGAGCCGTGGACGAAGTCTACCGGTGGCAGCCCTGCCAGTTCCACCAACGTGGGAAAGATATCGAGAGTCTCGACCATCGCTGTGGTGGCATTGCCAGCATGGGGCATCCCAGGATAACTGATGATGAGCGGCGACCGCAGCGATTCCTCAAAGAGCGCGTGTTTGCCCCAGATCGCGTGCTCTCCAAGATGCCAACCATGATCTCCCCACAAAACCACAACGGTGTTGTCTCGTTTACCCAGCTCATCGAGCCGCTGAAGGATGCGGCCCACTTGGGCATCGGCGTAAGTCACACAGGCCGCGTAGTGGCGGCGCACTTCCATGGCAAACTCGGCATCCTCGTTAGGGTTCTTTCCCCAACGGTTGTACTTCATGAATTCGCCCGAACCGTGCCACGTCGTCTTTCCCACAGGCTTCTCTGGATGAGGCGTGGGCGGCAAGTTGAGACTACGATAGGATTCCAGATACTTGGCCGGCGCACCGAATGGCAGATGAGGACGCAGGATTCCGAAAGCGAGGAAGAAAGGTTTGCCCGAGTCATCCTTGGCCAGCAGCTCGAGTTGCTTGGTCGCTTCATGGGTGATGCGGCCATCGGGATAGGTCGAGTCCGGGCCGTCCATCGCCTGGAACACCTCCATGTCTCTAGCATTCTTGCGGATTTGGCCATTTGCTAGACCATGCATCCATCCACGTGGATGGTGCCATGGCCCAGCTGGCAAGAGGTGACGATCCCAGGAATACGGCATCTCAGGTTGAGCGCCATCATTCCAATCCTTGCCGCCGCGACCACCTGGATGATGCGTCACCTTGCCCACTGAGACTGTGGTGTATCCGTGTTTTCGAAACCACGCCGGCATGCTAGGCGGTACGGCGTTTGGATCTTTCCTCATCTCTGCAGCCCGACCAAAGATAGCGCCATTGCCAGGGCCACCAAAGCGTCCCGTCAGCAACGTGAACCGCGAAGCACCACAGGTCGGCGCCTGCACATAATGCCGATGAAACGCGACACCACGAGACGCAAGCGCGTCTATGTTAGGAGATTGAATGTAGTCGGCTCCAAAGCACTTCAGTTCTGGCCTGAGATCATCGACACAGAGCAGCAGAACATTCGGCCTCTCCTGAGCCCATATATCGGAGCCCATGAAGGCAAGCAGGAGAGCCAGAACAAATGCGAGGCGAGTCATCATTCATCACACCCTGAAGGCAACACAGATCGGGGCAAGTCCCGAATCATCGCTTTCATTTCAACATTGCCACGACTCCAGACCACTATCCGGAGTTTACTGAAGCTATATCCTATGATCATGACACGCCGACACTTATACAGCCTTCTCGCCCTTCTGCCCCTCACCGGCGCAGCCCTTCTCAACGCGGATCCCATTCCCGAGAGCTATCGCCAGAACGGCTGGTTCGTCGGTGCCCAAGCATACACTTTCAAGGAATTCACGGCATTCGAGGCCATCGCGAAGACCAAGGAAGCCGGCGGCAACATGATTGAATTCTTCCCTGGCCAGACCATGAAGCCTGGCTCGGAGGACAAAGTTCACCACACCATGTCCGAGGAAGCCATGGCAGAGCTGAAGGCTGAATGTGCTCGGCAAGGGGTTCGTCCCGTGAACTACGGCGTGGTCGGTGCCAAGACCGGCGACGAGGTCCGCGCCATCATGTTGTTTGCCAAGAAGATGGAACTCTACTCGGTCTGCACCGAGTCCACGGAACAGATCGTCGATTGGGAAGCCTGCGCCAAGGCGTTCGACATGCGCGTCGCCTTTCACGAGCACGGCGGGTCTATGAGCAATCCCAAGTACAAGGTCTGGCATCCTCTCTACATTCTCGGGGTCGTGGAAAGTCGCGATCACCGCGTCGGTGCCTGTGCCGATCTTGGACACTGGTGCACCTCCCATCTCAAGCCTGTTGAATGCCTCCGTATCCTCGATGGTCGCATTGTGAGTGTTCATCTCAAGGACAAGGCCGCCAACGGAAGAGCACCTGTCGTGGTCGCCGGTGAAGGCGTGGTCGATGTCGCCGCCTGCTTGGAAGAACTGAAGCGTCAGAAATTTGACGGTCACATCTCCATCGAGCACGAGGCCGATTGGGATAACAGTGTGCCGCAAGTCAAAGCCAACATCGACTTCGTCAAAGCCCACGCGAAGTAGTGCGCTACATCCAAGCGCTTTCATTGAAGAACTGTTCTCTCCGTGTTCTTCGTGCTCTCCGTCGTTCACGCTTCTTTCACCAGTAGAGTAGACGAGGGGGCAAGCCCGTAGGCCTGCCCGCCTCGCCCCTCATCGAACCGAGTATACAGGTTTCCAGTTGACGGCTCTCCTGCAACATTCATCGCTCGGCTATCGATCTCGTTTCCA
>JBLHHN010000112.1:0-16536 GCA_047616785.1 Verrucomicrobiales bacterium
TGCTAGATTTGCGTTTAGACATGCGATAAGCATAAGCCAAGCGACCATAACTAACGCATATATTAATCAAGGGATATTAGCTAAATCGCCGGAATTTATCCCCGGAATGTGAGTTTTATGATGCCTTCGAGAATACCTCGGGCGGTACTGGCCCCCGAGCAATCCTTCAAAGCCGTGAAGGTGCCGCCCAACTTGAAGTCGCCCTACTTCGATCCCATGGTGCGCATCCCGCTCTATCAAGCTGCCTTCGGTGACGAGCTCTTTACCACGCATCACTGGAGCTTCGATTCCTTGAAGTTCTCTGACATTGCCGACACGCGTCAATTGTTAGAGATCCTCTACATGGTCCTACCCATGTTCCACCTGAGTCGAGAGTCTTGGGTCACGCGTAAGGATCCTTTGGTGAAGCATCACGCCTTCTGGAGTCCCATTCACAAAGCCGTGGCTGCCGCGCCATTCACACATTTCGAACACCTCACACCAAACCGCCTCCTCCAGCGGACCACTTTCCAAACAGCGGAAGGCGACGTCACGCTCACGGTGAACTTCGACACCCGCGAACATCTCGCCTATCCGAGCCAATCCGCCACCGTTCACAAGGCCTTCCCGGAATCGAGAGCAAGGTTTTTAGAGCTGAGCCTTAGGACGCGCTTTGGTGCATTCTACTGAGCCAGCATGTCGTCGTGTTTCATCGCGCTCGGTGGGAGATCACACGCGCGGACATTCCTCAGCGCGGCCGTCGCTCCAGCGCGGCGGTCAACATCGTTGTCTTCCCACTCGATGTTCAACGCGCCGTCGTAGCCGATGCGGTTCAACTCGACGATGATTTCCTCGGTCTTCACCGCGTCTCTTGGGCTAGCGGCAGTGGTAAAGTTCCAGCCATTCGTCGGGTGCCCCATGGGGCGATGCCCGCCGAGCCGACCCGCACGTGTGTAACCGTCGGCAACCCAAACGCCTTTCAAGTGCACCGAGTGGATGCGCTCGGCAAACTCACGAATGAAGTCAATGCTAGAGACACCTTGCCACTCAAGGTGCGAGCAATCGAGATTGAAACCTATCACATCAGCGAATCCTGCGGCATCAAGGAATTCTAAATAATCGTTAGCTGATTCGAGATCACCCATGGCGCGCTCGCCTGGATGACATTCGAGATCGAAGCTGGCTCCTGCGCTCTGACAAGCTTCGAAGAATCTCCCAAATCGCTCGACAAGCAGTTCGAGACTCACGCGGTGGATATTGGGAATCTGATGGCCGCCGATTTCTGTTGGCAAGGGAGGAAAGGCAAACCAATGACTCCAGCAACGCGCTGGCGAGCCGACGAAGCCGGTCAACGGAACTTTGCGCGATTGCTTATCACCGAGCGCTTTGGCGAATCGGACAGCGGCTAACATCTGCCTCTCTGCTTCTGCATGCAACAAGCGGCCGACTTCATCGGGAACGAAGAAGGGATCGGTCCGCGGCGGTTCGTTTCCGGCAGCGCGCCATGCGGTGTAAGCTTCGGTCGCCGATCCGCCGATGAATGGCAGGGTCTTGGCGCTTGGTTCGTCGCCCAAGGCTTGTCCTTGCAGATGCACCGATAGCGCGAATATCTCCAGTCCGGCCACTTTCAGATCAGCGAGCCATTCTTCGGCAAACACTTGAGCACTATCATCATCCGCACAACGATCCAAGTCGACCAACCAACTGCCTTCTTCGTAGCCATCGAAACCAGCTTCCTTGAGAAAAGCAATCCACTCGCGGCGTGGCACGTCCCCGAATTGCCCTCGCACGAGGCCGATCTGGTGGTGCGATGCTTTCCCGGCGCGGTGATCTGTCGTTTGTCGATGTCCCATGGTGCGGCATCATCGGGCGAATGACGCGTTTGTGGAAGCCGAAAGACTTGCCGCATTGTCTTGTCCCGTGGCGGGGAGGTTCGTAGGCTACCGGCAATGTCCTGGAAAGTATTGATCACTGCGCATGCGCCGAGTGTCGAAGCCGTTGGTGGCGAGGCACTTCGGCGACTCCAAGAAGAGGGGTGCAAAGTCATCCATCCGCCGAAGTATGGGCCACTGACCGAAGCCGAGTTGCTGCCTCAATTGGTCGGGATCGACGCGGTGATCGCAGGCATGGATCCATTCAATGCGACTGTGATAGGATCAGGGGAAGCCGCGTCTTTGAAGATCATTTCGCGCTGGGGAGTCGGCATCGATGCTGTGGATCTCACGGCAGCCGCCGATCGTGGAATCGTCGTCGCCAACACACCGGGACTTTTGAATGAAGCCGTCGCTGATTACGCGATGGCGCTTCTGTTAGCTGTGGCGCGACAGATTCACGAAGGCAGTGTCTCGCTGCGTGCGAAGCGCTGGAACTCTGCATGGGGCCCGGACCTGTTTGGCAAGACGCTTGGCTTGGTTGGCTGTGGGGGCATTGGACAAGCCGTCGCCAAACGTGCGCGTGGATTTGAAATGCGCTTGTTAGGCAGTGATCCTGCACCTTCGGATGAGGCGAAGCAGTTAGGCATCGAGTTTGTCACTCTTGAACAATTGTTAGCAGAAAGCGACTTCGTTTCGTTGCATTCCGCACTCACTCCGGAGACGCATGAACTGATAGGCGAGGCTGAAATACGCGCCATGAAGCCGGGAGCTTATCTCATTAATACCGCTCGCGGCGGGATCATCGATGAAGAGGCGCTTGCTAGAGCGTTGCGCGAAGAGTGGATCGCGGGGGCTGCTCTTGATGTCTTCGCCGTCGAACCTCTGCCCACAGATCATCCCTTTCACGAGGTCCCCAATCTGTTGCTGACGCCGCATTTGGCTTCGCTCGGCTATGACAGTGGTGCCCGCGTGAGCAATGCAGCGGCCGCTGCCATCCTCGATGCCCGTGCCGGTCGTCGACCGCGCTGGGTTGTGAACCCTGACGTTTTCCAATCTCCCGCCTTGCGCATGCCATCATGAAAACCAACGCCGTTCGGGCCAAATTAAAGTCAGGGGAGTCCAGTGTTGGAACTTGGCTCGCGCTTCCTGATCCCATCTTCGCCGGGCTCATGAGTACTACCGGCTTCGAGTGGCTCACCGTCGAACTCGAGCATTCTCACGCAACCATCAGGACCGCGGCCCTTTGTTTCCCTGTCATTGCGGCGTCTGGATGTGTGCCGCTTGCTAGGGTCCCCTACAATAGTGTTGAGAATATCAAACGCGTACTCGACACCGGGGCTTGGGGAATCGTGGTGCCCATGGTGAACAGCCGCGCGGAAGCCGAGGCCGTGGTGAAGGCCGCGCGCTATCGTCCGCTTGGCGAGCGAAGCGTTGGTGGTCAATTGCACGCCGCCAATTTCGCCACCGATGCTGGGACCTATTATGCCAAGGCCAATGATGAGATTCTCATCGTCCTCATGGCTGAGCACGTGGATGCTATTGATAACATCGATGACATCTTAAGCGTTCCTGGCATTGATGCCGTTTTCATTGGCCCGAACGATCTTCATGCCTCCATAGGTCTCGCCCCTGCCTTTGACAGCGAGGATCCGACTTTTAACGCCGCGATCAAGAAGGTCTACGCGAGTGCCGTGGCGCACGGCGTCGCCCCCGGGATCCACGTCGCCGATGCCGCGCAAGCGCAGCGTCGCCTCGACGAAGGCTGGAAGATGATCGCCGTGGCCAGCGAAGTGGGATTCATGCTAGACAAAGCGGGCGAGATCACGAAATCCCTCGGCCTCAGCGGGAAGGGTGCCATCGCGAATTATTAGTAGTCGGCGATTGATCCGTCAGGCATACGTCCACGGGTGGGCCATTCTGGGACGCTTAGGGTCTTTGTTAGTTCAGCCAGTTTGGCCTCGTCGATCTCGCAGCAGAGGCCTGTGCCTTCTGGCAAGGACGCGTAGCCTTCAGCATCAATGGCCCAGTTCTTCTTCACGAGTCCGGGAGGCGTGATGTTAGGGTAGTACTCGTGGATGAGGAAGAGCGGAATCGCGGCGCTGCAGTGCAAGCTAGCGGTCGCCCCTAAGTCAGTGGTCACACAGTGCGGAGCGAGGGGCACATGATAGGCTTCGCCGAGGGTCGCAATCTTGCGGAGCTGCGTGATGCCTCCAGTGTGTGCGCAGTCGACCTCCAAGATGTCGGCGCAGCCTTCTTGAAGATACCCAATGACATCCCAGATGGTGCGGGCTTGTTCGCCGACGGCTAACGGAATGCTTATGTGCTGCTTCAGCCGTTTGAAGACCTCGATATTGCCCGGCACGGCAGGCTCTTCGATGTAGAGCAGATCGTAGGGTTTGATCGCTGAGGCTAACTGAATCAGAAATGGTGGCGGCAAGGCACAGTGCGCGTCGAACATGACGATTCCGTCAGGGCCAACTTTCTTGCGCGCGTTCTCAACGTTCTTCACAATGGCCTCAATCTGCTGCGGGGTGCCTGAGAATGGTTGCGGTCCGACGCCGATCTTGGTCGCTGTCGGCGTGGGATAAAACCTAACTTTGTCCCGGGTGGGACCACCGAGAAGGCGGTAGACGGGCACACCCCAGAGCTTGCCCGTGATGTCCCACAGCGCCATGTCGATTCCTGCTAGAGTGTGCGTCATGAATGGCCCGCCACGCATGTCGCGATGCGAGCGATAGATCTTCTGCCAGAGGTGCTCGATGCGCGTCGGGTTCTCGCCATCGAGCAATTCGAACAGGGACCGAGCTAAGGTCGCCGCAACGTAGGGCTCGAGTTGATCGATCTCGCCCCACCCCGTGACGCCGTGATTGGTTTCGATCTTGAGGAAGACCTTCCGCATCATGGGCGTGGCCGTCAGCTTGGTGATCTTGATTGTCGTGGTCTTGTCAGCGACGTTCGCCGCGGGATTGTTCGCCTCGTCGGCACCCAGCGCGGCATTCAATCCGGCTCCCGTGAAGGCGCCGACGCCCAGTGAACTGAGCCATTCGCGTCGATTTGTCATTCATCAGTTTGGCATATTCGGATGCGGGAACACAAGGCCCGCGTGTTGATACGGATCGACTGGCTGTTGTAACCTTGCTATTGATCAAATGCCGATTGTGCAGCATCATATGGAGTATGCCAACGACGCTAGAACAACGTTTATCCGAGCTTGAGAAGAAAGTGGAAGACTTGATGAATGAAGTTCATCGCAAGCAGGAGGTTCCGTTGAAGGACTGGCGTGAAGCTGGCGGGGCGCTTGAAGATGATGATCATTCGCGCGAAGTCGATCGGTTGGGTGCAGAGTTGCGGGTTCAGCAGTGTGAGACCTAACGAATGGTCGTTCTCGATACAAACCACATCGTTGAACTGGGTTTTGGTACCGCTGCAGGTATAAGGCGTGCGGAGCGCCTTGAGGAGTCGCTAGAACCGGTGTTTACAACAATCATCTGCGCCGAGGAACAACTTCGCGGATGGATTGCCGAATTACATCGTGTGACTGACCTCAATCGCCAGATAGGAATTTATGAGCGGTTACGCGAACGAATCGACTTTTACGCGCGGTAGGATTTGTTGCCATGTGATGAAGAGTCGGTTGCTACAAACAAGCGGCATCGTGAACAGCGAGTACGAATCGGAACGATGGACTTGAAGATTGCCAGACTCGCACTCTCACATGACGCAACTTTGCTGACTCGCAACCTCAAGGATTTCGACAAGTTACGGGGGACTTCGAGTGGGGAACTGGTTGGATTGAGCTAACCGAACAATGGAATGTCCGCGATGAGGGAAGACGCTAGTCTCGTAATAAGCTCACGAATTCGAGTGGCGATTCGGCGACGTGTGGGTCTTCATTTCCTAACGTCGTTGCGGTCACCATGGCGGGCATATTGAAAGCGTCTAACATTTTCGCGAAGCGGATGGTGAGGGTGGCGGCGGTTTGTCCGGCGGGCACGGTGACGGGTTCGGCGTGTATGCCTTGGAAGTGGGCAGGGATACTGAGCTCCACTTGGACGTCGGCCTCTTTGAGGGATTGTCCGCGTCCGATTACGATGGGCACGTCGATCGAAGAATCAGGTTTGATGGACACGGACGGCTGGCCTGGTCTGATGCTGAGCAGGCCTGTCACCATCTGGCCGATGAATTGGTGGTTCTGATCGCCTGAGGTGTAGCTAACAATGTGTTCGCTGCCGTCTGTGTCCGTGACTGTTCCGTAGATCATGATAGTCGTTCGGCTGGTGCGGCCAATCTCCAGGCAAGGGGCCATGATGGTACCATACTCGAACTCCGTGGCATCCGGTGGGATCGTGATCGTCGGTCCGCGTACCCCTTGCAGATGCCGCACTTGTCGGTCTGCCAGACGTGCGTAGACAGGACCAGTGAAGCCGCCTCGATGCAGTTTGTATTGGCGGCGATAGATCGAGCCGCGCGGAAGTGGGAAGGAATTGTAATCGCCCGTGAAGTAGAATGGCGTGGGCATGGCCACGGCTAACAAGATGTCATTCAATGGCGGTTCTCCACGAGCGACGGCCACACTAGCTGTGTGCGTAACTTTCTTTTCACCGATCTCTGCCACTCCGGAAAGCGTGATTCGAGTCGTTTGAAGCTTAATGTTAGCATCGGCGGTGAAGGTCAGCTCGGTTTTGTTCTTTCCTTTCGGGACTTTGTTATTTGCCAAATGAACGCCCTCTGGCAATCCGGTGGCAAGGAGTTCGATCTCGCCATCGAATCCCGCCTGCCGCTGCACTTCCACGGCAAGCTTGGCGGGTTTGGTAGGGGGACGTTGTTTCTTCTCTTCTTCGGTGAGTCCTCCGATCTCACGGGTGACGGAAATGGCATCTGTGGCGAGTGTTAGTTTGAAGTCGGGACCGGTGAATGGACGAAGCGATAGCCGATAGGCATGGTGAGCGCCTCCTCGATACGCGAAATGGTCGGCTACTGTGATGCGATAGGTGCCTGCTGCCGGAGCCTCGAAGTGGAGACGTGCGTCGGCTTTGGGATCACCTGGATTGCTGCTGCGGGCGATCTCTTTACCGGCCGGATCGTAGGCGGTGATCACGGGAAAGAGCGGGCTGCCCAAGGTGCCTGCAAGCAGTTCGCAATCAATGACTTCGCCCATGCTGACGCTCACATTCCAATCATCGACATCACCTGGCTTCTGGATGCGGCCATTGAGAACGCATGGGACCGTGACTGCTGTGCCGTTAGACTCTGCTTCAAGCCACTCGGTGGCGTCTCCGGTTCGCAGGTAGACTCGTTCTGAGGCTGCCGATAAGGGAAAGTCTACGGGGGCATTGTCCGGGATGGTAATTTCGATATCGCCTTTCGCAGCACCGTTGCTGCCAAGAAGCTCCACGTGGGTCGTTGCTCCGCGTTTTCCGCCTAACGGATATGTGGTGGTAATGTGGGGATCCTTGGTGATGGTTAGGCGGTAGACGTAGTGCTGCAGTCCGCCGAAATCGATGTCGTGGATCCGCACGGCGTAGACGCCATCCACTGGCGCTTGCCATTGCAGGGACGGATCCTTGCCAGTCGTGGGAACAGCTTCTGCAAGACGGCGACCGTTCGGATCGAGAATCTCGAGTCGCGCATTGAACGCTGAACCCAGGCGTTGCGCGTTCACTGAGCAGGAAATGATCTCGCCGGCCTTGGCCGTGAGCGTCCAGATGTCCGTGTCTTCGCGTGGGAAGATTCGGCCGTTGATGGTGACTGGCAGAGACACATTGGTTGGAGCTGGAGCTCCATCGATTTCCTCTTCAATGATCTCCGGCAAGCTGCCAATGACGAATCTCCAAGACGGCGTCACGCCTTGAGAAGTCGAGACGTGCCAGTAGCGCATACCGATGGTGGCGTCCTTCGCGATGGTCACCTGGCCCCCATGATCACGCGGATAATCTTCTTTCTGCTGCGATGCGGGCATGGGGATGAGCGGACCTTCAAAAAAGAGGGTGTCTACCTCGCGAACCTTACGGCTGGCCTTCACGCCTGAGCCTAGCATTTCGAAAGAAGCTTCGCCGTGGAGGTAATGCCCGCCGACTTTGAAGTCGACTTGGGTGCCACGTTGTCCGCCTGCTGGGAAAATGTAAGAGACGTAAGGCTCCTCGGCAATTAACGAAGAAGTCGTGACCCACGCGAGCAAAGTGATGACTAACGAAATACGCATCGTCCGTTTTACAATAATGCCTCAACGACGGTTCCATCATTCACAATCGGAATAGGACGCCCTTCAGCGGTCAGCAGTTCCTCTTTCGGATCGATGCCGAACTGCCGGTACATTGTCGCGGCGAAATCTTCGGGAGTCACTGGATCCTCGGCGGGTTCTTCGGCCCATTTGTCACTCTTGCCTATGACTCTGCCGCCTTGGATGCCGCCGCCGCCGAGAGCGACGGTGAAGCATTTGCTCCAGTGATCGCGTCCACCGTTGGCATTAATGCGAGGCGTGCGCCCGAATTCGCCTGTCACCACCACCATCGTCGACTCTAACATGCCACGATCATCCAGATCGCGGAAGAGCGTTGCCATCGCGTCGTCGAGCATCGGCAGTTGCTGCCTCAGCACTCGAGCGTTGGCATCGTGGGTGTCCCAGTTGGAGTGGTCGATCGTGACACAGCGAACGCCACCCTCAACCAGTCGTCGCGCCATGAGACAGCTTTGGCCCAGCGTGTTGCGACCGTAATCATCTCGTAGTTTTCCAGGTTCGGCACCGATGTCGAAGGCCTTCTTTGCGGCGGGCGAGGTCATCAGATCAAAGGCTTTCTCCTTGAACACGGCAACAGTTTTGGCGCTCTTGTTAGCTCTTTCTTCGCTGCTCTTGTGGAAGCGGTCGATGTCAGCGAGGAGTTCGGCGCGGGCGTCCAGTCGTGCCGCATTGACACTCATCGGTGGGATGAGATCTGGCACTGAGAAGCCCGGGGAGCTCGGATCGGCCTCAATGACGAAGGGCGAGGCCGTCGCTCCGAGATAGGCGGGGCCACCGCTGCGATGCATTACGGGAAGGCACACATAAGGTGGCACCGATCCCTTGGGACCGAGCTTGTGCGCAATGATAGAACCATGGGAAGGGCGCTGATTGTTTGGGATCAAGTTGGCATTGAAGCCAGCAAGCGTGTGGTAGCCGCTCAACATGTAATGATCGGCCGAGCCGTGGCCTGCATCACTGTGAGTGAACGAGCGGATCAGTGAGATCTTGTCCATCTGCTGCGCCGTGCGCACGAGATGCTCGCCGATGCGAGTACCCGGAATGTTCGTAGGAATCGACTGGAACTCGCCACGAATGTCGGCGGGCGCGTTTGGCTTGAGATCGAAGGTATCGATGGTGCTCAGCCCGCCATGGAGAAAGACGAAGATGACCGAAAGGTCGGAACGATCCATTGCAGGCGCGCCCTGGAGCAATCGCGGCATTGTCAGATTCGCCCCTAACATGGCAGCCGTTCCGACACGGAGGAAACTTCGACGATCGACGCCGTCACAGAAACGAGTTCTCTTTCTCATACGATGGTTGTTAGTGATTGAAGACAAATTCCAGAGAGTTCATCAAGCTCCAGGCAAGATCCTCGACAGCTTCGCGTCGCTTCCCGGTGCCCGCGTTTTCCAAGTAACCGCGGGCACGGTTGCGCTCGCTATCAGTAGGTTGTCGGGAGAAGAATGTTAGATAGAGGTCATCCGCGAGCTGCCCATCGTCGGCCAGCGTTCGCGCCAGACGGGCCATCACGCCAGACTCATGGGCGAGCTTGGCATTGATCTGCGGCGCGTTCATCAAGTGAAGTACTTGGGCAATGCTAGCCTCGCCGTTGCGTTCGCATTCGCAGGCGGAGGCGCGCATGGGCCGACCGTAGAGCCGGAGAAAGTAATGTGGCACTTGGCTATCCCAGAGCTGGATAGCACGGTAACCTGCAGGCATGCTATCAAACTTCTCTTCGATCCCCGTGGTCTGACAAACGGCATCGAGCAGCACTTCTGCAGTCAGTGGTTTGAAAAGCGCGCGGGAGTAGTTCTGCTCGTCGATCTCGTTGGTTTCGTTAGGGTGTGATGAAAGTTGATAGGTGCGCGAGGCTGTCAGGGTGCGAATGATCTCCTTCAGATCGAACTTTACCTCTGTGGCGTGCTGGCCCAGTGCGTTGTGGAGTTCTGGATTGCTCGGTGGGTTGGTGGCGCGCACGTCATCGACTGGTTCGACCAGACCGCGACCGAAGAAATGCGCGACCATGCGGTTGCCGAGGTTGCGGGCGAACCATGGATTGTCGCGAGCGGTCAGCCACTCTGCTAGGGCCTTGCGTTGATCGCCACTTTCCTCGGGCGCTTTCTCAGGAGCGATGCCGCCGAGCGGATAGGCGTGAATGTCTTTGTCAGTGCGAGGATTCTTCGCCGCCGGATTGCCCACGGCGAGAATGATCTCCTCCAATCCGGCTTTGCGAGGGGCGACGGGTTGAAAGAAAGCCTGCATGCCGTAATAGTCATCCTGGCTCCAGCGATCGTAGGGATGATGGTGGCATTCGGCACAGGCAATCCGCACACCTAACATGACCTGCGACAGCGAACTGGCCATGTCTCCAGGTCTCTTCACCACTTTATAGAAATGGCCGGCAGGGGCTTCTGTCAGGGGACCTTCGGCAGTCACCAGTTCGCGGCACAAGGCATCGAATGGCTTATTCGAAACAAGGCTTTCACGAATCCAACGGTAGTAATCGTAGGCTCCGCGACGTCCCAGTTTCTCCGAATCCACGCGCAAGAGGTCCGACCACTTGAGCGCCCAGTAATCGGCATACTCAGGGCGTTCTAACAAGGCATCGACGAGCTTGGACCGGCGTTCGGGATCGTCATTGCCGAGAA
Organism: Verrucomicrobiales bacterium; assembly: GCA_047616785.1. GTDB lineage: Bacteria > Verrucomicrobiota > Verrucomicrobiia > Verrucomicrobiales > DEV007 > JAACDM01. The sequence continues at coordinate 10,722 of JBLHHN010000112.1, forward strand.
ATGTTCGCGCCTCATCGGCGGTGGGCAGTGTGCCAATGATATCGATATAAGCACGGCGTAGGTAGGTGGCATCATCAGCAAGTTCCGAAGGGCGCAAATTCAGCTTCTTCAGATTCGCATAGACGGCCTCATCAATGAAGCTTTGTGCAGGCGGGAAGGGCTTGTCCGAGGTGTCGCCAGGCCGAGGAACCACCAATCGGCAAATCTGCGTGGCACCCAAGTACCTCGCCATGATGGCGGATTGACCGGGCAACTCGCCAGCGATCACGAGGCCTTCTTCATCGACACTGGCAAGCGTATCGTTGTTTGATTGAAATTCCGCTAAATGCGTGACGTCCGAGCGTCGTCCATCACTGAAGACAGCGATGACGCGTAATTGCTGCGTTGAACGAAATGTCATGACGCGTTCGTTAGGGGTCACTTCCAGACTGACCACTTTTGCATGATCCGCTTCCTCGCCAAAGCCCGCTCCTGACACAATCCACTCGAGCAAGGTCTCGTAAGCATGCGAGCCGACAGCGATCCGTTCACCTCCGCCATGGGGCAACTGGCCAGTCGCCTTGAGTAAGAGCAAGCTGTGTTCCGGTGTCGCCGGCGCGAGTCGTCGGCCACGCGCCGCATGCGTCACGGCTTCGTAATCGCTGCGGGCGTCATACCCGAACACAGAGAGCTTGAACCCATTCTGCCCTTCTGCTTTGCCATGACAGCCGGAGGTGTTGCAGCCGTAGCGACTGAACAATGGGCCAATGTTAGTTTCGAAATGAAATGTCCGCGCCACTTGAGAATCAGAGACCGCGACATTCACGGGCTGTTCCATTCCTCGCGCCCTCACAATCACCTTACTCGATCCATCGTGTTGCGCGGAAACAACCCCACGTGGTGTCACCTGAAGGATGTTAGTCGATGGAGTCGGCACGACATAGCTTGCCTCGTGTGTCAGATCGATGGTCTGGCCAGAGGCCGTTTTCCCATGCACGAGGATGGTGAACTTTTCCCCCGGGCGATTCAACGTGATGGACTGTGGATCCGCCATGATCTCAACGATATCATCCTGAGCCCTAGTGAGATCCGCCATTCCCAGGAACCCAACTGCCAACAGCATCTGGAGACAATTCCGCGAAGCGCTCCCATAGGCTGTCGACTCAAATCGGCTTCGCGAGTTCATATTCAAAGTGTTGTGCAGGTAGAACACCTCGATCGGGGAATGTGCTCGGTTTCCCCGATCAGACGCGGTAGTTAATCATCCAGCGGAGTTCCTATCCATCCTAATCTTATGATTCACAACGACACAGGCAAGGCCCAGAGTCAAGGGCGGCGGGCCCTCCTCACTGGATTCGGTGCCGCTACAGCGGGGCTGGCCTTTGCGAATGAAGTCGTCGGGCAAGATCAGAACCCCGCGGCACAGGTGGCGGATCGTTCGTCTATCATTCGCATATCGGCTATGAAGACCTACTGGGTGGGGCCGGTCGTCTATGTGAAGATCGAGACCAATCTCGGCATCAGCGGGTGGGGTGATTTGAAAGGCGTCGATCCACGTGTCTCACAGGTGCTGGTGAAGTCGCTGTTCGAACTGATCGATGGCGAGAACCCCACGCGCATCGAGTACCTCTGGCAGAAGTTGTATCGCTCCCATCGGAACATGCGCGGTGGCGCCTTGATGGTCCATAGCATTGCCGCCATCGACATCGCCTTGTGGGATCTTGTCGGCAAGCTCTGGGACGTCCCCGTATACCGAATGCTAGGCGGCCCGACTCGCGATCGCATCCGAGTCTATCATACGCCCAAAGCGCAGAAAGTCCCGCCCCATGGCATCTACGAACATTCCGGCACGCCCGCAGACATTGATCGCATGGTCAAGGCGATCGCCCAAGCACGTGAGAATGTGGGCCCGGATGGCGCGGTCATGTTCGACGCACACTCGGCCGTCCCTCCCGCGACCTTGATTCAGTTAGCCGCCGCCATCAAGCCATACGACGTGCTGTTCATCGAAGAACCGGCCGTCCCTGGCAATATCGAGGTCTTCAAACGACTCAAAGAACAAATAGGCATTCCGTTAGCTACAGGCGAACGAGACCGCACGATCTGGGGTGTGCTGCCCTATCTCCAGGAAGGCTGCATCGACATCCTGCAACCAGACTGTTGCCACACCGGCGGCATCAGCCAGATGAAGAAGATCGCCACGCTAGCGGAAGCCTATTTCGTGCCGCTCGCACCGCACTGCACTGCCAGTTTTCTAGGGATTGCTGCGAGCCTGCATGTGGCCTCGTCCATTCCCTTGCTGCTCATTCACGAGTTTTATCCGCAGAATGCAGGTTTCAATGTGCACGGCCTCACGAACATGGCCTTTGAAATGGACAAGGACGGCTACATCGGATTGCCGCCAGGACCTGGCCTTGGTGTGGAAGTGGATGAGGCCAAACTTGATGTAGAATCGCGCAAACCACAATCCTATCGCTGGCCAGGCGCAATGCTTGAAGACGGTTCCATCGCAGACTACTAGCAGAGACTCTGCCGCGCCAGGTGAACACCGATTGCGAAATCGCCACCTCCGATCGCCTTCATTCCTCAAAGTTTATGTTATGGTCAACTAGTTCTCCACAGCACGATAGTAACCGGCCGCAAGCCCTTGGCGTGCCCCATCGGCGTCTTCGAAGTTGATGTCGCCTGAAAGTCCTGACATGATTACTGACCAAGCCTTGAGGTCGGCGGAGTACTCAATATCGTAGGTCTTGCCCGTGTCACCGGTGAAAGACAGTCCGAAGCTATCTGGGCCGGACACCACGTTCGTGATGATTGGACGAACAGGCTCGGGTGCACCTCCATCGGTGCCGATGTCTTCGAGCGTGATGCCCGAAAAGATGGCATTTCCGTCAGGAAAATCAGCATCCACTCCGTCGAAGTTGATGACTAAAGAGTCACCGGAGCCTGGGAAAGTGTAGGTGACAATGGCGCCCGCTCCCGTTCGTCCTCCGGCATCTGCTTGCGCGGCATCCGGACTGAAGTCGTCCAGGATCACATCGCCATTGACTGTGATGTCGAAGCCGCGGTCACAGCATTTCTCGGCAAACAAGAGCTGTAAACGGTAGTTCTTGCTGCCATCGAGTCCTGTCAGGGTGTAAGTGACCCCAGTGGGTTCGTCATCGCGAGCCGACCAGCGGATCGACCACAGCAACAGTGCTAGATTTTCATCCATCTGATCAGCACCGAAGTCGGACTTGGCATCCCATTCCGGAATGTGATTCTGGGCTTCCCACGTCACTCCAGGGATGTCTTCAGTGTCACTTAAAAAGTTGGCATCACCGATCGTTACGGCTGGGCCGCCGACATTGATCGCATACAGGAAGTCACCGCTGAAATCACCTCCTGCCGCGCCAGTGATCGCCGCGACTTCAGTTGTTGGCTGCAGAATGCCCGTGTCCTTGTTCAATGGGTCGGTGCCCTTGGTGACTTCAAAGCCATCACCGAATCCATCGCCATCGGTGTCGCGGTTGTTGGGATCGGTAGCGGCAGCAATTTCCGCGCCGTCCGTTAGACCGTCCCGATCCGTGTCAGCCTCGCGAGGATCAGAGGTGACCGCGCCGTTGACTTCCTCACCGTCCGTGCGGCCATCACCGTCGGAATCTGCGTTGACAGGGCTCGTTCCGCCGTTCATTTCGGCAAGGTTATTCAACCCGTCCTCATCAGGGTCTTCCTCAGGTGTTGCGTCAAGATTGCCAAAGAAGCCATTCTCAAAGAAATCATTGAGCCCGTCATCATCTAAGTCAGCCTTGGCGTCGCCAAAGGCTGGCAGAAGCACAAAGGTGCCTTCTTCGAAAGTCTCAACCGCACCAAGCTGTGTATTGACGAAGAGTTCAACCTGTGCGCCGCCCCCACGTTCGTAGAAGAACATCTCCACATCATGTTCGCCTTCTGTGAGTTCAATTGACCCGAAGATATCCTGTGATCCGTGTGTGCCAGGATCTTCGGCAACCAGTTCGCCATCGATAAAGAGCTGATTCCCATCGTCCGAATTCATGCCGAAGGTTCGGACGCCAGCTTCTCTAATATTGATCTTCCCTGAAGCAAAGATGCCAAAGTCATTGCGATCCTCAAAGGTATCCCAAAGAGCGAAAGGCAGTTCATCATTGGCGAAGTGAGCTTGGGCATTGTCACGAAAGTTGATAAAGGTGAAATTGCCAACGTGCTCATCTCCAATCAATGATGGATCGTCCAACGCAGCCTTAAAGCCGTCCATGCTATCGAACAGAACGTCCGCCCCAGCTTGAACCGTACGCACCAGAAAGGTGCCTAACCGATCCTCAGCATCGAGTGGGTCCGCGCCAAAGAGAAGCTCCGCGGCATCCGAGTTGCCATCCCCATCGGTATCAACTTTGAGGGGATCAGTTCCGCTGGCGATCTCTTCACCGTCTTTCAGTCCATCGCCGTCTGAATCCGCGACTAAGGGATCCGTCATATGGATCGTCGATTCATCATCATCAGACAAACCATCAAGATCAGTGTCAGTCGGGCCTGTAGGTGTTAGGACTTGGCCGGGGTTGTTCATCAGAAACCGGACTTGTTCGTCGGTGATGGCCAAATCATAGATCTGCACGTCATCAATGATACCTTCAAATCCAAGGGCTCCGTTGAAGGCTCCAATATAGAATGGACCAGAGTCATCTGCGGGATCTAGGGAGTCACTAGCAAGAGCCTCACCGTTGACAAAGAGTGTCCCCGTTCCGTTATCGAAGCGCATCACAATGTGATTGACGATGCCCGGGGTGATCGGTGCAGAGTCAGTAGCAAACGCGATGCCTTGTTCACGGAACCATAGCAGATTTCCATCCCCTTCTAAGAGACCGAAGGCAGGACTTTCAGGACCCTTCCCCACCATTGTCCGAAGATCAGAGGCTTCGAGGTTACCGTTGGAGCTCGCATTAGCCCAGAGAGAAACTGAGAAACTATTGAGGGCTGAAAAGGCAGATCCAGGCACGATGGCATGAGAGCCTCCACTGAATGCGACGGCTGTTCCAGAACTGGCAGTCAATCCAGTCTGGCCCAGCGTTGCCCCCACGTAAGTGCCATTGCGACCCGATCCCGTGGTGTCGGTGGCGACATCACCCGCTGTTTCATCAAGCGGCAGATGAGCGATCGGCCCTACCGGGTTCACCACGGTGGCACGGACAGTGAAATTCACGTCCTGGTCTTCCGCATCGCCATCGTTCGACTTCGCATTCATGGTGAGGGTGAACAGTCCAAATTTGCCTTTGTTATCAAAACTCAACACAATATCTTCCGCCGCTCCTGGTTCGAGCGATGTTGGCGCTGAGACGAGCGTGAAATGATCGGTGTCTCCGCCCGTCACCGTGATGGAACTGATTGTTAGCGTTTCAGGACCTCGTTCGTCATCGGGTTTTACCGTATTTCGAATACTAAAACGCAGCTCTTGTGCTGTTGATAGGCCAGGCAACATCCCCGCATTCAAGGCCTGATCTTGGTTGAGATTGATGCCAGGATTTGAATCGTCAGGAGTCAGTAGCCCCTGGACCTCTTCCGCCGTTAGGGCACCTTCGTAGACGCGCACGTCGTCAAGCGTACCTGTTAAGCGGTGTGCGGTGCCTGATTCACCCACCCCAAGATAGGTGTTCCATTCTGAGCCATCATCCATCTCTGGAAATTCCTGCGGGCTGCCTTCGATCTCGACTCCGTTGACATACACGCGAGCCTCCGAGACACCATCGCCATCCAATCCCGTCATGGCAATGTGCATCCACTCGTCGACATTGAACTCTGGTCCTTCAGTGAGATGACGATCGGCGTGCTCACTCAGATTGAT
>JBLHHN010000113.1:0-16393 GCA_047616785.1 Verrucomicrobiales bacterium
CATATAAGGCTTTGATATTTAGGACTTTCACAACCCTGATCTCAAGCCGATTACGGCGGGTTTGTCACCTCTTATGCTAGAATTTCATCCAGCCAATCTGACGGAGAGCCCAACTTTCTTGATCGATGCGATTGCTACTTTCTGGCGGTCGAAACCGATCTGGATTTCGTGCATATACCTGCCCCTACGGTCAGTGTTCTTAACTATCATAGTCATTATCGCTGAGGCTGCCTTAGTTGGTGCCTGCTCAAGGGTCGATCGTGGCACTTGGTTTAGAGGTTTTGAAGGAGATTGGTCAGCAACAGCTGCGCTAATTGTGACTAGCATGATAGCGAGTAGAATCGTAGTTTTCATTACGCCAAGTCCTCTAGGCTAACGTTTTATATGCACACTGGTGTGTTTTATTAGATGCTGTTCCCGTGATCTTCCTAGGTTTTGGCGAAACTGCAAGTCAAATCTGCCGAGCGATTTGCCGAGCCGATCACATGGCTAGGCGCTATCTGGCGGTGTCTCGCCCTTTCCGAAGTACGCAAACTTTGACAGGGCGGATCTAGGATTTATGGGTGTCAGATGAATGTGCTGCCCAGAGCCCTTGCTTGCTGTTGCTGTTTGTTGGTGAGTCTTCTTGTGTTGGTTCAGGCTGAAGATGAGGCGCGTTACAACGTTCTCTTTATCATTTCGGATGATTTGACCTCGACGGCGCTTTCCTGTTACGGAAACACGGTTTGTCAGACCCCGAACATCGATCGCCTTGCATTGCGTGGGACGCGGTTCACGCGGGCGTATTGTCAGGGCACCTATTGCGGGCCGTCTCGTGCCTCATTCATGTCTGGCTACTACCCGCATGCCACGGGCATGTTAGGCTACAAGAGCCCGCGTCCGGCGATTGGTGATCGTGCTACGTGGTCGCAGCACTTCAAGAACCACGGGTATTATTCCGCGAGGGTGGGCAAGATCTATCACATGGGTGTACCAGGCGGGATTGAGAAGGGCGATGATGGTGCGGATGATCCGGCTTCCTGGACGGAGAGATTTAATAGTCAGGGGCCTGAATGGAAAGCGCCTGGCGATGGCGAGTCGCTAGAGGGGAATCCTGACGGTACCAAACCGGTCATGGGTGGAAATACCTTTGTCGTGGTGGAAGCGGACGGAGATGATCTCGTGCATGCCGATGGCAAGACGGCGGCGAAGGCTTGCGAGTTGATCGAGGCGCATAAGGATGAGCCGTTCTGGCTGGGTGTGGGTTTTGTCCGCCCGCACGTGCCCTTTGTGGCGCCACGTTCTTACTACAAGCCTTTCTTGCCCTACGATCGCATAGTCTTGCCTGAGAAGAGGACGGATGCTTGGGATGATATCCCGAAGCCTGGGATCAATTACAAGACAAGCGTGAACATGAAGATGGATATCCGGAGGCAGAAGAAAGCGGTAGGCGGTTACTATGCTTCTGTTGCTTACATGGATGCTCAGGTAGGCAAGGTGTTAGACACGCTCGAGAGTGTGGGCCTCAATGACAAGACGATCGTGATCTTCACCAGTGATCATGGCTATCATCTTGGCGAACATGATTTCTGGGCCAAGGTGAGCCTGCTCGATGAATCTTCTCAAGTGCCTCTCATTATCAGCGTGCCGGGCAAGGCGCCTGCGGTGTGTCATTCACTGACTGAGTTGCTTGATCTGTATCCGACACTTTCGAATCTTTGCGGTTTGAAGGTGCCCGAGCGACTTCAGGGTGAGGACATTTCGCGGATGTTAGACGATCCGACGCATGAGGTCCGGGACGCGGCCTTCAGCGTCGCGCCGATGCGGAAGGGGTTTCTGTTACGCGAAGACAAGTGGGCCTTTCTTCAGTATGAAGAAGATGGGTCAGGCGGGATGGAGCTGTTCGATGTCGAGAATGATCCTGGCCAACACACCAATCTCGTGGAGGATCCTCAACATCGTGCGGTGGTGGCGGCTTTCAAGGCGAACCTTGTGAAGAAGCTCGCAGATGTTCGAGACAACGATTTGGATTGAGTGGCATGTCATGCTTTGAAACGCCTGCATGCGGAGAAATCTACGGCTACGACGGAGCGTAGCCCTCCGGATGGAGAGGCTGGGGCCTGTTCCTCAGTGTATCGCCGTCATTCTTGGCGGTGCTTGTGGCTGCATGCGGAGAAATCTACTGCTACGACGAGGCGTAGCGTAGCCCTCAGGCTGGGGACTGCTGACGCCTGGTTCCCGGCCTTTGGACTAACCCGCGTTGGCAAAGTAGGAGATCGTCTTCTTCAGTCCTTCTTCCAGCGAGACTTGAGGCTCCCAATCACATACTTTCTTGGCGAGTGCGATGTCAGGCTTGCGTTGCCTTGGATCGTCTTGAGGGAGTGGGCAGTGAATGATCTTCGACTTGCTGTCGGTCAGAGCGATTACTTTTTCGGCGAGTTCGAGGATGGTGAATTCGTCAGGGTTGCCGAGATTCATGGGGCCATGGCTTTCCTGCTGATTCATGAATCGGACAAAGCCTTCGATGAGGTCGTCCACATGACAGAATGAGCGTGTCTGTTGGCCTTCGCCGTAAACGGTGATGTCTTCTCCACGCAATGCTTGAACGATGAAATTCGAAACCACGCGTCCATCACTCTCGAGCATGCGCGATCCATAAGTGTTGAAGATACGGGTCACCCGGATATCGACGTTGTTCCGACGATGATAGTCAAAGTAGAGAGTCTCCGCGCAGCGCTTGCCTTCATCGTAGCAAGAGCGGGTGCCGATTGGGTTGACGTGTCCCCAATAGGACTCTGTTTGTGGATGGACTTCGGGATCGCCATACACTTCCGAGGTGGAGGCTAGAAAGGAGCGAGCGCCGACACGCTTGGCCAGTCCAAGGCAGTTGATCGCTCCCAACACGGAGGTCTTGATCGTCTTGATAGGATTGTGCTGGTAATGAATGGGGGAGGCGGGGCAGGCAAGGTTGTAAATTTGATCCACCTCAAATTTGAATGGATCGATCACGTCGTGCCGTATCAGCTCAAACTGCGGGTTCTCCATGAGATGAGCCACGTTCGATTTGCGTCCGGTGAAAAAGTTATCCAAACAAATCACCTCATTCCCATCGGCCAAGAGGCGATCGCAGAGATGACTGCCAAGAAATCCGGCGCCGCCGGTAACGAGTATGCGCATGATGACGAATCGTGGCCTCTTGGCGGCTGGTCAAGTCCCAACGCCTTCGGCTGGACACGAGGGATCTCATCCTATTGGATACCTCTAATCCATGTCGAAGCTGATTCACAGTTGTGCGGTTGTTTCCATGATGGCGATGACCATCGTGAGTTCCGTGGGCGAGCCCTTTGATTACCACCAAATCAGAGGTCGGAAGTCTGTGGTCAAAGTCGTTGGGCTGCACGAGGGAGAAGCTCTGGCCATGCGAGGCACTTCCCGTGAACAGACGATGGGGAGCTATGCCGATACGTGGAGTAGTGGAGCCCATCTACTTTGGCATGGGAAAGTGGGAGAGTCACTGGAGACCAGCGTTCATGTGAGCCCTGCGGGGCGCTACCGTGTCACGGTGCAGCTCACGGCGGCTCCTGATTATGGGCAATCCGCCCTTCTTTGGAATGGGAACGTGTTGAAGGATGAGATCGAACTCTATGCGCCGACGGTGCGCTTGGCCGAGTTGTTAGATCTGGGAGAAATAACATTGGACGAAGGAGATCATTCCTTTGCCCTGAGACTCACCGGTGGGCATCCCAAGGCGAACACGTTTCGGAAGACGCACTATTGGTTAGGGCTCGACTTTATCGAATTTGAAGCGCTGGATCTTCCGGTCGTTGAAGAGGTGCCGGTGACGCCTGAGCCATCCGTGCGTGTGCCCGTGGCCACGTTCGATGACATGCGTCCCGTGATGGCGGAGGCTTGCTTTCGTTGTCATGGCGGTGAGAAGACCGAAGGAAAGATCGATCTCAAGGCTCTCACATCCAAACAAGACGTAATCAAGGATATCGAATTGGCGCGCAAGGTGGTCGAGGCGTTGCGGTTCAATGAGATGCCGCCGGAAGATGAGACGCCATTGTCTGCCGCTGACCACGCGCGGCTGTTAGGAATGTTTCAAAGCTACGTCGATGAGTATTTGCAAGAGCAGAGCGTGTTGCCGCCGATTGTGATGCGGCGAATGAATCGCTACGAATACAACAATGCGGTTCGCGATCTGTTAGCGTTGAAAGGAGACATCTTTGCGCTTCCCGAGAAACCTATCCGAGCGATGAGGCCGTATTTCGATCCCGCTTCTGGGCACTTTCCAGATACGGTCAGGGTGAGTAATCGAGCGTTGGGGAAGAATCAGATCGAGCAGCATCTGCTCACGGGCGTGACGCCTTTCGCCATCGATCTCCAAGCCGAGCATGGATTCAATAATCGCGGCGATCAGCTCAGTGTCTCGCCGATTCTGTTAGAGAGCTTTCTTGGTCTTGGCCAATCGATCGTCAACAGCCCAGAGTTCGACGGTTACACGGACAAGCTTGATTCTCTGTTCCAGTGTCAGGAGGGATTGGCCGTGGAAGCGCAGCGGTCTTTGGCGGAAGAACGGCTCCGTCCTCTCTTGGAAATGGCTTTTCGCGGTTTGATTGATGACACGGTGTTTGCGAGATATGCCAACCACTTTCATCGCGAGTTGGAGAGGAGGCAGTCGTTCTCCCAGAGCATGAAAAGCGTCGTCGCGGCGGTCCTGGCATCGCCGCGATTCATTTATATCACGGAACGGAAGCATGATGTGGCGGCTGCAGAACGCCTGACTGGCTATGAATTGGCGACCCGATTGGCATTCTTCCTCTGGAGCAGCATTCCAGATGAAGAACTCCTTGCGGTGGCAAGATCGGAGCAGCTACTGCAACAGGACGTGCTCGAGACTCAGGTGCGGCGTTTGTTAGAAGACCCGCGCTCGCAAGCGCTGTCCCAGAGTTTCGCCCGCCAATGGTTGCGATTGGATCAGTTGATCACGGCGGTGCCAGATTTCGAGCGCTTTGAAGTGTATTATGCTCGGATTGGTTGCGAGCAATGGAAATTTGGTTTGCAGACGATGCTAGAGCCGTTGTTGCTGTTCGAGAGCATCCTGGTTGAGGATCGCTCGATCATGCTTCTTGTCGATTCCAACTACACGTATCGGTCGGATGAGATGGAGTCTTGGTACAAGCATGATCAGCCGTTTGGGAACAAGCCAAACCGCAATCGATTCGATACCAACATCCAGAATTTCTCGCGTCGGATGCTCGACACACGAAGAGAGGGGGGCGTCATCACCTCAGCGGCGACGCTGACCATGACGTCAGCACCGCTCCGCACGAATCCGATCAACCGAGGGGCTTGGATGGCCACCGTCATTCTCAATAGACCTCCGCCGCCACCGCCAGATATCGTTCCTGAGATCGAAGCCGACGATGCGGCGATTGAAGCGCAGGGACTGACACTGCGACAGCGACTGGTCCAACATCAGGTGAATCCCAGTTGCGTGTCTTGTCATCAGAGGATTGATCCGTTAGGCTTTGCACTGGAAAATTTCGATGCCGTAGGGCGTTGGCGGGATGCATACACGTCAGGGCTCCCGATCGATGCGACGGGCAAACTCTTCGGTGAGGCAGAGTTTACGGATGTTGTCGGTCTGAAAGATACCTTCCTCAAGAATCCTGAGTGGTTTATGCGCGCCTTCAGCGAGCACCTGCTTTCCTACGCGCTCGGCCGTGAACTGAAGATTGAGGACACGCCCACCGTGGATCGTATTGTGCGGGAGACGATGGCGGATCATGGGCAGTTTTCCACGGTTGTCATACAGGTGGCGACGAGTTATCCTTTCCTCCACAAGACGAATCAAACAGCAGCCTTGAGTCGATGATTTTGAAAAAGAAATCCCTATCACGTCGCACCTTTCTTCGTGGCGTCGGTACCACCATGGCGTTGCCGTTTTTAGAAATCATGCGCCCGCAAAGTGCGATGGCGGCGAATTCCGTGGTGCCGCCTGTGCGCACGGCGTTCTTCTACATCCCCAATGGCGTGGTGCAGTCCGCGTGGCATCCCAAGGAATCCGGTGAGGGATTTGCGTTGAGTCCAACGTTAGAGCCGCTCGAACGTGTGCGTGAGAAGATCACCGTTTTCACCAAGCTGGACCGGATCAAAGTGGCGGGAACGGATGGTCATGCCCAAGCGGGCGCGTGTTGGTTGAGCAGTGCGGCTCCTGATGAGTTGTCGCCTGCGGGTTACCCTCTCAAACGTACCATTGACCAGATCATCGCCGCAGAATCCGGGAAACACACGGCCTTTCGTTCGCTTGAACTGAGTTGCAATCCCTACGAAGACAATCGCGAGTCGGTCTATTTCGATAACATATCTTGGTACGGTCATGGGCACGTCGCGCGTTCTTTGCGAGATCCTCGTGCGGTATTTGATCGGCTCTTTTCGACGAACGAACATGCCACGGCGGGGAGTGTGCTCGATCTTGTCCTCGATGATGCCAAAGCGTTGAATCACGACTTGGGCAGGCTCGATCAGCAGAAGCTTAGCGAGTACATGGATTCTGTGAGGACGGTCGAACGTCAGATCGAGCGAGTGAAAGCGCGGCAAGCAACGATCGACGCGCTCAAGCTGCAACCGCCAAGTAAGCCTTGGCAGGCCATGACGCGTGATGAATTCATTCAAGTCATGGGAGATCTCATGATCTTGGCCTTGCAGACGGATCTGACAAGAGTCGCAACGCTCATGTCAGGGCCAGAGCGCTGGAGTACCCCTCTCACCGTCGAAGGCTTGTTTGAGAAGCCGGTGCAGCATCACGGGATGACCCATAGCCAGGGGAAAGAAGAGGTGCGCAAAGAATTAGAGCAGCTCGATAAATTTCACATTGATCAATTTGCCCAACTGGTCGCCAAGATGGACTCGATCGAAGAGGGAGACGGAACTTTGCTAGACAACATGATTTTCACATTGGGATCCGGTCTCAGCAGTGGGGAGCTTCACATTTACACCGATTTGCCAACGGTCGTCGCAGGCAAGGGTGGGGGAAAGATGGCCACGAATCGTCACGTGCGATCCGCCGAAGGTACCCCGATCGCCAATCTCTGGCTCACCATGGCTCAGACGATGGGCGTGGATGTGGATCGCATCGCGGACAGCACGGGACCTCTTAGCGTGGCTTGAATGTAGCGCTTCACTTTTAACGATTCATTTGCGTCGAGGGCGCACCGAGATATCTTCCACTTTCATGTGGTATTACACACGCGCGCGTCCGGTGGTTCTGATGGGATTGCTTCAAGTGTCAGGGATCGTTTACGTCGTCCTTTTCACGGCAGCGATGATGAGGGTGATGCGAGAAATGGTAGGGGGGCAGAAGTTGCCGATGATCCTTGAATGGGTGGACGGGTTTGGAGGAGTTCTGCTCTTAGTTCCTTTTCTCTGGGTGTTGGTCACGGGGTGGGTCAGTGCGCGTGATCCTGATGGGCGAGGGCAGTGGATTTGCTTTTCGGTCGGTGGTGTGCTTTGCGGAGGGGTGGTTTGGCTAGGGTTTTCTCTAACACTGTTGGTTTCGAGGCTCATGGGACCTGGCTGATGATTCTACTTGGCCCAGTTTGGGTCAGATCGAGTTGACAGATGTCAGCCGTCCGTTTTATGGAGATCTCATGATCTCGAAAGACGGCTATGTTGGAAACGTACTTCTCTTGGTGATTGGCGCGATGCTCCCGGTGTTTGGCGATGATTGGCCGCACTACTTGGGGCCTGAATATGATCTCACTTGGAGAGAGGAGGGGATTGTCGAGACGTTTCCTGAGTCGGGTTTGCCGGTCGTTTGGAGCACAAAGATTGGTGCAGGGTACGGGGGACCTTCGGTCGCGGATGGCAAAGTGTTTGTCATGGATCGCGAAGCAGAGGCTTCTTCGAAGAAAGTGGAAGGGAATCCGAATTTCTTTCGTGTGGAGATTCCTGGCAATGAACGGGTCGTGTGTCTTCGTGAGAGCGACGGTGAGATTCTTTGGAAACATGAATGGCCCTGTCAATACACGACGGCCGTTCCTTATGCCAATGGACCACGCTGCACGCCGACCCTCAATGGATCACGCGTGTATGCTCAGGGTGCCGAAGGGAATCTCTGGTGTTTTGAAGCCGCGACTGGGAACGTGGTGTGGTCGAAGGACTTCAAGAAAGACTATGGATTGGAAACGCCGACCTGGGGGTGGTCCGCGCATCCGTTAGTGGATGGCGATCAGTTGATCTGCATCGTCGGCGGTGAGGGGACGGCGGTGGTCGCCTACGACAAAGCGACCGGAGCGGAGCGTTGGCGTTCGTTGACCTCGAAAGAACCGGGCTATTGCCCTCCGGTCATCCAGGAATATGGCGGAAAGCGCCGGTTGTTTGTTTGGCATGGGGAAGCCGTGGTCAGCTTGGATCCCTCGAATGGAAAGCCTCATTGGTCGGTCCCTTACAAAGCGACCTATGGCATGGCCATTGGAGCGCCGCAGCTGGCGGGAGATTCTCTTTTCATCATGTGTTTTCATGGGAAGAGTGCGATGCTCTCGATCGATCCTGATAGCACTTCGGCGAAGATCGTTTGGGAAGGAGATTTTAAGCGCGGCCTCGGTGGCGTGATGAACACGCCGTTCATCGAGGACGGCCATGTCTATGGTTGTGGCCGACGTGGGACGTATCGCTGCATTGATCTAACAAGTGGAGAACGCCTGTGGTCGACGACGGATCCGGCGCTTGCCTTGAAGGATCGTGACAAGAAACCTAGCGGATGGGCGAATGTGTTCACCGTACGGCATGCCCCGACGGAGCGGTGCTTTCTTGCCAATGATCTGGGCGAACTCATCCTCGCGCGGCTTTCGTCGGAAGGGTATGAGGAGATCGACCGGGCGCAGCTCATCCAACCGGATCAGCCTGTGGGAAAGGACATGCTCGTGTGGTCTCATCCCGCTTTTGCGAACAAGCGGATCTATTGTCGGAATGATCGTGAGATCCGATGCCTCTCTATGGCGAAGTAGGCTAGACGCTGCGGATCTTGATATTTCTCCAGCGACATTTCGAGCCCAGGGGCCAGCCTTTGCCGCCGTGGACTTGGACGGCGATGCTGCCTTCCGTGCCGAGACGATTGCGAATCTCTTCTTTGTTCTTGGCATAGACCTCATTGCTAGAGGTCGCTCCGTCAAACTCACAAACCTTGAGGCCGTTGATCCATGTGGTGATGTGTGGATCACTGCCAACGCAGAGGACCCTCACCGTATTCCAATCGTCGACCTTGTAGGTTTTGACGTAGGCCTCAGGCGTGCAGGAATGGATCAGGCCAGCTTCCTTGGCGGTCTTGTGCTTGTTCGTTCGTAGACCGACCATCTTGCCATCGGCGTCCAATTTCTCATGGATATCGAAACCTCGAGTATTCCAGCCAAAGGTGCCCTCACCATAGAGATGGCCGACATTGCCGTCATTGTGATAGTCGATCATGACCTGAATGCATTCGCCCTTGTCGCTCCCTCGAAGGAAGAGACCTGAGCACACGCCCCAGTCCGGTTTGATCTCAAGCGTGAGCTCGAAATCCCCGTACTTCTTGTCTGTCAAAAGAATGCCACCATTGCCTGAGCCCGGAGGGTCTTGCTCGCCGGTGATCGTTCCATCCTCGACTTTCCAACTACCGCCCGTTCCATGACCGATCTTGTTGGGGTTCTTGTGCCAACCCGTGAGATCCTTGCCATCGAAGAGGGTGGTCCAGGCCTCTTCGGCAGCCAAGGCATTTCCGGAGAGCACCGCTGCTGAAGTGGCTGCGGCTGATTTGATGAATTGACGGCGTGGTGTGGATGTGTTGGTCATGGTGAAGGCGATGAGTTTATTGTGAAAAAATCTTCTGTAGCGCTGTTAAGTTCTCGTTAGGGTCAAAGAATGCTCGGATGGGGGCAACAAATCCTGGGATGACTTCACTCCGGACCTCGCCAGATGAGGCTTTGGTTTCGAGCTCGAAGTTGTCATCTTTGAGGAGATATTGTTCTAGCACGTTCCGTTCCGCATCGACGATCCAATACTCGCTCACACCGTGAGCGGCAAAGTCCTCGAACTTGACGCCGCGATCGCGCGATTCGGTGGATTCAGAAAGAACCTCGACTGCCAAGTCGGGGATTGGGAATTTCATGGTGTCTGGATCAAACTTAGAAGCTTTCTCCGGACAGAAATAGACAATGTCAGGTTCGTAATCGTTGCGAGGAAAGACGCAGAGACACTTCTCCACTTTCACTTCAGCAAGGTTGTTCTGCCTCACATGGAGGTCAAGAAGCTGGAGAATGAACTTGGTCAGATCCAAATGGGCATTGCGCGCAGGAGAGTGCATGACGACCTGGCCATCGATGAACTCGACCTTCTGTGCGGGTGTCATTTCGGCATAGAAGTTGGCCCGTCGTTGTTGTTCTTCCAATAACTGACGCTGCAGTGCCTCGGTGATCTCGGGAAGAAGTGGCGAATGATGGATAGGATCGAGAAGTGCCTCAGGCAAGTTACTCATCAGATTCGAAAGTGCCATAATCTACGCTCTGCGGCAAGCTGGTTCCATGGCCTTAGGACACGATCTTGTGCGCGACGTTCCCGTGAACATCAGTAAGACTGAATTTCCGCCCCGTGTATTCGTAGGTGAGTTCTTCGTGATCGAGACCTAACAAATGGAGGATGGTGGCGTGCAGATCATGAATGGTGCAGCGATCTTCGATGGCGTGGTAACCATATTCATCGGTCGCTCCGTAGCGGAAACCGGGCTTCACGCCGCCGCCGGCCATCCACATGGTGAATCCGTCAGGATGATGGTCGCGACCCACCGGGCCTTTGCCTTGCTGCGTCGTGGGGGTGCGCCCAAACTCCCCGCCCCAGAGAACGAGGGTGTCCTCTAACAACCCGCGTGCTTTCAAGTCTTGAATGAGCCCGGTGATCGGTTTGTCGATCTGGCCTACATTGATGGAATGCCCTTGCTCAAGGTGTGAGTGTTGGTCCCATTGTTCGTTGTTGAATTTAAGGCTATTGGCGTGGCTGACCTGGATGAAACGCACGCCGCGTTCGGCGAGGCGACGTGCCATGAGACATTCTCGGCCGAAATTCTCGGTCTCAGGATCGTCCATGCCGTAGAGTTGCCGGGTGGCTTTGGATTCTCCACTGAGATCGGTGGCTTCGGGTGCGGCCATTTGCATGCGGAAGGCGAGTTCGAAGCTTTTCAAGCGGGCTTCCATGGCGGCGTGGAAACCGTGCTGATCGCGATCGCGCTGGTGAAGTTGGCGCAAGAGATCGAGCTGGAGAATCTGTTCGTTTCGTGAGATGTCAGGATGCTTGATGTAGTGAAATCGCGCGTCCTTGGCGGGCGTGTTAGGATAGCCGGGCGTTCCCAAGGGCACGCCTTGATGCTCGGCGGGAAGAAAGGCCGAGCCAAAGTTGTTCGCACCGCCATGAAGCGATGTCGGGCAAATGGTGACAAAGCCAGGCAAATTGTTGTTCTCACTGCCCAAGCCATAGCTGACCCAGGAACCCATGCTGGGGCGGAGTAGCGCTTCGTCACCGGTATGGATCTTCATGCAGGCACCGCCGTGCGCGACGTTCGTTTCACACATCGAGTAGAGGAAACAAAGTTCGTCGGCGACCTTCGGAAGATGCTGCCACAACTCCGACATCCAGGCGCCGGACTGTCCGACTTGACGAAACTGCCAGGGCGAGGCCATGAGATTGCCGCGTGCGGCAAACTGCACTTTGCGTTCGGGGAAGGGGAGTGGTTTCCCGGAATCCTTGATCAGTTGGGGCTTGTAATCAAAGGTATCGACGTGGGAAGGGCCACCGTGCATGAAGAGAAAGATGACGCGCTTCGCCCTTGCCCTGGACTGACTTGCGATGGCTGCCGTGCCGGAGGCTTGCTTGGCCAAGAGCGCATTCAGGGCCAAGCCGCCGAATCCGGTGCAAATGTTATTGAGAACGTGGCGTCGAGAAACACTAGCGGACATAAAGAAACTCGTTGGAGATGATCAAGGTCTGGCAAAGCGATGTCCAAGCGGAGCGTTCATCCTTGAGGGCAGCGTACCGTTTCAGAAAGTCGTCGGCGTTTTGAACTTCGTCTTTGGTTGGCGTCCTTGCGTAGAGTGTTTCGTAGAGCATGTCCACATTCTTGCCGACGCGATCCGCGAGCAAGCCAGCTTGCTGGGTCAGCCAGGGATTGTTCAACATGAGCAAAGCTTGGGTTGGCACCGTGGTCTCATTCCGCTCGCCGACGGGCGCGGCGGCATTGGGGAAATCGAGTAATGTGAGGAGATCGTAGAGATGGCAACGGACGACCGGCAAATAGACACTTCGGTGCGGGTAATCTTCGTAGGTCTTCCGATTAGCCGCCAGGTCCTGAGGCGATGGGTCCTGGGATTTCACTTGTGGCGGCGCCTCAGGCGGAGCGTCTCGATTGAGTTGGCCTGAGACGGCCAGAACGGCGTCACGAAAGGCCTCCGCTTCGAGGCGTCGCGCTTCGGTTCTCCAATAGAGCTTGTTCTCTGGATCGATGGTCGCCATCGCGGATTCGTCTGGATGTGAGGCACCCATCTGCCAGGTCTGTGAGAGTAGAATGGCCCGATGCAGTTTCTTCAGCGACCAACCCTTTTCTTCAAACTGAAGGGCGAGATGGTCTAACAACTTGGGATGGGTGGGTTCATCCCCTCGAGTGCCGAAATCATCTGGCGAGTTGACCAAGGCCTTGCCGCCAAAGTGCCAGCGCCAGACGCGATTCACCATCACACGGCTCGTGAGAGGGTGGCCAGGTCGGGTGATCCATCGAGCGAGTTCACGTCTGCCACTGCTCGATTCCTCCGGCATACAGGCATCATCTGCAGAGCCTAACTGATGGAGAACCCCGCGCGGCACTTCCTCTCCGAGGTCGTGGGGATTGCCTCGGCGATTCAGTTTGGCATGGGCCACGGTGCCTTCGTGGACGGACATCACTTTCACCTTAGGTCCTTTGTTCGCGGCAGTTTTTATCTCGCTGCGCTGCTTCTTCAACATGGCGAGTTCATCCAATGCCTGCTTGGCCGCTGATTCATCCGTGACTGGGCTGAGCCTGATCTTATCAATGTGAGACATCATTGGCTCGGACTCGATGCGGAGGACATGCTTGCCTGGTGCTAATGTGAGCGAGCCTTCAAGAGACCACGCTTGGTGCTCGGGAGCCCAGCCACCAGTGACTTTGGCAATGGCAGGATCAATGACAGGCTCTCCATCGAGCAGAATCTTGCCAGGACGCGTCTTTTCAGCGGCATAACGGAGCTGCAAGAGATGAGGGCCCTTGCGCTCGATCTCCAGATCGTATTCGACGTAGTTGAGCTGGCCGCCCGGGTCGGAAATGATGCCGATGTCTTTGCCGTAGTTCTCCGTATCGACGACGACATTTCCGCGATCAAATTTTTCGGCTTCCCAAGTTTGTTCGGCCGATTGATCGATGGATTGGGAAAGGGCCTCTTCTGCTTTCTTGATGGTGAGATTGAGAGGGGCAAGGTCTTTCCTTAGCTTGGCTTTCTCCGTCAATTCTTCAGGTGATTCGAGGCCTTTTTCATTCTCGATGTTCGTGCTGTGGAAGATGCCAGCGAGAGCGTAGTATTCTTTCTGCGACACGGGATCGAATTTGTGATCATGACAGCGTGCGCAAGCGATGGTGAGAGCCAACAGCGCACGTCCCGTGGTATCGATCTGTTCATCGACGATGTCCGCGCGTTTCTTCACGGGATCTTGTTCGGCTAGGATCTTCGTGCCCAAGGCTAAGAACCCTGTCGCGGTGATCGAGTCTGCCGTCGGCTCGTCGAGTAGGTCACCCGCCAGCTGCTGCCGGAGAAATTCGTCGTAGGGAAGGTCGCGATTGAGAGCGTCAATCACCCAGTTGCGATAATGATAGGCATTGGGGTAAGCATGATTCTCGTCGCCGCCATTGGAATCGCCGTAGCGAGCGATATCGAGCCAATGCCGCCCCCAGCGTTCGCCGTAATGCGGGGATCGGAGGAGGTCATCGACGACTTTGGAGAAGGCCTGACTCAGATCGGAGGTATCATGGATGAATGCGGCGATTTCAACGGGGGAAGGCGGCAAGCCGATGAGATCGAAATAGGCGCGTCGGATGAGGGGGCGTCGATCCGCGGGAGGTGCGGGCGTGAGATTCTTGGAGGCGTGTTCCGCTTGAATGAAAGCGTCAATGGCATTGGGCGCACCTTCAGGAACCGTGGGTTTCACGGGGGGAATGAAGGCCCAGTGAGTTTCTGACAGAGCATGGAGCTGGCCGAAAAGGAGAACTGCAATGATCGAGAGAATGCGGCGCTGGTCTTGGGGAATTAATTGTTGATGGGAGGATTCGGTCATTTCGACGTCGCTAGATTACCAGATAGGGGCAGACGCGAAACGACAATTCTAGAGTTTCCTCGCGAATGCGAATCTGCCAAGGTCCGCGACTATGGCCACGACTGTCATTCAAAAGATCACTGCCCACGACCTCCGCTTCGAGCTTCATGATGGAGCGGGGAGCGATGCGGTGCACACGGACCCACAATACGGCTACGCGGCCACTCAATTGCACACGGATGGAGCACATTCCGGAACGGGCATCGCTTACACGCTTGGCGGCGGGACCCACCTGATCACTCAGGCCATCGAGCTGCTCGCTGAACCATTGGTGGGGCGCGAGATCGAAGAATTGATGGCGGATTTCGGCTCCGTGCAGAAAGCCATGGCAGAGCATCACCAGCTGCGATGGCTCGGCCCGCACAAAGGCGTGATCCATCTGGCATTGGCCTCCATCACCAATGCGTGTTTCGATCTCTGGGCGAAACATCGAGGCGAACCGCTTTGGAAATTGCTGTTGGACTTGTCTCCGGCTGAGTTGGTGCGCTTGATAGACTTTAGTTATCTGGAAGACGTGCTCACGCACGCGCAAGCGGAGGCGATGCTTGCAGGGCTCATGGAAACACGCGGTACCCGAGAGGGCATCCTCAACAGTGGTTATCCGGGCTACGACACCTCCGTTGGCTGGATGGCCTACAGCGATCAGCGGATCGTGGAGAATGCCAAACGTGCCGTCGATGCTGGTTTCACCGCAATGAAACTCAAAGTGGGATCACCGAATCCTGACGATGATGTGCGTCGTGCCGTTCTCGTGCGCGAAGCGGTGGGCTCGAAGGCGAACATCATGGTCGATGCCAATCAAGCTTGGAGCGTTCCTTTGGCGCTCGAAGTCTGCGCCAAATTAGCCGAGATAGGTCTCGGATGGGTTGAGGAACCGACGCAGCCCGACGATGTGTTAGGCCATCGTATCATCCAGCAAGCCATCGCGCCTGTTCCTGTCGCGGTGGGTGAAACGGTGTCGAACCGCGTGCTCTGGAAGAACTTCCTCGAAGCGGGAGCCGTGGGCGTGGTGCAGGCGGACTGCACACGGTTGGCTGGGATCAGTGAGTACTTGGCCGTTTCCATCCTAGCGACGAAGTACCCTGTCAAAGTCATCCCACACGTGGGTGACATGGGGCAGATCCACCATCACCTAGTCTTCTTTAATCACATTGCGCTAGGACATGAGAAACAGTTTCTCGAATACATCCCCCACCTTAGAGAGCATTTCACCTTGCCCGCCATCTTGAAGGATGGCGCCTATCAATTGCCTCAAGAGCCGGGATGTTCGACAGGGCTTCGGGCCCTATGATCACTGATCTTGATCCTTAGTAGAAGCAAGCGATAGGGGTTCTGCTATGGGTGATGTAGGATTGGCCTGGAAATTCGTTCGCACTTCTTCCTTTGTGAGAAGCGCATTGGAGGCAGAGGGTTCCGTTGAGTGGTGTGTGATCACAATTGCGATCAGCCAAGGCGCAGCGGAGAGGATCATTCGTAGCTAGTGCCTGAGCGGAAACCGTGCAGCGCTTGGCCAGACTGGGCAGGGGCGTATAACGCCCATTGAATCTTGAGTCATCGCGAACCGTTAAAAGCCGTGAATCCGGTAGTAGAACGGTTCTAGCGTTTGGTTATGACGAATTATTCGACGAAGTGGGTCCGCATGAGAAGACGATTCGACGTCCAAATTGGGTTAGGCCGAATGGCACCAGTTTAAGGCCATGCATCGGCAAAAGAATCCTTGCCGCTGCCAATGCTAACACAACCCTGTTGTATGTCTTAAAAAGAAATGTTAGGTTTTTAATAAACACTAACATGACCGATTTAGTGATAATAGTCCAATCCCAATATCTCCAAACAATTCGTTAGAATTTTCGAATTAGGTAATGCAAGAAACTCGGTCTTGGACGATAGGCTTCCATGCTAACAAAAACTCCGTTTCTCGCCGGATTCTCCACTCTTCTTTGTGGCCGTTCCAAACGCAAAAGACAAGACGTTCTCGCAGACCAGCGAAAAGGGATCTGTGAACGCAGTC
>JBLHHN010000114.1:0-16168 GCA_047616785.1 Verrucomicrobiales bacterium
GAAACGGGCAGGCCCTGGCTCTCATACACATGCAAGGTCACGCGGTAGTGCGTGATGCTGTACTTCGCTTTGTAGATCAACGAACGTTTGACCAACTGATCTTCTGAGCATTCAGGCAGTTTCCAGAGCCCTTGACGACGCTTACCTTGCTCTTGAACTAACCAAAGGCTATCATTTTCTAACTGAAACAGAACATGTTCATCAAGATGAACCGTGGCTCGACGTTTCGACTTGTTAGGCAAGGAATCGGGGTGTCGTGTCTGGCAGAATGCGCTCACAGGGCAGGCCACACAAACCGGTTGTTTCTGCCTGCAGTAAGTTTGGCCTAACTCCATGAGCGCGCTGTTGTAACGTCTCGCATCAGTCCCCGGAACCAAGGCCTCTGCCCATGCCCACATCTGCTTTTGGCCTTCCGTGCTATCGACTTCGATCGCGTAATCGAAAAGGCGCGCAAAGACCCGCACCACATTTCCATCGACCAAGGCCGTGGATTGGTCATGTGCAAATGAGAGAACCGCGCCAGCGGTGTAACGTCCGATGCCAGGCAAGGCAAGTATGCCTTCCAATTTGTCCGGCAAGATACCGGCGTGTTCTTCATGCACGACCTGTGCCAAACGATGGAGATTCCGCGCGCGTCGATAGTAACCAAGTCCTTCCCACGCTTTAAGAACGGCATCTTCATGTGCCAGCGCTAGAGTCGAGATGTCCGGAAACTGCGTCATCCAACGCCCATAATAGTCTCGCTCTAGCACCGTGGCGATCTGTGTCTGCTGAAGCATCATTTCAGAGACCAAGATGGCGTAGGGATCCGTCGTCTCCCGCCAAGGATAACTTTTCCCGTCCTGACGGAACCACGAAATTAATGCTGTTTGGAAGCGCTTCCGTTCATCAAGCGGCGCCTGCTTCGCGGCTGGCTTGGAATCAGAAGGCATGGCAAGAAAGAATCATGGAAAGAAGGCAGCAGCCTCACGCATGTTGCTGGAGGAGCGTGGCTTCGAGTTCAAGCAGATTCCTCAAACGCCGCTCTTTCTGGGCAAGCATTTGACCAGGATACGGTTAAATGTTGGTTTTTTAACTTTTTAGGGTCGCCAAACCAGTGTAAGTATCGTATCCACTTTCGAGGTGGGGTGTTGCCGGTAGTGAAAGAGACCATTTTAAAATATGGATGGCGCAGAATCTGCAATCAAATTCGCTCTACCTTGTAACTTGTTGTTCATGAATTCCTTTATAGGGTTCAAACTAATCGAAGGTGTAAACGATGAAAACGATAACAAAGCGAGATTTGGTCATGGAGCTCAGCGATGAGCACGGCATGACACAACGGGATGTGTTCAACATCCTTCAGGGCTTCATTGACCAAGTGACAACCCATCTTTCTAACGGTGACGAAGTGGTGCTGAGGAACTTCGGAACCTTCCAAGTCATGGAGACGAAGGCCAAAGTAGGTCGGAATCCGCGGCATCCTGAGAAAGAGGTGACCATCCCACCGCGAGCGGTCGTGAAGTTTCGTCCCGGCAAAGAGATGAAGGAAAAGGTCGCGAAACTCTTACCGAACCTCAAGCGCAAGGGCAAGGGCAAGTAGCCGCACGGAGTTCTATCGGTATGACGAAGATTGGTCTCGGACTTGGAGGAGTCATTTGCCTGGTCCTGGCAAGTTGCGCGTCGAGTCCAAGCTGCGTCATCACGATGAAGGATGGCAGAAAGATTTCTGCAAGAGACTGGCCGAGCCTCAATGATGCCACGGGATACTACAGTGGCGAAGCCCAGGGAGGCGACTCGTTCGTCATTCGCGAAAGCCAAGTGGCTTCGGTCGTGAATGCACCGGAACAGGATTGAGTTTTTAGAACGCCAACTCACGCGCGTGTCACTGCAGGAGATTCGATCCAGGAATGCTTGGGAAATCGACCTTGACGGTCATAGGTCAGCCCCCTAATTTGCCGACCGCTCGCCCCTCCCAGAAGGGTCCGTGCGCCTTACAATCGGCATGAATATTCACGAGTATCAGGCGAAGGCCTTATTTGAAAAATTCGGAGTGGCTACCCCACGAGGGGAAGCTGTATCAACCGCAGAAGAAGCACTTTCCGCCTGCGAGGCGTTGGGTGTGGAGAAAACGGTTGTGAAAGCCCAGGTCCATGCAGGAGGACGAGGCAAAGGCACCTTTAAGAATGGGTTTAAAGGCGGCGTGCATCTCGCCGAGACCCCTGAGAAAGCGAAAGAACTCGCTTCACAAATGCTCGGACAAGTGCTGGTAACGCACCAGACTGGCGAGGAAGGCAAGCTTGTCCGTAAGGTCCTTATCGCTGAATCCGTCGATATCGATAAGGAATACTACTTCGCCATCCTCATGGATCGCGAGACAGAGCGCCCATCGATCATTGCTAGCACTGAAGGCGGTGTGGACATCGAGGATGTCGCGGAGAATCACCCGGAGAAGATTTTTAAGGAGACCGTCCATCCGATGCTCGGTCTTCAGCCCTATCAGGCACGCAAGTTGGCGAGCCAACTTGGATTCACTGGGAAGCAGATTCGCTCGGCCTCTTCGCTGTTCCTATCAATGTACAAGCTGTTCATTGAATGCGATTGCTCAATGGTGGAAGTGAACCCTCTCGTTCTCACACCAGATGGCCAAGTGCTTGCGCTGGATGCGAAGTTCAATTTCGATGACAACGCGCTCTTCCGCCATCCTGACATTGCTGCAATGAGAGATCCAGAAGAAGAGGACCCGCGCGAAGTCGAGGCCTCCAAGTTTGATCTCAATTACATCGGACTCGATGGAGATATTGGCTGCATGGTCAACGGCGCTGGCCTTGCCATGTCCACCATGGACATCATCAAGAATTCCGGTGGTGACCCTGCCAACTTCCTCGATGTGGGTGGCGGCGCGACCGAAAGCCAGGTCAAAGAGGCCTTCCGTATCCTGGTCGATGACCCGAAGGTCAAAGCCATCTTGGTGAACATCTTTGGTGGCATCATGCAGTGCGATGTGATCGCGCAAGGCATCATCAATGCGGCCAAGACGGTCGATTTGAACATTCCGCTCATCGTTCGTCTCGAAGGCACCAATGTGGAGCAAGGACGCGCACTACTCAATGAATCTGGGCTCGCCCTCATCACGGCAGACGATTTAGGAGACGCTGCCCGCAAAGCGGTTGAGGCCGCGAATGCTGCTTAAGGAGATTATATGGCTGTATTGGTAGACAAGAACACGCGCCTGCTTGTGCAGGGCATCACCGGCAAGTCGGGAACGTTTCACACGCAGCAATGCATGGAATATGGGACCAACGTCGTCGCAGGCGTGACTCCTGGTCGCGGTGGAGAGAAATTTGAAGACAGCGTACCGGTCTATGATTCGGTTGCGGAAGCGCGCAAGGAGACTGGCTGTAATGCGACGATGATCTTTGTGCCACCGGCATTTGCCGCGGACTCGATCTTAGAAGCGTTTGACGCAGGGATCGAACTCGTCGTCGCCATCACCGAGGGCATTCCTGTGATGGACATGATGCGCGTGAAAGCGGCCACCTGCCATTCCAAATCTGTCCTCATTGGGCCTAACTGCCCTGGCATTATCACTCCGGATCAATGCAAGATTGGCATTATGCCAGGCTACATCCATAAGCCCGGACGCATTGGTGTCATTTCTCGCTCCGGCACGCTGACTTACGAAGCCGTCTGGCAAATCACCTCGGCGGGTCTTGGCCAAAGCACTTGCATCGGCATCGGTGGCGATCCCATTCACGGGATGACCCACCAGCAGGCGGCGCAGTTGTTCACCGAAGATTCGGATACGGATGCTTTCATCCTTATCGGAGAGATCGGCGGCACGGAAGAAGAAGAAGCTGCCGCGTGGATCAAAGAGAACTGCGACAAACCTGTGGCCGCGTTCATCGCTGGCGCCACAGCCCCTCCTGGACGCCGCATGGGCCACGCAGGAGCGATTATTTCAGGCGGCAAAGGAACAGCCGCGGCCAAGAAAGAGGCTCTGTTAGATGCCGGCATTGCCGTCTCCGACAGCCCCTCCAACATGGGAGCAACCTTGCTCAAACACATGGGCATCTAACCTAAGCCCACGAACTTAGAAGAAATCGAAGAAGCTTGTTATGTCAGTAGTTGCTAAAGGACTGGAAGGAATCATCGCCAACGAATCGAAGTTGAGCAAAGTCGAAGGACTAGAAGGAAAGCTCAGCTATCTTGGCTACACGATCGACGATCTCGTCGAGAACGCCACCTTCGAGGAAGTTCTTTACCTCCTGCACCGAGGCAAACTCCCTAACAAAAGCGAACTTGCCGAGCTGACCGGGTCTCTGCGTGCGCAGCGATCATTGCCTCAAGGCGTGATCGATTTCCTGACATCGGCGCCGAAAGACGCTGGACCCATGGACGTCCTACGCACCGGCGTCTCCATGCTCGGGCTCTACGACACCCGTGAAGACCATCAGAATCGCACTCTGAACGAAGAGCGCGCTCTTAGCATAGTCGCCAAGATCCCCCTCATGGTCGCCTACTATCACCGCGCCCGTCAGGGAAAAGAACTTCCTGCCATTCGCACGGATCTCAGCGAAGCCGGTCATTTCCTCTATCTGATCTCTGGCCAAGAGCCTAGCGCTGCCGCGACTCGCACCTTGGACGTGGGCTACATCATTCACGCGGATCATGGGATGAACGCCTCAACGTTCAGCTCACGCGTGACCGTTGCGACCTTGAGTGATATCTATTCAGGGATCACCTCGGCGATTGGCACCCTGAAAGGCCCCCTGCATGGCGGCGCGAACGAAGGCGTGATCAAGATGCTCCTAGAAATCGGCGACGAAGATAAGGTCGACGCCTGGGTCGAGGAACGCTTGGCCAAGAAAGAAAAGATCATGGGCATAGGCCATCGGGTCTACAAGGTGCTCGATCCTCGCGCGCCCCATCTTCGCAAGATGGCCATCAAATTGACCGAAGACCTCGGCGAACCCAAATGGATCCGCATGTCGGAGCGTATCGCCGAGATCATGCGTGATCGGAAGAAGCTCGAGGCAAACGTCGATTTCTACTCAGCCACCGTCTATTACTCTCTGGATATCCCAACGGATCTCTTCACCCCGATCTTCGCCATTTCCCGCGCAGCAGGGTGGACGGCCCAGGTCTTAGAACAGCTGGACGACAATCGCCTCTACCGCCCCCTCACCGATTACATCGGCGCGGAGCCACCTCAGCCATGGATCCCCATGGACGCGCGGAGCTAGAGGCGCTCGCCCGTTGTCGCCGACCTACAAAACCTACGTGACGTAATCCAGCGCCTGCCGCTCCGTAGTGTAGGGCTTGATCACTTGATCCACATAAGCCACGTGGAGAGGATCGTCCCGATAGATGGCCAAGGTCTCGATCGATTCGACTTCGACCGAAAGAAAGAAGGGCCAATCGCTCGAAGGATCCACGTTTCTTCCTGCACGGACATCTAAGACGACTGAGATAGCCGCCAACTGGGTCCGGGTGGCTTGGATCATCTCCTCAAGCTTGGCCTCATCGACCTCAGGCTTGAGCTTAAACAGCACGAGATGGACAATCATCGTAAAATCAATCGCTCCAGCGAAGCGCTCCCTTCTTAAGAGCGTAGAGATAAGCCACGAAGAGGATGCCCACGAAACTGAGCATGCTGTAAAAGGCGATGGTCACGCCATCCCGCACAACCAGCTCATTGAACGTGACAGCCCAAGGATACATGAAGACCACCTCGATATCGAAAATGACGAAGAGCATCGCCACCAGATAGAACTTCACACTAAATCGAGGCTGTGCCTCCCCGATAGGGAGCATCCCGCACTCGTAGGCGGAATCTTTCATGGCCGATCGCTTCGCACTCTTGCCCGCGATGACGCTGAACAGGAGCGTGCCAGCAGCGAAACCACTGGCAATGAGGATCTGAATGAGGATGGGAAGATAATCGGAACTCATGTCCTGAAATGGAAAGCACTTAATCCCAAGAACTCCATGACGGAGGTCTCAGGATTAAGTGCTGTTAAGAGGAAATCACCAAATCGTCAACCACAAGGTCTCCGAGTCGGTGGCCGAAGCGTGTTGAGGCACTCCAGCGAGTTTAGGGAGGGTAATTTTTTGAACAAGTCCGAACTACGAAGCAGCCTTCTGCTGCATCTTCTCTGCCTGAGCTGCCAGATATTCACTGGAAGCTTCATGGATCCTGCTGGTGCCGCGATACTTTCGGCCTTCTTTCTCAGCCAATCCGCGGGTCACCAAGTTCTGGAGCTTTTCATACGCCCTTAGACGCAGCATTTCTTCGCCTCCACTGACGGCGTTCTTCTCTTTGAGGTTCTCATAAACGGACACAAACAGTCCATTGAATGGCAGAAACTCTGTATTCACTTTCATGACGTTGACGATTTCATCAGTGACATGATCGGGAATGCGACGAGAGAAACGTGTTCTTCTAGTTGTAGCCATAGGACTGAAAACTTACCACAGGTTTCCCTCGAAGGCGAATGGTTTTAACCTCTCCAAGGGCACCTAGAGGTATCAGGGGTGCAAATTTTCCCAAGATCGCGAATCGAAGATGATTCGCCCGCTTGGGCCACTTTCAGGGTCTAAAAGTGGCGTTTGGGTTCTCGATTTCTAGTTCGTTAACCACATCCGCTACCGGCCTTCACTGAGGATTAAGAAGGGCAGCTCACCCCACATCGCAGAAACCTCGATCGTGAAATCATCTCGCCGTCTAAGAAATCGGGCCAACCCTGCCGAAATCTGAACTCTAAATTAATTTAAGAGAAACAAACATTTTCAAAGTTTTAATCTTTTCATAGCCCCGCTTACCGCGTAAAGCGACCATTCCGCTGATCGGTCTCTAAGATCGCTTAAGCAATTTCCCCCACTTGTCTTACATTTTAAGCTTGATTTAACGTCGATTTAACATATTTATCTCGAATTACCATAAAAGCCAAACCGAGAATATCAATTCACTCCTGACTTCTTCTCAGAACCACCAAGCCCAAATCAAAAGTGAGACTCACAAAAGCAAGGCACACAGAAAAGAAAGATTTACAAATTGTTAATAACCTGGATCATAATAAGATCCGAACAACTTAGTCGAAAGAGCCTACCTATGTGGTTTATGAAAACTGTTGAATTTAATAACTCGAACTAGTCACCAATGTCTATGCAGGTACTGACAGACGAGCAAGAAGCAGTGAGGCGTGATGCCGGCAAACTAGCCGACTTCATCATGTTCACACAGCGCTCCTTCCTACTAAACTTATCGAAAGAGCTTAACAAAGGGAGCGTCTCCTTTGCCCAGTTCTTTCTTCTCGGATACCTCGCCAACGAGGATTATCTCACGATGACAAGCATCTCCAAGAAGATGGGGCATTCCACAGCTGCCGCTACAGGCTTGGTGGATCGGCTTGAGAAACTTGGTTACGTCCAGAGGCTTCACGCTTCAGACGACCGCCGCAAAGTCATGGTTCAAATCACCCGCAAGGGCATCGATCTCGTCGAGCGTATGAGAGACGATATCGTCGGCAATCTTGTCGACCTTATGTCTAATCTCGATCAGAACGAAAAGCACAGCTTCATCGAAACCTATGGGAAGCTCTCAGATTCGTTTGCTGGAACTGCCGTCGCACGCTAGCTAGCGTGCGCCCATGGATCCCACTTCAAAGCTCTCTTACATAGAGCACGAGACTTTGAACGCATGTGCCGACCTGGCGCATGCGTTTCTGTGTCGGGATATCGCTATTGATGTGGCCGTCCCTAAAATGGATGCCATCGAAAGGCTCGCTGACACCTACCGCCGAGGCACCGAACACCTTGGCTTCGCATGGGAACAGTTGCAGACAGCCGAGCAAACGCACGGCACCGGACTTGCCATCGTCACCCAACCTCTGGGTGGGCTTGAAGCCTTGCCTGTCGTAGATGGTCTTCTAACCAACACACCCGGCGTTCTCCTCGCCATCATGGTCGCAGACTGCTGCGCCATTTCCGTCGTCGATCCCGCAAAGAAAGCTCTGGCATTACTCCACTCAGGCAAATGCGGCTCTGAAGCCAACATCCTCGGCAAGGCCATCACGGAAATGGCGAACCACTTCGACTCCCCCCCTCAGGACCTGATCGTTCAGCTCAGTCCTTGCATCCGCCCACCGCACTACGAGATCGATTTCGCCGCGACAATTCGTGCCCAAGCCGCCGATGCGGGCGTGCCCAGCGAGCAGATCCACGACGAGCAGATCTGCACCGCCAGTGATCCTGATCGATTCTACTCTTACCGAAGAGAAAAGGGCCTCACAGGTAGGATGCTCGCCCTTCTCGGCTACCGCTAGAGCACATGATCGAGATCCAAGCCCCCGCCAAGATCAATCTGAATCTGCGCATCCTCGGCAAGCGTGAGAACGGATTCCACGATCTGGAAACCTTGATGACGCCTGTCGCCCTGCACGACACCCTGACAATCTCCAAACAACAGAGCGGGACTCGCTTCACCTGTTCGCGCGAAGATCTGGAAACGGACGACAACCTCGTCATTCGCGCCATACGTTTGTTAGAACGCGAAACCAAGAGCCCCCTTCCACTGCACGTTCACTTAGAGAAACGCACGCCCTCTGGTGCAGGCCTCGGCGGTGGGAGTAGCGATGCCGCCGCTGCTTTCAAAGCGGTACGCGAACTTTACGAACTCGGCATCTCCGATCAACGCCTCGAAGAACTCTCCGCCGAACTCGGCTCTGACATTCCCTTCTTCATCGCAGGCAAGACAGCCTGGTGCCGTGGTCGCGGCGAAATCCTGGAGCCGATCGATTTCCCCTGGAGGCTGGACCTCCTTCTCTTGCGACATCCGTTAGAGATACCGACCCCTTGGGCCTACCGACACTGGGCCAACTCAAAAGAAATCCCTGGACTCCCCTACGCCGCTCAGAACATGCCATGGGGGACCATCACCAACGATCTCGAACGACCTGCTTTCGCCAAATTCCTCATCATCGGCGAGACCAAACGCTGGTTGTTAGAGCAACCTGAAGTCCAGGCCGCAGCCATGACCGGCTCTGGATCCGCCCTGTTCGCACTCCTCAAAGAGCGGACTGATCGCAAGGGCCTGATCGATCGCGCCCGCGAGCGCTACGGAGACAGCCTCTGGGTCGCCTGAGAGTCCTTTAGCCTAATCCTGCCAGAATCCTTTCCAATTGCACCCGGTGGATCCGCAGGTGCAATGCCGCCAAGACATGCCATCCTGCCACATCCAAAGGACCAAACCACGGGTGAGCTTGACGCATCTCTGTGTTTAAGTGAGGAATCGCTGCGATCGTCTTTTGAATGAGACTCACTGACTCCTCAAAGTCAGCCACCGAATTCTCACCTGCCTTAGGATCAGGTTTCACTTCCGCAGTCGATACCGGCTGAAGGACATGTGCTTTCTCATGTGTCAGCGCGCAAATCACCCTAACAATAAGATTCTGCACGATTCGCAAGTGATCCAACGTCATATAAACCGACCAAAACCGGCTGCTATCTTCCAAACCGCGCACACGCTTGATCAGCACCGGTTCCATCCGTTTTCCAGAATCACACTGATCGACAAGCGCAAGGACTCTGAAGCACTCAGACTCGAGCAACGCATCAATCTCGACTCGACTCATGCGCTTTCGCAGCATCCCAAATCGAAGACGCACGAGACGGAGTTCTAGCCAGGGAAGCCCAGCTCCAGGGGATGCAAGTTGCGGTGAGTCGTTGTTCATTTACTTGCAAATAACAAGTAAACACACTGGCGAATTGCAAGCGTTTATGAGAGAAATGCTGCATGCCCTCCCTGGAACGCCGATCGCCCTGCCCCGTTTCCTGCACACTCGACATCCTTGGAGACAAATGGTCATTGCTTGTGGTCCGCGATCTGCTCCTTGGACACACACGATTCAAGGAGTTTGCTAAATCCCCTGAAGGCATCCCAACCAACATCCTCACCGAGCGACTCCTGCGCTTGGAGAAACACAACATCGTGGAGAAACGTCCCATCGCACCCGGCATCAAACGACACACCTATCATCTTACAGAGAAGGGAGAGGGGCTTCGCCTGATCCTCCGATTCATGATGCACTGGGGCCTCAAGTTTGAAGAAGGCACCCAAGCCCGCATGAAACGGAAAACCTAGCCAGGCTTTCTCGTTGATCGCCTCTTTGATCCACCCTACTCTTTCTCAGACCACACGATGCAGCCATCACCTCCCGCCAAATACCGTTCGACATGGACACCCAAAGTCGAGCTCCTGCTGATCATCCTTTTGTCCTTGGTCTCGTGCAAACGCGAAAGCCGCGTCGAATGGGCATTGCGAAACAAGGTCCTACTCCATGGCAACGGAGGAGACCCGCAAGCACTCGACCCGCATCTCGTCAGCGGTGTCCCCGACTCCAATATCCTCCGTTCGCTCTTCGAAGGCCTTGTCACGTTTCATCCGTCCGATGACAGCGCCGATAGCCCCGGCGTCGCCGAGCGATGGGAATCAAATGAAGCCTACACCGTCTGGACCTTTCATCTCCGGGACAATGCTAGATGGTCTAACGGAGATCCCGTGCTCGCAGATCATTTCGTCTATTCCTATCAGCGCATGCTTTCGCCGGACATCGCCTCGCCTTATTCAAGCATGCTCTATTTCCTCAAGAACGGAGAGAAATACAACCGCGAAGAGATCACGGATTTCTCCGAAGTCGGCGTGAAAGCGCTCGATGACCACACGCTCCAGTGCACGCTCGCTCAATCCACCTCCTTCTTCCCTCAAGTGACCAAGCACGCCAGCTGGTTCCCTGTGCATCCGCCGACCATTGAGAAGTTTGGGAAGCTAGCACTCGAAGAGAACAACACAGAAGGCGATCCCATGACCGTGCCCTTCACCCTTTGGCAGCGTCCGGGGAATCACGTGAGCAATGGCGCCTTCAAACTCAAGTCTTGGAAGATCAACAAGTCTGTCGTCGTCGATCGCAACCCACACTACTGGGACGCCAAGACCGTGAAGTTAAACGAGATCCAGTTCTTTCACATCGTCAGCGAATTCACTGAGGAACGCGCCTTCCGCGATGGTCAGCTGCATCTCACTTACACCATGCCGCCGAACATGATCGATTGGTATCGAAAGAATGATCCCAAACCGCTGCGACTCGATCCCTACGCAGGCATCTACTATTACAAATGCAATCTTCAGAAGCCACCGCTCGACAATCCAAAATTACGTCTAGCGCTTTCCCTGGCAATCGATCGAAAGAAGATCGTCGAGAACGTCACGCTTGGAGGACAGGGACCCGCCTATGGATTCACCCCGCCGATCAAAGGACTCTACACGCCGCCTAACATGGTCAAATACGATCCTGAAAGAGCGCGCGAGCTCTTAGCCGAAGCGGGCTATCCCAATGGAGAAGGCCTTCCGCGAATCGAGATGTTATTCAACACGCAGGAAACGCACCGCGCCATCGCGGAAACGATTCAGGACATGTGGAAGAAGAATCTTGGCATCGAGTCCATCGGCCTTCTCAACCAGGAATTCAAAGTCTACCTCGCGACCCTTCACAGCATGCAATACCAGATCGGTCGGCATGCTTGGATCGGTGACTATGTCGATCCTACCACATTCCTAGACATGTGGCGCACCGGAGACAGCAACAATGAAACAGGATGGTCCAGCCCAGAATACGACCAGCTGCTCAAGGATGCCGCCCTAGCACCCACACCTGAGGCTCGACAAAAGATCCTTCAGACCGCAGAAACGATCCTCCTCACAGACATGCCTTGCATCCCCATTTACTGGTACACGCGCACCACCCTCGTGCATCCTCACGTCAAGCATTGGGATCCTCTCATACTCGACAACCATCCTTTCAAACACATCGACCTCTCCGCTCAATAGTTAGGCCCGCTCTATCATGGCTCGATTCATCCTCTCCCGATTGTTGCAGGCCATTCTCGTCCTCTTCTGCATCCTAACAATCACATTCATCCTCGCCAGATTGGCTCCTGGCAATCCGTTCCAGAATGACCGAGCCATCCCGGCACATGTCTTGGCGAAGATGGACGCCTATTACGGCAGGGATAAGCCTGTGCTCGTGCAGTACGCCAAGCAGATGTGGCACTTCGCCACGCTCAATCTTGGCCCCTCCTTTGGAAACAAAGGCTTTACCGTCAATGACGTCATCGCCATGTCATTTCCCGTCTCCTTCATGGTCGGATGCGCCGGACTCGTCTTTGCGCTCGCCATTGGAATCCCCATCGGCATCCTCTCGGCGGTCAAACGGAACACTGGAACCGACTACAGCCTCATGGGACTAGCATTGATCGGCATCTGCCTGCCCACCTTCGTCATCGGCCCATTTCTCTCCATCGTCATCGGCATCAAACTCAATTGGCTTCCGGCCCTCGGTTGGGAGACCCCCAGCGTGAACTGGATCCTCCCCGGCCTCACCCTCGGACTCTTCTACGGAGCCTACTTCGCGCGACTCACGCGTGCGGGCATGTTAGAGACACTCTCACAAGACTACATCCGCACCGCGCGTTCCAAAGGGCTTTCGGAAACACGCGTCATTCTCATGCATGCCGTGAAAGGAGGGCTCGTCCCCGTCGTCGGCTACATCGGCCCCGCCGTCGCCGCTCTCATCGGTGGCTCGTTCGTCATGGAGTCCGTTTTCCAGTTGCCCGGACTCGGCACCCACTTCATCCGCGCCGTGACAAATCGCGACACACCCCTTTTATTAGGCTGCGTGGCCACCTTCGGCGTTATTATTCTCCTCACCAATCTCTTGTCTGACATCCTCCTAGCCTGGCTCAATCCGCGACAGCGGGGTGCCTCTACCACCGCAGAAGCCTAACCAGCACGCCGCGCAGACATCATGGATTCAGCACTCGATCACATTGAAAAAGGCTCTTCCCTCGGGAAAGACGCTTGGCTTCGGTTGAAGAAGAACAAACTCGCCATGGTGAGTCTGTTCTTCTTCTTCTTCATCGTTTTCCTTTGTTTCATCGGCCCCTTCTTCGGCGTCCAAGATCCCAACACCACCCATCTCGATTCCAAATCGCTTCCCCCGAACAAAGACTATCTGCTCGGCTCCGAGCATCTCGGCCGCGATATCCTTTCGCGTATTCTCTACGGCGGGCAGGTCTCCCTCATCGTTGGATTCATCGCCACCATGGTGTCCCTGATCATCGGCGTCTCTTACGGAGCCATCGCCGGCTACATCGGTGGCCGCACCGATGCGATCATGATGCGCATCGTCGATGTGCTCTACGCCCTGCCCTTCATGCTGATCGTGATCATCCTGACCGCGCTCTTCAGTGATACCTTGCAGAACATCGATTTCCTGCAAAGCCTCAAACAAAAGTCCAAAGTCTTCGAACCTGACCTCCTCTTGCTCTTCTTCGCCATTGGCTTTGTCGAATGGCTGACCATGGCACGCATCGTCCGCAGCCAGATCATCACCCTGAAGAAACAAGAATTCGTCGAAGCCGCTGTTTCGTTAGGCCTCAGTCATCGCCGCATCATCTTCCGCCATCTCATTCCCAATGTGTTTGGCTCTATCATTGTCTACACCACACTCACCGTGCCTTCCGTCATGCGCCTGGAAGCCGTCCTCAGCTTCCTCGGCCTCGGCGTCAAACCACCGAACAGCTCCTGGGGTTCCCTCATCAAAGAAGGCGCCGACCGGATGTACAGTGACCCCTGGCTCCTCGTCTTCCCGGCCCTCTTCTTCTCCGTCACCATCTTCTCTCTCAACTTCCTCGGAGACGGGCTTCGGGACGCCCTCGATCCCAAGACTTCAAAGGACTAACCACGAATGAACTTATCGTGCTTTAACCTTCCTAGCATTACTCGCATCTATTCGCGTCCATTCGCGGTTCCCCCTCTTTGGTTATGTTAAAGGTAGAAGATCTCCGCACTCACTTCCACACCCGTGACGGCATTGTCCGCGCCGTGGATGGCGTCTCATTCTCTTTAGAGAAAGGACAGACCATTGGCATCGTCGGTGAGTCTGGCTGTGGCAAGTCGGTCACATGCTACAGTCTGTTAGGGCTCATCCCCATGCCTCCCGGCAAGATTGAGGGTGGCCGCGCGATGCTCGGAGACTTGGATTTACTCAATGCATCGGAGGAGGAGCTGCGACAAGTGCGAGGAAAACGCATTTCCATGATCTTTCAGGATCCCATGACTTCGCTGAATCCTTATTTGCGGATCAGCACGCAGTTGATGGAACCCTTGCTCATTCACGAACGCATGGACAAGAAAGCAGCTCTGCACCGCGCCATCGAGTCCTTGGAAGAGGTCGGCATTCCTGATGCCAGTGAGCGCATCCGCTCTTACCCCCATGAGTTTTCTGGCGGCATGCGCCAGCGAGTCATGATCGCCATGGCGTTGATCACCAAACCGGAGATCCTCATTGCTGATGAGCCCACGACCGCCTTGGACGTGACCGTGCAGAAGCAAATCCTGGATCTTATCAAAGACAGGCAGCGCACCCTAGGAACCGCCGTGATCTTCATCACGCACGACTTGGCCGTGGTCTCCAATGTCTGTGATCATGTGAATGTGATGTATGCAGGGAAGATCGTCGAAAGTGCGCCCACCGCTCGTTTGTTCAGCAATCCTGAGCACCCTTACACACGCGCCTTGCAGAAATCTATCCCTGCCATGCAGACGAAAGGCTCCCCACTTTACACCATTGAAGGCCTACCACCGGATCTCACCAAACCTATCCCTGGATGCAGTTTCGCGCCTCGCTGTGATTTCGCGAAAGAAGCCTGCCAGAACACGAAACCTGAATTGAGGGACGTTCAGGAAGAGCATCAATCCGCGTGCACACGCAGGCAGGCTGGAGAGATTGATTTAAAAGACTAACAAATTACTTCATGTTACGCGTCGAGAATCTTTGCACCCATTTCCGAACCAAGCATCAGCTGATCAAAGCTGTCGATGACGTGTCTTTTGAGATCGCTCGCGGCGAGATCCTTGGACTCGTCGGCGAATCCGGCTGCGGCAAGTCGACCTTGAGTCGCACCATCATGCAACTCGTGCCTCCGACGAGTGGAAGCATCTATTTGGAAGACCGCGATCTCAGCGGGCTCTCGCCTGACGAAGTGCGTAAGGAGCGCTTGAACTTTCAGATGGTATTTCAAGACCCTTACGCTTCGCTCAATCCTCGCATGACCATCTCCAGCACGCTGGGAGAAGCCCTCCGCACCCGTCATCCCGAGCTTGCTGGCGACACACTCGGAACGAGTGTCGGCGAACTCATGGAGAAAGTCGGGCTCGCTCCGCGCTTCATGAAGAAGTACCCGCACGAGTTCAGCGGTGGTCAACGTCAACGCATTGCCATCGCACGCGCGCTCGCTCCAGACCCCAAGTTGATCATCGCTGATGAACCTGTCAGTGCCTTGGATGTCTCCATCCAGAGCCAGATCCTCAATCTCCTCACGAACTTAGTAAAGGATCTGAACCTCACCATGATGTTCATTTCGCATGACCTATCCGTCGTGCACTACATCGCTGATCGCATTGCCGTCATGGAAAAAGGGAAGCTCGTGGAAAGTGGTCCTGCCGATGAGATCATGAAAGATCCTCAGCACGACTACACAAAGACCCTGCTCAGCGCGATCCCCAAGGTGGCCGTTTAGCCTGTCCTATTCACGTAGGGTAGTGTGAGTAACATTGGGTGCCGATCAGATAGTAGTGCTCGTGATAGGGGGCATGCCGAGGCCCGCAAAGCCGTTCCGGAGGCCGTGAAGCAGTCTGCAGAGCCTATGATCGAGCCATCAGGGCACACCGAGGGACACTCACCTCCATTTTTTAACGGCTGGAAGGCTCAGCCTGGGCCGGTTCTCACTGCAAAGAGGGCTGAACGCAGCGTTCCCAGATCACTCGGTGCGATGCTTCCAGTGCCGTAGCCAAATGGAGGCGCACCTTCGTCTTCATGACTTGAACTCGCCCAGCGACCTTGAAGAGCCGTAGTCGGATCTCGGCAAAGGTCTTCCGTTCCCACTTCGTTCCTTTCAACACGGTGCTCCGAAAGCGATGCAGGATCGCGTAGGTCACCGCGCGCAGAAGCAGCCGGAACTGGTTGGCCGTCGCTTTCTGACAGGGGCTCGTATCGCTGCCCAACCCATGCTTGCATTCCTTGATGAACAGTTCGGCTTCGCCACGTCCGCAGTAGACGACAACGTAAAG
>JBLHHN010000115.1:0-16128 GCA_047616785.1 Verrucomicrobiales bacterium
GGAACAGTGGGAGCGTCCGGATGACATCGATCATCGTGCGGACATCTTTGCCTTTGGCATGATCTTCTATGAGTTGCTCACGTCTGAGGTTCCGTCAGGAATGATCGAGTTGCCCTCCACAAAGACTTCGGTAGACAAGCGCGCCGATGACATTGTCCGTAAGTGCTTGGCACCGAATCCTGATAAGCGTTATGGTGATGCTAGTGAGTTGGAGACGGATCTCATGGCTTTGGAACGGACGACTTCGATCACGAGCGGATCGAGCAAAGATGATAGTTGGCTACGTCCACCACCCGTTGCTCTGATAGAGGAAGAAGCCGATGATTTAGCGGTCACGGTAATGGATTCCTCGGCCACTTTTCGACCGGCATTGCAGATACCGAAGGCGGCCTCAAAGAACCGTTGGCTCGGGTGGTTGGCAGCCTTGTTCGCGGTGGTGGCATTGGGCGCTTTCTTTGCCAAATCTCGCAAAGCACAGGTCTCGTCGGACGTTCGAATGACGACGTTGCCTGCTTTGAAAGGGCCTTGGTGGTTTGAAGACATGCCCTACCTGATCCCGCCCGTGCGTCAACGGCTCACGGATGCAGATTTGTTAGGCCTACCGCAGACGGCCGAAGATGTGCAGGCATTCGAGGCACACGTGGTCCAAGCCGTGAGAAAATTGAGTGAGACGACGACGGATTCTATTCTGAGTGAGGTGTTAGAAGGATTGCTCAAACGATCCTTGAAAGCGGATGAAGTTCTGCTGCTCATTCCGGAGGAATTGGGCCGGGCGGATCCTGCCTGGCAACATACTCGGGCGAACCTTGCGCATCACTTGGGAAATGTGAGTGTGGCGGAGGCTTATTATCGGGATGCCATCCGAGGTTATCGGGCAGATGTTTCTGAGCAGGCATTGATAGGTCTTTGTTATTCTGATCTTGCCCGGAGTTATGCAACGAGTGGTCGCAATGAAGATGCGGTGGAGGCTTATGATAGGGCGATGGTATCAGTGAGCGCGTTGGAGGTGCCATTCTTTCAGGTGGCCTGTCTGGCAGGAAAGGCGGATGCCTGCCGGCGCTTCGAAGCTTGGGAAGAGGCCGAGCAAGCGCTACTCGATGCCAAGCTTGTCTTGGAAGATGCTGGAGTGGAAGCGGGTCACCCGCTGATGACTTACATTTTACAACGTTTCGGGTGGCTCTACATGGACGATTGGAAGTTGGGAGATGGCCTCATTGCCTTCAAGGGAGCGATTGATTCTCGGCAGCGCTGGCTGGAGATTGCAGCTGATCCATCGTTGACCACTCAGTTACACCAGCAACACGACGAACTCGCGCTGGCCATGTGCCAACGTTATTCAGGGCATACGGATGAAGCGATCGCGGGTTACGAACGGGTTCGGAAATCGCTCAATGAGATGCGACAGCGCGTGAACCGCACACCGTCAGCGCAGCGGGACTGGTATGGACGCTATTACAACAACAGTGAGCGTTTGGGAGATTGTTATCTCTTTGCTGATGATGGGGCGCGGCAAGCAGGCCATCATTTCCACCAGGCAGCCTCAGACTTGGGACGTGAATTGGAGGCGATGAAGCCTGAAGAGGCTCCGGTCTTCCGGCCTCAATATGGTCGACTTCTTGCAAAGGAAGCGATTGCTCAGGTGCTCGATGATGGTGGTCTCGACGATCTGAGCGCTTTGAAGGTAGAGCTTGGATCTCTTGATCTAGCGGGGGATCACAAGACGTTGTTAGAGTTGTTTGTCACCATTGCTGAGATCATCGTGAGTGCGCGGCAAGATGCAGACGTCACGGCTCAGGTCTCCCGTTTGGAGGACTCCGTCCGTACGAATCAGGACAAGCAGTTTGGGCGCGATGTCCGCGAGTTGTTTCTCCTTGTCTGTCGTGAACTCGCCCCAAAGTGTGAAGGTGACAATGCGCGGAAGCTCGCCAGTGTGATCACGCGCCTGTTGCCTCGCGATCCGGTGGACAAGTCCGTTCTACCATTCTTACGTGGTCACTTCGACAGCCTCATCGAATTGCGTGTCAGTTCCGACGAAATGAATTGGGACATCGTCAGAGACATGCATTGGGCGAAGACGGGGTCGCGCCTCGGTGAGGATCTGCCAGAAGTGCCGGTGGTGACCTTTTACTTGGAATCCGATAGGGGCTATGTGATCCGCATGGATCCTGACGGAACGGCGGAGGTAGTGCGGATCGACTCTGGCTATGAAGAACTCGAAGCACTTCCTGAAAGTGAGGAAGTGATGCGCTGGCTCGCACCGGCGGGGTCCACTCGAATCTATTGGGCCGATGAGGGCTTGATTCCTCCCATGACCCGCGAGAACTTTCCGTTCGAGAGCGTGGAAGAGCCTTCCTGACAACGGAATTGGAGCTGGCGTCGGACCACCTATCCTTTTAATATCCTGATCACTACCTAAAACCTCAACCAACCCTATATGAAACCCAGATTCACTCTGAAATTACTGATCGGATCGATGGCGATGAGCCTATCGATGCTAGTCTCCCAAGCCCAAGACGTCGGCGACATCGAGCTCCTCGCTTGGTGGAAATTTGACGACTCGGAAACCCCTGATGTGGCGATAGATGAAGTCGCCGGGATCGAAGGCGAGATCATTACGGCCACCTATGGCGAAGGACGCGGGGACGGTGGAACGTCCATGAATTTTATCGAGGCGGGCAGCACGGTGGCCATTGTCGGCGAGGAAGAGAGTAAGGCCGGCTTTATGAATAAGGGCGGCGCCCGAGATCAGCTGTCTTTCGTCTTCTGGCAGAAGTGGGATGAGCCCATAAGAGACCAATCGGCTTTCTGGACACGAGCAGAAGGCATGGATCGCGCTGCGCAGGCACACACACCATGGAGTAATGGAAGCATCTATTTCGATACCTCGGGTGGCTGCTGCGATGCAGGGACCCAGCGGACGAATATCGATGCATCGGATCTTCCTTACGAGGACGAATGGATTCATTTCTCGTTCATCAAGAACAAGGCGACGAAACAACTCTGGGCAAACGGTGAGCTGCTGATCGAGAGCGAGAACACGGGCGAATTCAATGATATCTTTCAGGATCTCTTTATCGGAAGCGCTCAAGATGGCGCGAACAACCACGGTGGTCGCATCGACGACTTTGCAGTAATCGCTGGGGCGCTCAGTGAGGAGCAAATCAAGACCCTTGCCGACCCGAGCAATTCCGTCATCACGATCTTCGATAACTCGAATCCTGGGATCAGCCTGAACACAGATCAGACGTTGAGTGCCGGTGTCTTGCCGGCTCTAACGAGCGCTCAGGAACTTCAATTTACGATCAAGAACACCATCAAGCCAGAAGACGGTGGGGAGGTTCTCACGATCAGTTCGTTGGAAATCACTGGAGGTGATACGGACAACTTCACGCTTGTCTCTGCGCCAACTTCGCTCGATCCGAATACGACTGGCGACCTCGTCCTGAGCTTCAACAACAAGGGCGCGTTCGGTTCCTTTAGCGTGACCATGAATGCCAAGTCGAATGACGCGGATGCCGAGGACCAAGACATCAACTTCACGGTACGTGCGACGGTGCTGAATCCAGTGGGTCCGATCGCGCACTATCCTTTGGACGAAACGGACACGGCGAACGGTGTGGCGGATTCGACAGGCTTGGGACGTGGCGGTGTTTTCCAGGGCAATGTTGGCCTGGGGCAGGCTGGCCTCAAAGATGGTACGGGAACGGCGGCCACGTTTGCCGGCGGTTCTAGTGTGGCGGTGAGCACGTTGCCATCGGGTGGCTTGAGTAGTTTCACCGTGGCTCTTTGGATGAATCCCGCTTCGTTGGGCGATCTAGGAGCTAGTGATTTCCGTACGGTCTTCGCCAAAGGCGAGGCGAATCCGGTCTTCGGTTTGCTCGAAGGCAATGGCGAGTTTGTGTGGTTTGGTGAGATCGATGGCAATCCTGATGCGGTCTTCCTAACGGAAGGCCTCGGGATTCAGGCAGGCACGACCTATCATGTGGCCATGCGTTACGATGGCATCGCTCAGGTCGGTACGTTCTTTGTGGATGGTGTTGAAGTCGGCAGCGGTGATGTTGGAGCGTTTGAAGATTTGGGTTCGTTCTACATCGGAGCTTTCGGTGAAGGAGCCTTGCCATTCGAAGGGACGCTGGACGACGTGCAGCTGTATGATTTCCCGCTCGACACAGATCAGCTTGCCTATCTCATTGCTAATCCTGGCCAAGAACTTGTGCCCGTTGGCGCAGTCGATACGGATTTGGATGGCTTGACGGATGATGCGGAGGCGACCACGCACAATACCGATCCCTTGAAAGCGGATACGGACGGCGATGGTCTGAATGATGGCCGTGAGGTGAATGATACGAAAACGGATCCTTTGTTAGTCGACACCGACGGTGATGGCAGTTCAGATGGATCAGAGCTCATCTTCGGGGCCGATCCTTTGGATTCTGACAGTAAGCTTGGTGAGTTCTTGGTCCGTACGATCAAGGGTGCCGATGGCGTAGAGTTTGGTAGCATGGAAGCCTTTAAAGAGGCGCTAGAAGACCAGTCACAGATTGCCGAAGAGGTGGCGGGCAATTTCACGTTCATCAATTTCCGCGACAGCGCTCAAGGAAATTTTCCCAATGACGAGGTGCCGTTCGCCTTGTGGGAAACCTTCGGTGATCGCTCGGACTTTGGCATTCATGTCACTGGCAAGATCAATGTGACCGAAGCAGGTGTTCGCACGTTTGGGATGAATTCCGATGACGGCAATCAGCTCTTCATCGACGGCGCCTTAGTCGCAGAAGATCCAGGAACCCATGGCTCGCAGGATGTCTTCGGCTCGATCGATCTGGCGGTCGGTGAGCATGATCTTGAGATGTTCTTTTACGAACGTGGTGGTGGTGCCCAGGTGGAACTTTTCGTCAATACTGCGCTCGGAAATGTGACGAGTTTTGATGCGGGGAACTTCGTGCTTTTGCCGGGCTTTGGAACGCCTAGCTCCGATTTGGATGGTGATGGCCTCAGTGACTTCTTCGAGAACGGGTTCTTCGGAAACCTGGATCAGGGAGCTGACGATGATGGGGATAGTGACGGCCTCAGCAATCTGGCCGAGCAGGCGGCAAAGACCAATCCAACCGTGGCAGACACGGATGGGGATGGTGTGAATGACGGGGATGAACTCGCTGACACCACGAATCCATTGTCAGCCGACACTGATGGTGATGGCCTCTCTGATAGTGACGAGAAGACGCGTGGTACGAGCCCGACAAGTCGTGACACGGATGGGGATGAATTTCCTGACGGCTTCGAGGTTGCCCAAGGATCCGATCCATTGGATTCCGCCAGCCCTGGCTCGTTGCCTGATCCTCCCGAGAGCTTGGTCGCTCTCTGGACCTTCAATAATGGAACAACCAGTGATATCGGCGATCATGTCGGTGAGCTTCGCGGTAATGCTGTGATCAGCGGTCCGGGAGACGGCTATGATGGCCCTGCGCTCGATCTTGGAAGCGATCAGGCTGGGCAGGCCATGTTGGTCGCCTCGGTCGATTTTTTCAACGCCGTCACTGCTGAAGATAAGATCACCGTTGCCTATTGGCAGCAGCTTCGTGCGGTGCTCAACCAGACAACCTTCAAAGGGCGTTCGCCGAGTTCAGATGGCACGGAGCGTGGTATTTCGGTGCACACGCCTTGGAGTGATCGGAACTTCTATTATGACACGGCAGGCTGCTGTACCGCTTCGCAGCGGACCAGTGTGGGCGTGGATGTGGATTACACCCAATGGCATCACATTGTCTTCACGAAGGATGGTCCGACGAAGAAGATCTTCGTTGATGGCGTCGAGCAGATTGAAGGTCAGAACGATGCGCCACTGCCGACCGATTTCACCGAACTGTGGATTGGTGGAGGAACGGACGGTGCCGAAAGCATGGCGGGTTTGTTAGACGATTTCGCGATCTATAGCGAGGCCTTGGAGCAAGGTGACATTGACTACCTGGCTTCAGGCGGGCGTTATAAGCTCAGTGCGGGTGCGCCTTCTGCGAACTTGGTCGGTTATTGGCCAGCAAATGATGCGGCAGGAACGGTCGTTTCGAACGTCGCGAATCCTGATTTGAGCGGAA
This sequence comes from Verrucomicrobiales bacterium, assembly GCA_047616785.1. Lineage (GTDB taxonomy): Bacteria > Verrucomicrobiota > Verrucomicrobiia > Verrucomicrobiales > DEV007 > JAACDM01. The sequence goes on from JBLHHN010000115.1 coordinate 6,090, forward strand.
CCCTGAGCGAAGGCACATGGGTTGCGGGTTCTACCGGAGTTGCAGGTGACTTCGCCGTTGAACTGACAGGTGCTGCCCTTGGTGCGAGCAACGTCGAGGTACCTCCAACAGGCAAGACCTTCGAGCAGATCACGATCACAGGTTGGGTCAATGGAGTTGCCACTGGCGACTGGACGGGACTCGTCCAAGCGCGGGGTGCCTCGACTCAACCGATAGGCATCGGATTCCGTGCTGGATCCGGTCAGTTGACCTATACTTGGAATTCGAACAATGCAGAGACTTACAACTTTGTGAGTGATCTCGCCATTCCAGCAGACGCTTGGACCTTCGTTGCTCTCACGGTGACACCAGATGGAGCCACTTTGTTTGTGGGAAGCGATGGTGTTCTCAGTAGCGCTGAGAATGCGATCCCGCATGCTGCTCAGGTGAACGACGTGGACTCCTGGTTCTTCGGCAAAGACAATTGCTGTGATGACGCGAGGAACTTCGACGGCCAGATGGATGATATTTCGATCTGGGACGTTGCCTTGAGTGGTTCAGAGCTTGAATCCATCTTCCTTGGCGTAGAAACACCATTGAGCACACGTGCTGGGGGACGTGTGCCTGGCCCCGTCCAATCAGATGATGTGCCTACCATTGGCACGGTGATCGCGGGACCAAGCAGCCTTGGGCTTTCCTTCACGGGGCTTGCCGGCAAGTCCTATGATATTGAGTACTCGACGGACCTTGTGAATTGGTCAGTGATCATGTCAGACCTCTCTGGCGAAGTGAACTTCGAGGACTCGGATGCCGCCCGTCGCGGTGTGGCCTCTGGATATTATCGAGGCGTTCAGAAGTAGCGGAACCTTCAAGATCGTCGTAAGACAATGAGAGCGTGAGGTCTTCGGACCTCACGCTTTTCTTTTGTCAGGGCCGCGTGATGCGGACTCTCACGAATTGCGATTCCGATGTATTTGGCAGCGTTCTCTTCTCTGTGACTATTGCATCGTTTACGGAAAGCTGTTCTGACGGAGTCTCTAGCGTTGTCCACGTGGTGAGATCGTTGGAGAATTCAATGGTCAGGATGTGGGTGTCGTTGGCGGAAAGCCAACGCTCGAGTATGAGATGCAAGGTGTCACCGTCTCTCGCAATGATCGGAGAAGTGGCCAGGGTCTCTTGGATCAAATCCAGACTCTCGGTGCCAGGATCCCCTCCGATGTCTTGGCTCAATTGCCAAGCATCGCCTTTGGCAATGAGGCTGTGCCCGCCACCATCGGCGAGCTCGAGCGTGTTGTCATAGCGGAGAGAAGCGATGATAGCGCCATTCTCGGCGCGGAAGGTCACCGTTTCACCGCTATTGCTCAGACGGGTCCCGTTGCTAAATTCGCCGATGACGCGGATCTCTGTCCCATAGTGTTGTTTGAAAGCGCTTAGATCGTTTGTTAGAATGACGTGTTCTCCAGGAGCCAGAATGGTATCGTTCTCAAAGTCGAATAAGATGCCGTCTTCAAATGTGGACCCTTGGAGATTCACTTCTTGATCCGAGTGATTTGCCAACTCGAGATACTCGGGTGCTTCATCCGTGGCGGGATGATACATCAGTTCTGAAATGGTGATATTCTCGCCGGAAGCAGGGATGCCGATGCTGTAGCGAACTTCGACAATAGGGCTCCAACGTTCATTGGCCAGCAAGCGAGCTTTGATCGTTGTGGATGCGTCTATGGTGATTGTCTGCGGACCTTGAATCGCGTTGGGATTCAATTCGCCGCCGAAAAGTCTGGGATCGCTCCCGTCGGTGGTGAAATAGGGCGTGCCAATAGCAAAGATGCTCGCTTTGGAGATAGCTACTTCGCTGCCTCTGGGGACAAAGCCTTCGGGTAATGTCAGTCTCGGTGCTTGATCGGGCGAGGTCCATTTGGAAGAGCGCATTTGATTGTAAGTGACCTCTTCTCGACTGCCATCGCCCCGGCCGAAGAAATTGTCTTCTAAGTTGTCCAACTCATCCATCCAATGGTCGCGAGTGTAGGGTTGGCCTGATCTTAGAAGATCGCCCCAACGCGCCGATTCTCCGACGATGGCACGATCAATCTCGCGTGCTCTTCCCAGGTGGCGCTGTGAGACATAAGCATCCGTGAGGATGCCGCCTGCGGAGAAGTGTTTGGCGATCCGGTCCTTCAGTAGGACCTGAAACTCCTCATTCCGTCGCAGGCGTTGGAAGACTTCGGCACAGGTACTGGTATTGTTCTTGCTCAGGCTATTCGCACTGGTTTCGACGAGAGACTCCTCGGCATCCCATGAGACGAATCGGAATCGCCCGTCGTCCGTGCGTTTGCGGAATGTGTAAGAATTGTTGTCCGGCCAATCGGAATTTCCGATGTAGAAATTGATCAGCATGTAATCGATCAGATTCTCCAGATCGACCAAGGCGGCAGCCGCTTCGTAGGTTTCTTGTAACTCAATGTCAGACCGCACCAATCGGAGGAGATCTTGCCAGGCATCATCATTGCCTGCGCTGATGACCATGCCTTCAGATCGGATCCATTTGATTACATCATAGTCCTCTTCATCACCGCCGAAATAGCCGGGGCCGAACCATTCATCGACGCGTTCGACGAGATTGTAGAGTCCCCAGTAAAGCCCATTGATGTACAAATGCACAAAGCGCCCGTGAGAGGTGGGATGGCCCATGTCATGTTGCAAGTCACGCGGCAATTGATCGCGCAGGTAGGTGACGCGTTCTAACGAATTGTTCGTGGATCCTGTGAGAGGTCGCCATGGGCTGGACCATGCTTTGCCATTGCCTGCGCGAAGAATGAGCGTATCAAACGTGGTGACGTTGGAATCCGGAAAGAGCGGGTATTCAAGTTTCGAATCGCCATACTCACTTCGGAAATAGAATCGAAAGGATTTCTTAAAGCTCTCGGGTAATCGATTCCATCCACCTTGCATGCGGATGCCTCCATTGATTTGAAAGGCACGATTCCCTGATTCTTCAAAGTACTCCAATGAGATGGGTCGCTCCCACTCGGCTCCTTTGTTTCTCGCCAGGGCGTGCAATCCGGTTTCTGGACCTAACAGAGTTTTTATAGGTAAGGTCACCGCGAGAGAGGGAATGGATCGAAGCGCGTCATCAAGGGTGAACGTTTCTCCATCCCTATCGACATAAGTTGCATCGCGGATTCTTGGATCGACCTCATAGTCAGAAAGCCCTGGCATCACCGCATTCACTCCCGGCCCACTTCCCCAAGATTCGGGAAAGCCGTCGGGGAATTGAGGTTGATGGAGGACATCGTTTCGAAAAATGTAAGTGTGCGTGTCGAGATTTGTGGGTTCGTAGCCAGGCTTGGCGGCCCAGGCGCGTATGATCATGATGTGATCGATGGTGATTGGTCCAGCGTAGCGTTTGCTGTTTCGATTGAAGAGGCTCGGGATGGATCCGTCGGTGGTGTACTCGATCACGGCGCCTGGAGTTGCGGATGTGATCTCGAGTTCGATCGGTTCTTCATAGAATCCGCCGTTGATGGAGAACTTGGTGTCCGCGACAAAGCCGAGCACGCCTGCCGAGTTCGGTTCGCCAGGGCTTGGGGTGGGGAAATACCCTGGTCTTTGATCAGGTTTATTGAGCCCATAGGAAATGCCGTCGCGCTGAGCAGGGTAGCTTTCGTAGGATGTGAGGATCTCCCCACTGGGATGAATCAACGCCAAGTCGCCCTGTCGTTTGATCTTGAGGGGGATGACCACAAAGGCATTGGGCAAGAGCGTCAGGTTTTCCAACCTCCATTCGTCCGCCGCCGCGCGTAACTGATACCCAGTTAGGTCGATAGAGTTTGAGCCGTCGTTGTAGAGTTCGACCCAAGGTTCATTGCCTTGCGCTAAAAATTCTGTGAGGATGACGGAAGCATTCGTTACCGAAATGCCAATCGAGAGCAGGCACAGGCCGCTGAGAACCCTAGGAGTCATAAGGAAACCTTACTTTGTACTGGCCATACCGCATTAGAATTCATAAACTTCCAACCCTGAACTCATCTCCGAATTCCTAACGGATCGGTTGAATTCCCAACTCCACACCTGAAATATGAAACTGACCCCAACAATACGATTACTCTTTAAGATGACGGCAGCGCTTGGATTGGCGCTGCCAGTAGCCCAAGCACAGGATGTCGGGGACATCGAACTCATCGCTTACTGGGACTTTGAGAACACGGCCGAGGATTCCTGGGGTGGGTTTGAGGGTTATCTTGGAGGAGATGCGAAATACACGGATGGGGAGAAATTTGGCTTTGCTCTGGATACCTCAGCACTTGAAGGAAGTTTCTTTAGAATCCAAGCCACAGACGAACTTGAGGAAGGCAATCCTGTCTCTCCTGAATTCTTCGATGCCTATCATGCGACTGCTTCGGCACGTGATCAGGTCACTTACACGTTCTGGCAACGGAACACCGATGAATTACGTGATCAAGTGGCCTACTGGACGGTCTCCGAAGAGTCGGGTGGCGAGCAGCGCGGTGCTCAATCCCACACGCCTTGGAGCAATGATAACATCTACTTCGACACGGCCGGTTGCTGTGATGCTACGCAACGTCTAACCGACGTATCTGGCGTTGAGGATTGGATGGCGTGGAACCACTTTGCTTTTGTCAAAGATGGTGAGCACAAAGAGATCTGGGTGAATGGTGAGTTGCTCCTCGAAGGTGACGGCTACGCCCCTCTGCCTGAGGACATGATCGCCCACTACATCGGCAACGGTGTGGAAGAAACTCGTGACCAACCTGGGCTCATCGATGAGTTTGGTATCATCGCGGGTGCGGCTTCTGAAGATCAGATCAAAGAGCTCGCCGGTGGTGCGACGGTGATCGATATCTTCGATCCTTCGGATCCTAACTTTGCCATTGGCAAGGCCGTGAACTTTGGTCAGGTGCCTGCCGTGAGTGGAGCACAGGAGTTGAAGTTTAGCTTCAAGAACACGGGTGACACGATGGCTCTGAATATCAGCTCCGTACAAATTGTGTCAGGAGACATGGACAATTTCACACTGGTTTCGTCTCCGACGACCGTGGATGCTGAGACGAAGGGTGAAGTGGTGTTGACTTTCGATTCCAAGTCGGAATTCCGCCAGTTTGAAGCTGTTCTGGAGTTCAAGACCGACGACCCAGACGCTGATGATCAGACGGTCCTCGTTCCCGTTCGCGCAAAGGTATTGAACCCGGTGGGCCCGAAAGCTCACCTCCCATTAGATGAGACCACAGGAGATGTGGCATCCGACACGACCGGATTTGATCGTCACGGTGCGTATTCAGGAGCGACTCTCGGTCAACCTGGCCTGACTGCTGACACGGGCACCGCCGTGAGTTTCAGTGAGGGCTCGAATGTGGTGATACCAAGTTCGGCCTTTGGACCTCTGCCAAGTTTCTCCGTTTCACTTTGGGCCAATGCGGTTTCCAACGGTGACGCAGGTGCGGCTGATTTCCGCACCCTTGTTGCGAAAGGCGAAGCCAACCCTGCCTTCGGTCTTCTTGAAGCAGGCGGCGAACTCTTGTGGTTCCGTGAGGAAGGTGTCGCGTTTTCCACGAATTCGACCCCGATCACGGCTGGGACGAATTATCATCTGGTCATGCGACTGGATGGTGAGTCAGGCATGGGATCCATCTTTGTCGATGGTGTCGAGGTGATCACAGAAGCCGTGGAAGCAGTCGGCGACGACTCCGGCAACTTCTACATCGGAGCCTTTGGCGGAGCGTTAGGTTTCGCGGGGACGATCGATGACGTCCAAATCTATGACTTGGCAATCACCAATGATCAGGTGGCCTTCCTCATGAACAATCCTAGCAAAGAGCTGCGCCCAGACGGACCGATTGACTCCGATGGTGATGGCCTTTCTGATGAAGATGAGATTGGCACCCATAACACAGATCCCTTTGTGGCTGACAGTGATGGTGACAATCTGAGCGACGGCCAAGAAATCGCTCTCGGGACTGATCCTAACAATGAAGACACGGATGGTGACCGCTTTAAAGATGGGCTGGAAATCGAAAGAGGGACAGACCCCTTGGTGGTCGACGAGCGAGGAGGTGGTCAAGTCACCATCGAAATTCTCGGCACAGGCGTGGAAGCGTTGCTGGGAGGTGATCTCACCGATCCTGAGAACGACGGTCTCGATGAAGCTGGTGCAGCCATGGACCCTTCTTGGAATTGGGTGAACATCACCGGTAACATCGAAGACGACTTTGGGGATCCTGAGCAGTCGTTCAATATCTTCGACAACCAAGTCGGTGGTGGCGGTGCCAAGTGGTGCTGTGATGATCCTTCCCCAGACAATCCATACTGGGTAAGCGTGGAATTCGCAGAGGCAGTGAGCCTCACGCACTTCACGATCACCAACGGCAACGACTCGCCTGACCGCGATCCGACCAACTGGCAGATCCAAGGTTCGAACGATGGGGAAACCTTCGAAACGATCTTCGCTGAAGACGCGGAGTCCATCTGGACTGAGGAGCGTAACGAGGTGGCCTTGGTCACGTTGGCTTCGCCAAGCGCTCCTTACAAGCACATCCGCTACATCGTCTTTGATACTCCTGGTGCTTTGCATCAGCTCAATGAGATTGAGTACTTTGGAAATGTAGCGACGAGTTTGTTAGTGAACGGCTCGTTTGAGGAGCCTGTCTTGGATAACATCAACACGAACAATCTTGGTACGGTCCCAACGGGCTGGAGTCAGACTGGTGATGATGCGACCTGGAACTTGATCCGCAATGATGGGTCTGCTTACGGCAGTGGTGTTGATAGTGCCGCTGATGGTTCGCAGATCATCGATCTCAATGGTCTCTTCGAGATGTTCCAGAACTTCACGCTCGCAGCCGACTCTAACGTCACGTTCGGAGCCTCATTTGCCAATCGTGAAGGCCACGATGGATCTGATCCTTCCACAGTTGGAATCTATGATGCAGCAGGAACGAATTTGCTCTCTCCTGTAGTTTCCGTAGACACCTCTGCTGAGCCGATCCCTTCGGAAGTTTGGCTTTCTGGAGAAGCTTCAGTGACGTTGCCCGCGGGTGACTATCAGTTACGCATCGCGTTGAACAACTTCAACAATGTCGATGCCGTCTTCGCAACGGCGACCCCTCCTGGTGGCAGCACCCTTGGGAATGGCCTCATCGCTTACTATCCGTTGGATGGTGATTTCGATGACAATGTAGGTGATGCTCATGGAGCAGAACAGGGCACCGCTCCTATCGAGTTCGCTGCGGGTGCCTTCGGGCAGGGCGCCGATCTAGATGGCGTCGATCAGTTCATCATCACGCCGGTTGAAGTCGAAGATCGCTTCGACTTCTCAGATGACACTGGCTTCTCCGTATCGGCCTGGTTCCGGGTGGATGCGTTTGATAAGAGCTGGCAGGCTCTCGTCACCAAGGGTGAGGGCTCCAACTGGCGTATCCATCGTCAGGGTGATACGAATAACTTTGGTCCCGTGGCAGGGGCAGGGGATTTCGTTGGCAATCCTGTCGATGTGAATGACGGCGGCCTTCACCATGTGGTGATCACCAATATCCCTGGTCTTAGCACCAACTTTTATCTTGATGGTGTGTTGAACGAATCACGCGATGCTGGCATTCCGGAAGGCAACGAGTGGCCGATGATGATCGGTGAAAACGCCAATGGTGGTGGTAATGGCAGGACATGGAACGGCTTGATCGACGATGTTGCGGTTTGGAATCGTGGACTGACCGATGAAGAGGTCGCCCAGATCTTCAATGGCCCATCCGTCGGTGATCAGATCGCCGGTGGCGGCGGCGGTGGCCCAGCCCTCATTGCGCATTTCCCTCTCGATGCGGATGGGAATTCGGCAGATGGTGGATTCAGTGCTAGCGTAACTACTGATGTGACATTCGATGGCACAGGTGCCAACGCTAACACAGGAACTTCCGCAGTCTTCAATGGCTCTAGCAGTCTCATACAGCATGACTGGACCGCCGATCTCAATCCGGAGAGCTTCACACTCGCACTCTGGGCAAAGTCGGATGGTGGAGCCGGTGCCTGGAATTCACCGGTCACCAGTCGCCACGATCTCAATGCTGAAGGAGAAGCCAGCCAAGGCTACCTGATCTATGACAATGAGCCTGCTGGTGCCTGGACCTTCTGGTCTGGAAACGGCACGGTTGATGGTAACTGGCAACTGTTGGATGGCCCAGCAGTCACCGTCGGCGAATGGGAGCACGTGGCGATCTCCTATGACAACGCGACTGAAACGAAGCGACTCTACATCAACGGAGTCCTTGCCGTGGAAGCCAACGATTCGATCGCGCCGAATGACACGACTCCGTTCAATATCGGAGCGGGTGAGGACACGGGAACGGGATTCCACTTTGTCGGTGAGATCGATGACATTGGTCTTTGGAATGCTGAGCTAACAGTAGAACAGATCCAGGCAGCAATGAATAACGGCGTGCAAGCTGCCCTCAGCGGTGGTGACGGCGGCGGCAGCGTCGATGTGCCAAACATTGGCACCGTGATTGCCGGGCCTGATAGCGTTGGCCTAGCCTTCACGGGACTTGCGGGCAAGACCTATGACATCGAGTACTCCACGGACCTCGTGACCTGGTCCGTGGTCATGTCAGACCTCTCTGGTGATGTGAGCTTTGAGGATACTGATGCTGCCCGGTTGGGCCTCGCCTCTGGATACTATCGAGGTGTCCAGAAATAGCAGATTGAACTCCAAGTAGATCGTAGTAGAAGAGCGTGGAGCCCCTGGCTTCGCGCTCTTCTCGTATCTGGCTGTTATTTTAATTATAAGAATAGGCTTGTTGGGCAGGACCCTTCCTGGAACTTACTTGCGCAATCGCTGAGCTATAGGATCGTCCCATATCATGAAGAGGAACGTGTTGTTGGCCTTGTGTGTCGCATTTGCCCCCTGGCTTCTGGTGAGTTGTGTTACTACTGGTGAACCCATTGATCAGCCGATTGATCAGCCGATTCCGTATTTGGCAGGGATTGGCCCCGCTGTAGGAGTACAGCGTCCGCTTTCTCCGATGGAAGAGGGCGCCTACTGGGATGGCGACGGGGTCCAAGGTTCTCCCAAGATCGTCATCGATCTCAGTGATCAAAAGGCCTATTTCTACAAGTCGGACTCGTTGGTCGGTGTGACGCCCATTTCCTCGGGCGATAGCACGCACAAGACACCGACGGGAAATTTCAAGGTGACGGAGAAGGATATCGATCACCGCTCCTCTCGCTACGGAGACTATGTGGATGAGTATGGCAATGTCGTGAAGAAGGATGTCGACAACCAGAAAGACAAACGCCCACCAGGGTCCGAGTACCTCGGGGCGGACATGGGCTACTTCCTTCGATTTAATCGAGCGATCGGCATGCACCGGGGATTTCTTCCGGGCTATCCCGCTTCTCATGGGTGTGTGCGTCAGCCCGAGCACATGGCGCAGAAGTACTTTGAGAACGCCGAGATTGGCACGCCCGTCAACGTCGTACCCTATGAGCGTGGTGACGTTGAATGACTTGCTAGCCGATCAAGAGCGTTGGGAGATTGAGCCTTCTGAGCTCCGGCAATTACTGGAGCAACGCGAAGACACTCCATTTCTGCTAGTTGATTGCCGTGAGGAAGAGGAACATGCCTCAGAGTCTATCGGCGGGGACCTCCTGATGCCGCTTTCCAATTTCGCTGCCGAGGTGTCCCTCCACCTTGAGGATGAAGAGAGGCCAATCGTGGTCTACTGCCATCTGGGCATGCGTTCCTTGAATGCCACTCAGTACCTGCGAGCGAAAGGGCATCCACAGACCTATTCTCTCCGTGGTGGGATCGAAGCTTGGCAAAGAGCCGCTATAAGCTTGTAGGAAACTGCCTGATAGAGCAATCAAGGAATTCCCTTGATCCTTTAAACTGCTAAAGGGATACTCCCTTTCTCGGTTTTATGACTGCGAATCTTGTAGAACATGGTTTTGACTGCCTGTGTCCCCATAAATTGTGGGACCCTTGGTGGCGACGGACTGGATCGCAAGATGATGAGGCGGATGGGAAAAGACCGCTACGCTTTGGCCGGGATCCCTCCGC
>JBLHHN010000116.1:0-16018 GCA_047616785.1 Verrucomicrobiales bacterium
GACCCAGGCGCGCAGCACGTGCACCATCTTCTTGCCGACGGCGAGGCTGTCGCTACCGCGCAGGGCTTTGCCGTCGATGGCGATCTGCTTGCCGTCGAGTCCGCCGCACCAGTCGCTCAGGATCGTGAGTAGGGACTCGGGCTGCAGGGCGATGAAGACATTGCGGAACACGTCGTGGCTCGGCGCGCCTTTCTCCCGCGGCAGGAAGGTGCGCAGCCAGTCGAGCTGCGACCTGGCAAATGTCTCCATGTCAGTGAAGGCGTCATTGTCGGAGAGGATCGAACACAGGGCAATCATCACCACCTCGTCGATGCGATGGATGATCCGCCCGGGCATGCGCTCATCTGGGAGCTGCGCGAAGCGGGCGCGGAGGCGCTCGACGGCAATAAGTTGATCGACGGTGAGTGTTTTGGGAAATGACTTTGAAGATGGGTTCATACCCACCTCAAATAATAGCTATAATTAAAAGTGCGGGCTATATTCTTGGCGCGCTTTCATGCGTAAGCCCTGGGTTTTTAGGGGGAGAGAAGGTGTTTTACGGCACGTATTTCACAATGAAATTATAGTTTGACACCTAGGGGCGCGCAGATAGCCTTCCGCTCGCTCTCTGGGACGGTTTTGAGAGCCTCTTGATGCGCGTTTCTTTTCCGGCCAGGAAGGCACGCGCAACGAGAGGGTCTCCATCTTTCAAGAGAGCTGCTTTCGGTAAAGGCCTTTGGGCTAGCGCTGTGAGTCACGCTCATGTAGCTCAGGGGTAGAGCACTTCCTTGGTAAGGAAGAGGTCACGGGTTCGAATCCCGTCATGAGCTTCACGAGTTACCTAACTTTGAAACCAACACACTAAAGAAACCAAATTCGCCCTAGGGCGTAAATCCAGATTCGCAAAAGATGGCTAAAGAGCAATTCCAGAGAAACAAGCCGCACGTGAACGTCGGCACGATCGGTCACGTTGACCATGGCAAGACGACCCTGACGGCAGCGATCACAGATGTTCTATCGGATTTAGGTTTCGCACAGAAGAAGGATTATGCCGATATCGACGCTGCTCCTGAGGAGCGTGAGCGCGGCATCACTATTTCTACTGCCCACGTGGAGTATGAGACGGAAAGTCGCCACTACGCACACGTTGACTGCCCGGGACACGCTGATTATGTGAAAAACATGATCACGGGTGCTGCTCAGATGGACGGTGGTATCCTCGTCGTGAGTGCGGCAGATGGTCCCATGCCTCAGACGCGTGAGCACATCCTGCTTGCTCGCCAGGTGGGCGTGCCAGCCTTGGTAGTCTTCTTGAATAAGACGGACCAAGTCGATGATGATGAGCTTCTTGAACTCGTCGAGATGGAGGTGCGTGAGCTCCTCAGTCAGTATGAGTACCCGGGTGATGATATTCCTATCGTCAAAGGCAGTGCCATGAAAGCGCTTGAAGGCGATGCTGGGCACAGAGAAGCCATTCTCAAGCTCATGAAGGCAGTGGATGACTACATTCCAATTCCTGAGCGTCCGGTCGATCTTCCATTCCTCATGCCTGTCGAGGACGTGTTCTCGATTGAAGGTCGCGGAACGGTTGCTACCGGTCGTATCGAGCGTGGTATCGTCAAGAAGATGGAAGAGGTCGAGATTGTCGGCATCAAGGACACGGTCAAGACGACGATCACGGACATCGAGATGTTCCGTAAGCTTCTTGATAGTGGTCAAGCAGGTGACAACGTCGGTCTTCTCCTTCGCGGAACGAAGAAAGAGGACATCGAGCGTGGTCAGGTGATCGCCAAGCCTGGTTCAATCAAGCCGCACACCAAGTTCAAGTCTGAGGTCTACGTTCTCTCCAAGGACGAGGGTGGCCGTCACACGCCATTCTTCAGCAACTATCGTCCACAGTTCTACTTCCGCACGACGGATGTGACTGGGATGATCAAGCTCCCTGAGAATGTGGAGATGGTTATGCCTGGTGACAATGTGACGATGGAGGTTGAGTTGATCACGCCAATCGCCATGGACAAGGGCATCCGTTTCGCTATCCGCGAAGGTGGCCGGACCGTGGGTGCTGGAGTGGTGAACGAGATCACTGAATAATTCGCGGCGGATATACATCCAGCCGAATTTCGTGCTGCAGAGAGCCGGGCAACTGGCTCTCTGTTTGCCTTTTTAAACCACTGTTTGACAGAGTTGCCGCTCTTGTCATCATTGCGCGCACACCATGTTTGGGAAATTAAGTAAATACCTCAGCGAAGTTAAGATCGAGCTCCAGAAGGCCACGTGGCCTTGGGACCCGAAGGAGACGGGCTTTAAGAAATACCGTCAGTTGGTGGATCACACCGTCGTGGTGGTGATCGCAATGATTCTGCTCGCAGGATTCGTTGGCTTTCTTGACTTGGTCATGCGTGGTTTTCTCGCTCTTATCTTACCAGGACAGTCGGTTTAGCGTTTTTGAAGCCCTAAGGGGTTTCTTTTCTACAACACCCCATCATGCCCATCCCAGCCCCTAACGACCAATGGTATGTGGTGCACGTTCTCTCTGGCCAGGAGGGTAAGGTGCGCGACAATGTCAATCGCCGCATCGCTTCTGAAGAGATGGCCGATTGCATCTTCGAGGTCTTGGTTCCTACCGAGACGGTCTCGGAAGTGAAAAAGGGGAAGAAGACCTCTACCAAGCGGAAATTCTTTCCCGGCTACGTGATCGTGAACATGTATCTGCTGGAAGCGGATGGCGGTCTCAATGACCGGACGTGGTATTTTATCAAGGAAACCGTCGGGGTCATTAATTTCGCAGGAAACAAGAACCGTCCCATGCCTATGCGGCCTGCCGAGGTCGAGAGCATGCTGGCTCAGATCAAGGAGCGTGAGGAGGATGAGAAGCCTCGTATTACTCATGAAGTGGGCGATACAGTGAAGGTGGCGGACGGTCCTTTTGAAAGTCAGAGCGGGATGGTCGAAGAAATCGATCATGAACGCGGCAAGATCATGGTCTCCGTCGATATCTTTGGTCGTAAGACCATCGTCGAGCTGGAAAACTGGCAAGTCGAGTCTGCCTAAAAACGGGCATTGCCTTTCCCAGAATCTGGTGTAGCCCCTTCGTCCCCTCGTATTTAAAATTTTTCAAGAAAGTCATGGCTAAAGAAATCGTCTCCACCATCAAGCTTCAGATCCCTGCAGGCCAAGCGAATCCAGCCCCTCCAGTGGGCCCGGCGCTCGGTCAGAATGGTGTCAATATCATGGAATTCTGTAAGGCCTTCAATGCGGCCACGCAGAAGCAGGCGGGCGATGTCTTGCCGGTCGTCATTTCCGTCTACAAGGATAAGTCCTTCACCTTCATCACCAAGGCGCCTCCGGCAGCAGTGTTGATCAAGAAGGCGCTTGGGATCGCTTCCGGTTCCAAGGAGCCGAATAAGATCAAGGTGGGCACGTTGACCAAGGCGCAGCTCCTCGAGATCGTGAAGATCAAACGAGAAGACCTGAACGCCCGTGATGATGATGCTGCGTGCAAGATCATTGCTGGCACTGCTCGTCAAATGGGCGTCGATGTCGTTGATTAAACCTTTTCGGGTTTGCCAGCCTGGCTCGCCCTCCGACCAACAAATACAACCAGCCGCAGGAGAAGCCTTCGCTTCGTCTGAACTGCCCCATCAATATGCCCAAGAAACGTAGCAAACGTTATTTGAAAGCCGCCGAATTGTTCGATGCGGAGAAGGATTACTCGCTAGCCGACGCTGCGGTGATCATTAAGAAATTCCCGGCTCCAAAGTTCGACCAGACTCTCACGGTTTCCTTTAAGATGGGCATTGATCCCCGTCAGTCGGATCAGATGGTTCGTGGAACTTGCCCGCTGCCTCATGGTAGTGGTAAGGAAGTTCGTGTGCTTGTTTTCGCAAAGGGTGATGCTGCCATCGCTGCTGAGAAAGCCGGCGCTGAGCATGTCGGGTTCGAGGATCTTCTGAAGAAGGTTCAGGGAGGGTTCATTGACTTTGATGTGGCCGTGGCAACGCCAGATGCCATGGCTGAAGTGCGTAAGTTGGGTCGCGTGCTTGGACCACGTGGTCTGATGCCGAATCCCAAGACGGGCACGGTGACGGATGACACCGCAGCGGCCGTCAAAGCCGTCAAGGCAGGTCGAGTCGATTTCAAATTGGACAAGAACGCCAATATCTCAGTGCCCATTGGCAAAGCGAGTTTCACCGAAGCTCAGCTCAGTGAAAACGCTGCAGCGGTCATTGATTCCGTGCAGCGCGCCAGGCCAGCCACGGCGAAAGGTCGCTATATCCTGGCTGCTACTATGGCCGCGACGATGAGCCCAGGCGTATCATTGCAACCGTCCCTCTACTTCGTCTCCTAACTTTTAAACAAACTGGTATCATGCAAGTAGAGAAGAAAATCATCGTAGACGACCTCTTGGAGAGGGTGAATGGTTCACCATTCGCGCTCATCACAGACTTTAGCGGTCTAAAAGTGAGTGAGTTTGAAGAGCTTCGCACCCGGCTTGAGAAGGCGGGGTCCGCGATTTATGTGACGAAGAACAGCTACATCAAGCGCGTCATCAAAGAGGCCAATCTCCCTGAGGGGCTGACCGAGTGTCTGACTGGCCAAACCGCAATCGTCGTCGGAGAAGAGGACGTTTGCTCTGCTGCCAAGATCCTCAAGAATTTCAAGAAAGAGTTCACACGCCCAACGGTGAAGATGGGTGTGCTGGATGGGAAGTTGATGAGTGAAGCGGAGGTCGATCAATTGGCCGATCTGCCTTCGCGGGAGGCTCTCTTGTCTCAGCTCTTGGGTCTGATCCAAAGACCTGCAACCGATTTGGTCCGCCTCCTCAACGAGCCGGGAACCCAGATTGCACGTGTGCTTCAAGCCAACATCGACAAAGGCTGAAATTTATTACCAATCTTTTCTGGGGCTGCTGCAGTGGCAGTCTCTTGAAAACCAAGACAAACCTATAATCGGTTCCTCGTCGGGTTTGCGGCAGCAGATCTTAATTTTCCCGGAGCTCTGGGGAGCGACGATACCACCCAAATACTATGGCAGACTTAGATAAACTCGTAGAAGAACTCTCCGGAATCACGTTGCTCGAAGCAGCTGATTTGGTGAAAGCACTGGAAGAGAAGCTCGGCGTGAGCGCAGCAGCCCCTATCATGATGGGCGGCGGTGGCGGTGGCGGTGACGTGGCTCCTGCTGAAGAGAAAACCGAATTTGATGTGATCCTGGCCGAAATTGGTGCCAGCAAGATCAACGTCATTAAGGAAGTGCGTGGCGTTGTGGCTGGCCTTGGTTTGGCTGATGCCAAGAAACTCGTCGAAAGTGCTCCTTGCCCGGTGAAAGAGGGCGTCAGCAAAGAAGAAGCTGAAGAGACTAAGAAGAAGCTCGAAGCCGCTGGAGCCAAGATCGAGATCAAGTAGTCTCGATTCTTTCTCTCAAGCAATTGACTCAGCCCAGTGCCGGTTCGTGTGAACTGGCCTGCGGCTGAGTCGCTTTTCGCCCCCCGGGGCTGCAGGAATTTTCTTGTCCCTCGTCAAGGTTTTCCTTGCGCTTTCTCGATCCTTGCCTTGCGTATCGCCCTTAGCCCTATCGTTCTCAGAGCCCGTTAGTTTTAATCGTTTGTCAAGCCCGCGATCTTCTTATGGATCGAACGGGCTTTTCCCGTGCCTCATTTCTCAACCCGTCGTACTACCCAATCCCGAACCTGATACCCGAATATGTCAGAGAGACTTCACTTTGGAAAAATCAAGGAGCCGATCGAACCACCGAATCTCATCGAGATTCAGCTCCAATCATACGTCGAGTTCTTGCAGCAAGACTCGGCTCCAACCAAACGGACGGAGATCGGCTTGCAGGCTGTCTTCCGCGAGGTCTTCCCCATCACCAGCTACGATGAGAAGGTCACTCTCGATTTTCAAAAGTACGAGGTTGGAGAGCCTAAGCTGACGAATCTTGAGTCCCAGCGCGATGGCGAGACCTATAGCGCCCCTCTCTACGTGTGGTTCGATCTGAAAGATGAGAGCGGCACGAAGGAAGAGCGGGTCTATATGGGTGAACTTCCGCTCATGACTACCCGAGGCACCTTCGTCATCAATGGTGCCGAGCGTGTCGTTGTGAGCCAGCTGCATCGTTCTCCTGGTATCTGTTTCGAGCGTTCCTATCACTTGAACGGGAAAGAGCTCCATGCGTTCCGGATCATTCCTGACCGTGGTTCATGGTTGGAGGTCCAATTTGATACGAATGACCTTCTTTACGTTTACCTGGATCGTCGGCGTCGGCGTCGTAAGTTTCTCGCGACCACGTTCCTGCGGGCCATTGGCTTCAGCACCAATGCGGATATTGTGAAGGAATTCTACACCATCGAGACTCTCAAACTGAAGGAGGAGATGGATGAGGAGGCGTTGAGTTCCAAAGTGACTTTCGAGGATATCCTGGATGGCGAGATCATTGTGGGTAAGGCATTCGAGCCTCTCACCATTGGTGTGGTCCGTCAGCTTCTCACATTGGGTCACAAATCGATCAAGGTCATTGATACGACTCAGGATGAGATTCTCATCAAGTCATTGAAGAAGGATCCGTCTTCAACGGAAGAAGAAGCGTTGAAGGACATCTACAAGCGTTTGCGCCCGGGTGATCCACCGACGGTGGCCAATGCGCGTGCCTTGCTGAAACGACTGTTCTTCGATCCGAAGAAGTACGATCTGACAAGGGTTGGCCGTTACAAGCTGAACCAGAAGCTTGGACTGGATGTCGATAGCAATGAGCGCGTCATGACGAAGGTCGATTTCTTGGCCTCCATGAAGTATCTCCTGCAGTTGAAGCAGGGCAATGGGGTGCTTGATGATATTGATCACTTGGGCAGCCGTCGTGTGCGTGCCGTGGGTGAATTGTTGGCCAATCAGTGTCGTTTGGGCCTCGCTCGGACGGAGCGTTTGGTGAAAGAGCGGATGACGTTGTTTGATGTCAATCTGGAGGGCATGTCTCCTCAGAAGCTGGTCAATCCGAAAGCTCTGAGCGCCGTGGTGCGCGATTTCTTTGGGCGGTCTCAGCTGAGTCAGTTCATGGACCAGACGAATCCATTGTCTGAGCTGACGCACAAACGACGTTTGTCAGCGCTAGGACCAGGAGGTTTGAATCGTGACCGCGCCGGATTTGAGGTGCGAGATGTGCATCCTTCTCACTACGGACGTATTTGTCCGATTGAGACTCCTGAGGGTCCTAACATCGGTCTCATTAACTCGATGAGCACGTTTGCTAGGATCAATGAGTTTGGTTTCATTGAGACGCCTTACCGCAAGATCGTGAACGCGAAGATGATCGATGATATCGAGTATCTGACCGCTGACCAGGAAGAGAATTTCAGTATCGCTCAGGCGAACAATCCAACAAAGAAGACGGGTGCGTTTGTGAATCCCACCATCACGGTGCGTTACCGTGGTGAGTTCATGGACATCGATCCTAAGGAATGCTCCTACATGGATGTCTCACCGAAGCAGCTCGTTTCGGTGGCTGCTAGTCTGATTCCGTTCCTGGAGCATGATGACGCCAACCGCGCTCTCATGGGATCGAACATGCAACGCCAGGGCGTGCCTTTGCTTTGCGCGGATGCTCCGTTAGTCGGAACAGGCATGGAAGCGAAAGCGGCACGTGATTCGCGAGCGGTGGCTATTTCAGAAAGTGACGGTATCGTCGCGGCAGCCACAGCAGAGCGTGTGGTCGTGACCCCTGATGGCACGTTGCCTATCTCTGATATCGAGTTCCTATCGAAACCAGGGCAGCTGAAGAGCAACCCTGCCAAGGGGCTTTACGTGTATCCATTCCGGAAGTTCATGCGCTCGAATGCGGGCACTTGCATGAACCAAACGCCGCTCGTCATGCGTGGTGATAAGGTGAAGAAGGGTGATGTGTTAGCGGATGGGCCTTGCACGGAGAATGGCGAGCTCGCACTCGGGCGAAATGTGCTCGTCGGCTTCATGTCTTGGAATGGCTACAACTTTGAGGATGCGATCGCGATCTCGGAGCGTGTGGTGAAGGAAGACGTCTACACGTCGATCCACATTGATGAATATGACGTCGGTGCGAGGGATACGAAATTGGGTCCTGAAGAGATCACCCGAGACATCCCGAATGTGGGTGAGGAAGCACTGAGTGACCTCGGTCCTGACGGAGTTATTCGCATTGGAGCTGAAGTGAAGCCTGGTGATATTCTTGTCGGCAAGATCACACCAAAGAGCGAGACGGAGCTGGCTCCTGAAGAGCGGCTCTTGCGTGCGATCTTCGGTGAGAAAGCTGCTGATGTGAAGGACACTTCACTACGCGTGCCTTCGGGTTGCACTGGGATCGTCATGGACGTGCGTGTTTCCTCTCGTCGCGAGATGCAGCAGGAAAAGCTTTCCACCTCTGAGGTGAAGAAGCAGTACAAGACGATCGACGAAGACTTTAAGAAGAAGAAATCTGATCTGACGGATCAACTGACAGAGAAATTGTCAGATATCTTGTTAGGTGAAAAGATTCCGTTAGACGTGGTCAATGAGCAGACGGGGGAGATCATCATCCCGGCCAATCGTAAGATCACGAAGACGCTTCTTCGTAAGCTCGCCGCGGTCTATGATCACATCGAGATCGATCCGAGCCCGATTCGGAATAAGATCACGGAGATCACGAAGTCGTTCGAGTCGAAGTTCACGGACATTGAGAATGAGCGTGAGTCCTCCATGGATCGCATCGAGAGCGGTGATGAAGTTGATCCTGGCATTATCAAGCAGGTGAAAGTCTACATCGCTGCCAAACGGAAGCTCAGTGTCGGTGACAAGATGGCAGGTCGTCACGGGAATAAAGGGGTGGTTGCCACCATCGTTCCTGAAGAAGACATGCCATTCCTTGATGACGGAACTCCCGTGGACATCCTCTTGAATCCTCTCGGGGTGCCTAGCCGGATGAATGTGGGTCAGGTCTTGGAGACACACCTTGGTGTGGCTGCGAAGGCGCTTGGCCTCACATTTGCCACGCCCGTCTTCGATGGTATTCCGGAATCGGTGATCATGGATTACCTCGCGGAAGCGAAACAGAAGGACGGGTATTCGTGGATTGGATTGAACGGCAAGTCGACACTCTATGATGGTCGCACCGGCCGGGCATATGATCAGGACGTCGTGGTGGGATACATTTATATCCTGAAGTTAGGCCACTTGGTCGCCGATAAGATTCACGCTCGTGCGGTTGGACCTTACTCTCTCGTCACCCAGCAGCCGCTTGGTGGTAAGGCGCAGTATGGTGGTCAGCGTTTCGGTGAGATGGAGGTGTGGGCGCTGGAAGCTTATGGCGCAGCCTACACCTTGCAGGAACTCCTCACAGTGAAGTCAGATGACGTGCAAGGACGCACCAAGATTTACGAAGCGATCGTGAAAGGGGACAATACTTTGGAAGCAGGCACTCCAGAGTCCTTCAACGTTCTTATCAAGGAACTGCAAAGCCTCGGTCTCGATGTTCGCGTCGGTCCTCGAGGTGGTCCTCGCCCAACCAGTGGCACCGGTCTCGAATCGTTAACGGCCTAACCAAACCCTAGCATTTAAATACAGCATCATCAGTTATGAGTGAAACTGCTACTAATATGAACGATCTCTTCCGTGAACCGGAAGAAGAAAAGGGTTTCGACCAGGTTTCAATCACCGTGGCCGCTCCGGATACTATCCGTAGTTGGAGCCGTGGGGAAGTGCGCAATCCTGAGACGATCAACTACCGGACATTTAAACCGGAAAAGGGCGGTCTCTTCTGTGAGCGGATCTTTGGTCCGACGCGGGATTGGGAGTGTGCTTGCGGTAAGTTTAAGCGTATCAAGCACAAGGGGGTCATTTGTGATCGCTGCGGTGTCGAGGTTACGTTGTCTCGCGTTCGTCGCGAGCGCATGGGCCATATCGAACTCGCCGTGCCCGTGACCCATATCTGGTTTTACAAGTGCATGCCTTCTCGTATCGGTCTCATGCTCGACATGAGCGCGCGTTTCTTGGAGAGGGTGATTTATTACGAGGATTACATTGTCATTGATCCTGGCAATACGCCATTGGAGCGTTGCCAGCTCCTTACGGAGACAGAAATTCGTGAGGCTGAGGACGAGTATGGTGATTCATTCCGTGCTGGGATGGGTGCTGAAGCCGTTCAAGAATTGCTCTCTCAAGCGAAGCTCAATGAGCTCGTGGTCGAGCTTGAGGAAGCGATGGGGAACACGCGTTCCAAGCAGATTCGTAAAAAACTCGCCAAGCGCCTCAAGCTTGCGCAGGGCTTTGGCGATTCGCATTCGCGTCCTGAGTGGATGGTCCTTGAAGTGCTTCCAGTCATTCCTCCAGACTTGCGTCCGTTGGTGCCTTTGGAAGGTGGTCGCTTTGCCACGTCCGATTTGAATGACCTTTATCGGCGCGTCATCAACCGGAACAACCGTTTGCGGAATCTTCTCTTGTTGAAGACTCCTGACGTCATCATCCGGAACGAGAAACGCATGCTTCAGGAAGCTGTGGATGCTTTGTTCGACAATGGCCGTCATGGCCGTGCGGTGACTGGTGCAGGCAATCGTCCTCTCAAGTCCATGAGTGACATGCTCAAGGGTAAGAGCGGCCGTTTCCGTCAGAACTTGTTAGGCAAGCGTGTCGACTACTCCGGTCGTTCCGTGATCGTCGTTGGACCTGAGCTTATGCTCCACCAATGTGGTCTGCCGAAGAAGATGGCCCTCGTGTTGTTCGAACCGTTCATCATCCGTCGTCTGAAAGAGTTAGGCTACGTGCACACGGTTCGTAGTGCAAAGAAGATGATCGAGCGCAAGACGCCGGAAGTGTGGGATATCCTTGAGGAAGTGACGGCTGGGCATCCCGTGATGCTTAACCGCGCGCCAACGCTGCACCGTTTGTCTATTCAGGCATTCGAGCCCGTCCTCATTGAGGGTTCTGCGATCCGTGTCCACCCTTTGGTCTGCACGGCTTACAATGCTGACTTCGACGGTGACCAGATGGCGGTTCACGTGCCTCTTTCCGTGGAAGCTCAGATGGAGGCGCGCTTGCTCATGCTCGCGCCTAACAACATCTTCTCGCCGTCCAGCGGACGTCCGATCACGACGCCTTCTCAGGACATCACTTTGGGTTGCTACTATCTGACGCACTCGCGTTACCCTCAGCCCACAGCGGAAAGTGAAGATTCTCTCAAGCTCTCTCTCTTCGCTGATATCGAAGAGATGGAGTTTGCTGTCGCAGAAGATGCGGTTGCTCTGCATCAGTTCGTTCGCCTGGCCAATCCTGACTTTGGGAAAGAGACGGTTTACGGTAACACAGAAGCCTCGATCATTATTACGACTCCGGGGCGCGCGCGTTTCAATGAGATCTGGCCAGATGGTGTTGGCTTCTTTAACAAGAATGTCGGCAAGAGCCAGCTCAGTGATCTGATTTGGAGAAGCTTCCAGGTCGCAGGTCACGCGGAAACGGTGGCGGCTCTTGATCGCCTCAAAGTGCTAGGATTCCGCGAAGCCTCTCGTTCAGGTATCTCTATTGGAATTACCGACATGGTCATTCCAGATGAGAAGAAGCAGCAGCTCGACAATGCTTACAAGCAAATTGGAGAGGTCGAGAAGCAGTACCGTAAAGGGATCATCACGGACGGTGAGCGCTACAACAAGATCGTGGATATCTGGACGCACGCTGGTGACCAGATTCAGACAGCGCTTTATCGCACCATTGAGCACAATGACGGCAAGCTAGAAGCGAACCCGCTCTTCCTCATGGTCGACTCGGGCGCTCGTGGTAACCGTCAGCAGATCAAGCAGCTCTCGGGTATGCGTGGTCTGATGGCCAAGCCTTCTGGTGAGATCATTGAGCGTCCGATCACTTCGAATTTCCGTGAGGGTCTTACCGTGCTGGAGTACTTCATCTCCACACACGGTGCCCGTAAGGGACTGGCAGATACCGCTTTGAAGACGGCAGACTCCGGTTACTTAACACGGAAATTGGTCGATGTGGCTCAGGACGTCATCATCACTCAGGAAGACTGTGGCACGGTCAATGGCATCGTTGTGAAGTCCATCTATGAGGGTGATCAGGAAGTCGTGGAACTCAAAACACGCGTCTACGGTCGTGTGAGTTGTGAGAAAGTCACGGATCCGATCGTTGGCGATGTTGTCGTCAAAGTGAACGAATTGATGGATGAAAAGAAAGCTGAGCGCGTCACCAAGATCGGTGTCGAGCAGCTCAAGATTCGTTCTGTCCTCACTTGTGAGTCCGAGCGCGGTGTCTGTGCCTTATGTTATGGCCTGAACTTGGCCAACAGTGAATTGGTCAAGGTCGGTGAAGCCGTCGGGATCATCGCTGCCCAAAGCATTGGTGAGCCTGGCACGCAGTTGACCATGCGTACCTTCCACATTGGTGGTGTCGCTTCCGGCTCCTTCAAACAGCCGATCATCAAGGCCAAGCAGAATGGTGTCATCAAGTATCACGATCTCCGCGTGGTCGAATCAACGGAAGGTGACTACGTCGTTCTCAATAAGAGCGGTAGCCTTTCCATCCGAGATGATAAAGGGAAAGAGCTGGAACTGTTCGAGTTGGTGTTAGGAACACGCTTAACCAAACCTGAAGGGGCTGAGATCAAGAAGGACGAAGTGGTCGCCACTTGGGACTTGTACAACGTGCCTATCCTCACGGAGAAGGGCGGTGTCATCGAATTCCTCGACATGATTCCTGGCATCACCATTAAGAAAGAGGTCGATCAGGAATCTGGTGTCACCGGTTTGGTGGTCATCGAGCACAAAGAGGATCTGCACCCACAGATCGTCGTCAAAGATCCGAAGTCGAAGGAAGTTCTTTCCAGTTACTCCATCCCTGCCGGTGCTCACTTGAGTGTGAAAGAGAAGGAGAAAGTTACTCCTGGAACGCAGTTGGCCAAGACTCCAAGAAAGATCGCTAAGACCAAAGACATCACCGGTGGTCTGCCGCGGGTGGCCGAGCTCTTCGAAGCTCGTAAGCCGAAGGACTCTGCAGAGATCGCTAAAATTGACGGGATCATCGATCCCATGGCGGGCACCGTTCGCGGAAAGCGCAAGGTTGTCATCACCAATCCTGAGACGGGTGAGAGTGAGGATCATTTGATCCCCATGAACAAACACGTCCTCCCTTACAAAGGTGATCATGTGACCAAAGGTCAGCAGCTCACGGAAGGGCCAGTCGTTCCTCACGAGATCCTCGAAGTCTGTGGTCCTCACGAATTGCAGGAACACTTGGTCAATGAGGTGCAGGAAGTTTATCGACTGCAGGGTGTGGAGATCAACGACAAGCACATCGAGATCATCACTCGTCAGATGTTGCGCAAAGTGAAGATCACCGATCCGGGGGATACCGAATTCCTTTGGGACGATCAGATCGAGCGGACCACCTTTGAGAAGGCGAACCGCGAGATCGAAGAGCAAGGTGGTAAGCCTGCTGAGGGCACGCCAGTCTTGCTAGGCATCACCAAAGCCAGCCTTGAGACGGACAGCTTCATATCGGCAGCGTCCTTCCAAGACACGACTCGTGTCCTCACCGATGCGGCGACGCTGGGCAAGATTGATATCCTGCGCGGCTTCAAAGAGAATGTTATCATGGGTCACCTTATTCCAGCAGGAACCGGTTTCCATCGGACTCGCGGCGTGAAGATCGAGGAGACGGTTGAGGCTGAGATCGATACCCAAGGAGCAGAAGAGTCGACCGACGCATTGGTCGAGGGTCTTATCTAGCGAACAAACACTTCATGCGAGAGGCGGCTGGGAAACCAGTCGCCTCTTTGCGTTTAAGGGCTAGGCCCTGTCTATTTTAGTCTTTCAGATCAAGCTCGGGCTTGAAATCAGCCGCGTGGTAAGAACTACGCACAAGAGGGCCGGAGGCGACGTGCCGGAATCCCTTATTCTCAGCAATCTCTTTGTAGCTCGTGAAAACGTCAGGATGAATGTAATCCACCACCGGCAGGTGATTTGGCGAAGGCCGCAAGTACTGGCCCAAGGTGAGAACCGTGACGCCGTGCTCGAGAAGGTCATCCATGGCTTGGAATATCTCAGGCTCGGTCTCTCCCAGGCCTAACATCATCCCGCTCTTAGTCGCCACACGTTCGCCGCCAAACGCTTTCGCTTTCCTGAGCACATCGAGCGAGCGCTGATACTTGGCACGAGACCGTACAAGTGGAGTGAGACGCTCTACGGTTTCGAGATTATGATTGAAGATGTGCGGACGAGCTTCTAACACGGCGGCGATGGCGTCGTCCTTCCCATTGAAGTCAGGCACAAGAATCTCAATGGTAATACCAGGGTTGATCTTGCGCACGGCTTGGATGGTTTGCACGAAATGCTCGGCCCCACCATCGGAGACATCGTCACGAGCCACCGCTGTGATCACCACGTGATTCAAATTCATCCGCTTCGTGGCCTCAGCCACGCGGTGCGGTTCATCGGCCTCCAACGCGAAGGGCTTGGCCGTTTTCACCGCGCAGAAGCCACAAGCCCGCGTGCAGCGGTCACCGGCAATCATGAAAGTCGCCGTGCCTTGCCCCCAGCACTCCCAGCGGTTCGGACACTGCGCTTCTTCGCAGACGGTGTGCAGTTTGAGGTCAGCGACGAGGGATTTCGTCGACCAGAAGACAGGGTTGTTTGGGAGGCGAACCTTAATCCAGCTAGGCTTCTTCTCACGGTGGAGACTGGGGTCGATCTTACAGGCCATGGTTCCGGAAGGTTATGGGGCCACCAGGGCTTCGCAAGCGGAACAGACAGGAGGATGTAATTTTTCGAATCCGGCCCTTGAAAGCGTCCAGGGGTGGGCTAAGAACCAGAACGTTTACCCCGTGGTGTAATGGTAACACAACTGGTTTTGGTCCAGTCATTCAAGGTTCGAGCCCTTGCGGGGTAGCCACTTCCTTCCAAATGCGAACTTTCCATACTCGCGCCGGAAACCCTGGAAAATAAGGGGTCTACGAAGAATTGAAACGAAACGCGGTACCACGAAGTTCGCATTTTTGTCGTGAACACGTGCGGATCGACCTCTTTGCCCTCCAAGTCTGGGTGCGTTTTCGATACTCGGATTTCGCGGATTAGCAGCTCAATCAGCTCCCGCTGTTGAGTGAAGTCGAGGGTATCGAACACCTTTTCGAACTGAAGCAGAGCATCCGAAACGTGAGCTTCAGTCACGGCCAACCGCGCTAACCTTTGCAGGTCCATTTTCAGCGTCTCGATCTCGACCTCGATCTTCTGCTTCTGGTCGCCCAACCCTTGCAGCTCGACGACGAAGTTGTCTCCGACCTTGTCGGCTCCTAACTTCTTAACCATCTCAACACAGGACTGGATCTCAGCCTCGGTTGAGCTGAGCGATTTCTGGGCCGTCTTGATCTTTTTCTGAAGTGGACGGATGGCCTTGTTACCTCTGATCTTGGAAGCTGCTAGCGTCGCCTTGATGACGTCTGGATGTCTCCCGATCTCGCCGATGACCTTGATTACGAATTTCTCGAAGGGCTTCGAGCCGATGTTTCGTAGACTGCAGGAAGACGCGAGGCCATCGCGGTATACGTCGCCACAGCAATAGTAGAGGTAGGAGTTGCCATCTGGATCCTTCTTTCCGGACGGCTTCGGCGTCACGAGATTCCCACACTGGTGGCAGCGTAACACCCCCTTGAGTAGCAGCTCGTGTTTGTTCCGGTTGGCGGTGGGAAGAGAAGAAGCGTTGGCTGGGGAGAGCGCCTCGTTCGCTCGAGCCCAGAGAGTGTCGCTGACGAGGGATTCGTGCACGCCCTCGAACTCTTGATCCTGGTGAACAATCGCGCCCCGGTAAATGGGATTGGAAACGATCTTCACCACCCGATCTCCGATCCAGCGCTTCCCTCCTATCATCTGCTCCTCACCATTACGCCTCACCACTTTGCGCTTGCGAGAAAGAAGCCCGAGTTCATTCAACGCGTTATACTGCCACGCGTCAAGATTTGTGAAAAAGAGAGGTGATGTTATTCAGCTACCTTGCTCTACCATTGGTGGCAAAGATGATCCGCCTAGAACTCACTGACCAAGACT
>JBLHHN010000117.1:0-15961 GCA_047616785.1 Verrucomicrobiales bacterium
CCCACCGGAGCTTTCTGTCATGGCGTCACAGGCATTGACACAAAGATTGAGGATCACTTGTTCGAGATGATTGTCATCCAGCTTGGTTTGCCAAAGATTCTCCGCGAGTTCCAGCTGGATCTCAACGTCTTTATCGAATGAATGGGAAAGCAGATCTTTTGTGTGGCGGATGACGACGTTCACCTCACAGACACGCAGATCTAGTGTTCTTGCGTGAGAAGCCGAGAAGTTGTTTGACCAATTCAGAAGCGCGGTAGGCGGAGCATTCTGCAGCACCAAGATTGTCACCACATTCCTCAATGGTCTTGGTCGGTACCATTTGGGCTAACGAAAGATTTCCAATCACGCCCGTGAGCAGATTGTTAAGGTCATGGGCGATACCGCCAGCGAGGCGACCGACGGCCTCCATTTGTTGGGCTTCCGTTAGATTTTCTTGGAGAACCACTTGCTCTGTTCGATCTTCGAATGTCCATAGGCGACCGAACGCCTCGCCGATGTCGTCAAGCACGGGAGCAGAAAAGGCACAGAGCTCGCGAGGTTCTGGAGCGATCATGTGGAGTGTTTCGGTGGCTCGGCCGTACGAATGAAACAGCCTTTGATAGGCTTCCTGGCTTGACGCGGTTTGCTCGAAGCAGTCCGAGAGTTTCTCGCGGAGGTCGACTCTAAGATCGCCTGGATTCACTTCTGCGCCAAAGAAGGTTTTGGTGTGGCGATTGACCTCAAGAATGACTCCTTGGTTATCGGCGACGATAAGGGCGTCATGGATCGCTTCATTTGAGGAGAGGAGCGCAAGCGAGCTGTGATCTCCTGAAGATGGCGAGTCTTCTTGGCGACTTGTAGCTTGAGCTGCTTCACCCACACAACTGAGGAGAAAGCTATGAAGCCGACGAGGCCTAGTAGGATGAGTGATAGTTTGAATCCTGAACTGATTCGCTGAGTGAGGACATGGACATTGTGCGTTGAATTGACATGCAAGAGAAAGCTACCGTCATTACTTGATAGATCGCAGACGCCATCTACTTGAAGGGTTCGGCTCTGATCGAGCCGGAGTTCGGCGAACTCCTTTGGAGTGGCTTCGAATTGAGCATCGAATGAGATGTTATCCTCTCTTAGAGTCAGAGTGTGCTCCTTGCCATTCGAATGTGTGCTGACAAGATCACCTCGCACAGAGATGTATTGCGCCTCAGGGAGCTTTGTGAGGACGTCGTTAGGGGAATAGACTTCTACGGGAGCTTCTAGAGGCTGGTAGTCAATCTTGCGTGCGCTGAGGCTTCGGAGTTGAATGAAACCGTTACGATTGGATTCTACCACGCCAACCACCTCGCAGTGCTCGCCTACCGAAAGGATCTGGCAGCTGGCGCTTCGAATTCTGGCGACGCGAGATTTATGGCGAATGTAGAAGACTTCATTCTCCTTCACATGGGTCACTTGGCCAGTGCGGCGTATCATCAGTCCTGACAAAGCGTCAAGTGATGAATTGGACCAGCCGTTAAGGCTCACCGTATCTGCTTCTGATAGGGAATCTGCTTGTTCGATGATCTCGATCTGATTCCCTGTGGGAACATAAAAAAGGGGACCATGCATTGTCCCTTTCTTACTGAGATTGATCCCGAGTGTTTCAGTGACACGGAGATGGCTTCCAGGAAGGGTATCGACGAGTTCTTTCTTGAGTGTGGAGGGAGTAGGAGCCAAAGCTTCTTATTCTCGCTGTGGCCCGCAGCAAAGATGTGTTGTCCAGGGTAGTGGATGTCTGTGATGCTGACCTCTGTTTTGACCCAATGACAGTCGAAGTCCAAGAAATCATCTTTGAATAGAGAAAGAGTTTCGGGTTCGGGGATCGGGGCTGTGCCGATAATCTTGCAGATGGCATCAAAGATCAACGGTTCCGCATCCCCTTTGCGAACAATTCCGCCAATCTGGAGGACGGTGCCGGAAGGAAGGGAATCTGGCAGAGGATTTCTCTCTCAATGAGCTGCGACGAAGATCGCGTCTGTAGTATCTTGGACGAAGATCACTCCCCAGACGGGGTCTGCATGGGTGATGGTTGCCGTCAGTTGGACAGGATGCCCTTCGATTGGGTTCTCCTTGATGGCCTTGATGCTGGAAAAAGGGACGCGAGAGTCCTCAGCGTTGGCCAATGGAGCCCAAAGTAATGCGCGCATGAGCATGAACAGAACAGGCCTACGGCATAGCCTCTTTTGGAAACACTGACTTTTTTCCCTCTCTTATAATTATATCTAATTTTATAATCATGGATATGCTTTTCCAGAATTGACAAGAATAGTGATGAGTTCATTGGAATTCTGGTCCTAATCGAAGATGTGGGTCCCAAGATCGAGAGGCTTTATCATATTGGAGACGCTGATATATTGGACCTATTCAACGACGGAGTTGCGGCAGGCTTCGCTACAACAACGGCCGAGGCCCTCTTCACAGCTGGGGCAACAGAAGAACTGCGCGTTGCAAGGCTTGTGTCCGCAATTGCGGTAGCGCTCGCATGGTATCTCACAATGTGCGCAATGTGAGATGATTGTCGGATTTACCTGATTAACGGGGACGCCGATCCGTTGGTCAAAGACGTAACAACTGCCGTCGAAATCACGGCCTTGGACTTCTGGATCGCGGCCGTAGGTGACGATGCCGCCGTGAAGTTGACTGACATCTTCAAATCCCTCTTGGATCAAGTATCCGGAGAGTTTCTCGCACCGAATGCCGCCGGTGCAGTAAGTGAGGATGCGTTTCCCATCTAACAGATTGCGATGATCGCGGATCCACTGGGGGAAGTCGCGAAAGTTTCCGACCTCGGGACAGAGGGCATTGCGAAATCTGCCTAGCTCCGATTCGTAGTCATTTCGACCATCAAGGACGATGGTGTTAGGATCCTGCATGGCTTCATAGAAAGCTTTGGGCGAGAGGTAGTGACCAGTCGCTTGATTGGGGTTGATGTCGAGTTCACCTGGCAGACCGAGGGTGACGATTTCTTGGCGTGCCTTGATTGAGAGTTTTTGGAAAACATGTCCGTCTGCGGGATCGACCTTGAACTCCATGTCCTCGGTCCCTTGCTCTTCACTGAGCAGGGCGCGATAACGTTGGGTCTGCTCACGAAGGCCACTGACTGTTCCATTGATCCCCTCTGGAGCGACGAGTATCCGCCCTAACAGACCAAGTTCTTGGCAGAGCGCGCGATGCTCCACCACGTACCTTTCCGCGTTTGGGACGGGAAAGTAATTGTAATAGAGGAGGACTTCGTAGGGCGCGCTCACTAAGGAACTCTTGCTGAGAGGATAGGACTCTCAAGCTGAAGTTTTATCGTACCTTTCTTCGGCTGTTTAGCCTTTCTTGCCGCGTTTGCGGAAGAAGGTAGGTACGTCGAGGTTCTCGCCATCCATGACAGTTGGGGAGGCTTTTTCAAAGCGGCCCCGAAGAGGCTCCAGCTGCATCTCTGTCTGGGCGGTTTGCACTTTCACGGTGGCTTGCTCGGCCAGATCTTCGTAAGGCGTGGTCTCTTTAGCGGGCTTGGGTGTGAGTGGCTTGGCTGGAAGGAGAGGAGCGGTTGCACCTGTTTTCCGACTCGGTGGGAGGGCCTGGGTGCGAGGCTGTGTCTGCTCGAGGTCTGATTCATCCGTCAAGCTCATGTCGAAGTCAGATGAGGTTGCCGGATTTGTGACGGCCACGGGGGCCGCTTTGCTCGTCGCAGCGTTCGGTGTGGGGCGCTTTCGTCTGGCGTCGTCCTCGAGTTTGAGGAGCTTCTCCAGTTCGGCGCGTTTGCGCTCCAACTCCTCTTGAGCACGCCGCCGCTGCGCCATAAGATCTTCCGCGCTGGGGCGAGCATTGGCCCCCGAATTGGCGGCGGCAGTAGCTCCTGTGGGCACCTCCGGTTTCTCCGTAGGTTTGGTTTGCTCATAGGATCGCTTCAACTCGTCGCGCCGCCGCTGAAAGGCTTCTTGGCGGGAACGTTCCGCTTCAGCGTCTTCGTTTTCTTTGGCTTTGGATTCAGCCTCTTGTCGGGCCTTTTCGTCTTTGCTCTTCTCTTCTTCGGCGCGACGGGCGGCCAATTCGGCCTCGCGCTGTGCCTGAGCTTCGGCAGCTTCTTGATCAGCCTTGGCCGCGGCTTCTTCTTCAGCTTCTTCTAACAGAGCTTCAACCGTGCTGCTTGGCTCTTCTTCAGGCTCGAAGGATTCCTCCTCAGGAGTGCTGATTTGTGTCACGGGTTCAGGCTCGAGGGTGCTGGCTGTGGTGACGTAACCCGCGCTGCTTTCGGTGGTTTGTCCGTCGGCTAGGGAGGTGTCGTAGCGTCGGAGATCATCCAGTGTGAGGGAGCTGATGATGGTGACACTGAGTTGATCATCCATCTTCTCATCTGTGGCGGCACCGAAGAGGATTTGAGTTTCGCTGCCGACGTTCTTGCTCATCTCGTTCATGAGCAGCTCCACCTCATAGAGAGACATGGATGGGCCACCGACGACGTGGACGAGGGCGTTTCGTGTTTTCCCTAGCATCTTGCCGCGATCGAGCAATGGGCTGCGCATCGCCGTTTTAAGCGCTTCTTGTGCGCGGTTCTTGCCCTTGGCTGCGCCGTATCCGAAGAGACAGCGCGAAATTGGATTCTTCAGTGCCGTGAGAAGATCATCCATGCCAATCTGGATGAGACCTGGCTGGGTTACGACGTAAGTGATAGCGCGAACGCTCTGACTGATGATCTTGTCCGCATTCCCGAAGGCTTGCTGAATGCCTTCTTTCGGTAGAACGAGCTCGCCCATGCGATCATTCTCGAAGGTGATCAAAGCATCAGCGCTACGCTCTAACAATTTCAGAGACGTTTCTGCCTGCTGGATGCGGCGGCGGCCTTCGAAGGAGAAAGGCATGGTGGCGAAGACGACGACAAAGGCGCCTTCTTCTTTAGCAATGCGACTGACTGTGGGGGCCGCGCCAGAACCTGTGCCTCCTCCAAGTCCGGTACAGATAAAGACCATATTCTGCCCCCGCACGGCGGCGCGGATCTCTTCTTCTGCCTCTTCTGCAGCGAGAATGCCCAGCTCAGGATCACCTCCCGCACCGAGGCCGCGGGTGAGCTGTTTGCCGATCTGCACCTTGGCATGCGCCGTGGAGGTCTTGAGCGTGCGAACATCTGTGTTCAAGCAGATGAGTTCGGCGTCATCCATGCCGTCGAGGGCTATTTGATCGAGGACGTTGCTACCTGCGCCGCCCACGCCGATGACTTTCACCAGGAATCCCTTGGCTTGGATCATCTCGACTTGTTCTTCTCGTTGGAATTCAATCATAATGATAGTGGCTAGTGTCGTTTCTTATGTTAGTTTGGGCGTGGGGCGCCAAAGAGATCACGCACGAAGACGCCGATGCGTTTGATGATGGAGGGTTGGGGAAGTTCTTGCTCTTGAAGCTGCGCGTAGCGGATCAGGCCGATCGCTGTGCTGTAGCGTGGGTCTTCTGCCACGGCGTTGACGCCATTGATCGGCGCGGGGCGAGATTTCACAATCGGGATATCTCCGAAGACCTCAGCGGCGACTCGATCGATTCCAGGAAGAAGACTCGTGCCGCCAGTGAGATAGATACCGCTGCCCACGCGATCCAAATGACCCCAAGTGGCTAACGGTTTCTTCACGCATTCAAATATTTCGATGAGCCGCATGTAGATGATCTCGTGCAGTTCTTGTAAATCGATCTCACGCCCATTAAAGCGCGTCTCATCGGTTAGAACAATGGAATTCTTGGCACTTGTTTCATCAACAATCGCACTCCCGTAATTCACCTTGAGCTTCTCCGCCAGATTGTGGGGCACTTTGAGCACCATGGAGATGTCATTGTTGATGTGATCTCCGCCGACAGCGAGGCATCCTGACTGACACACCGATCCATTGTTGTAGAGCACGTAATCGGTAGTACCACCGCCGATATCGATCACAAGAGAGCCTTCATCTTTCTCCTGCCGGGTAAGCATGATCTGGGCCGAGGCGAGTGGGCTGAAGACAATATCGTCGACCTCCATTGGAAGTTCGCGGACGAATCGGATCGCGTTCTGCAGTCGCGTGCGGATGCCGTGAATGATATGATAATCGGCCTCTAGCTGAGTTCCACACATTCCTACAGGGTGCTCCACCCCTTCCTGGCCATCAACGAAGTAGTGTCGGATGTGGGTGTGGAGAAACGCATTGGTCTCGGGGATGGAGACTTCGCGGGCGATCTTCTTCAACTCCTTCACATCATCCACTGTGATCTCGCGCTGATCTTCTGGAATGCGCACGCAGCCTCGGTGATTCAAGCTCGTGATGTGCGAGCCCGTCACGCTGAGATAGACGGCTTTGATCTCAAGATCTGCTTTGTCTTCCGCTGTTCGGATAGCGTTGTAGACACAGGTGCTAGCCAGTTCGAAATCAATGATCTCTCCTTTGCGGACGCCGGCCGATGGCACATCACCGATGCCGAGTATCTTCATGGACCCATCTGGACGTACTTCCCCAACGACAGCACACACCTTTGAGGTGCCGACTTCGAGTCCTACGTAGATATGGGGTCTAGACAATATGTGTGATCATGTTTAGTTAGTTAGGAGTCGACGCTCAGGATGGCCTTCAACTCTTCATCAGACAAACTGTTATTGATTGAGGGGCGTGGTTGCCAACGTGGCGCCGGGTTCAACGAACTTGGTGTGCTTGGAGATTGGATCTCAGGTGAGAAACCGTCGTCATGATAGATGACCGGGATGTTGTCTGCGACGGTGAGATCGACTTGAGAGAAATAGCGATTCTGGAATTCTGCATGACGGAGCGCATCGCCTAATTTGAGCATCTGGCCTGATAGATTTTCAGGCTGGAAAACGAGCCGCATGTCTGGCTGGCAATCGACCTCCAAACGGTAGTGTCTGCTGGCATCGATCTGGACGATCTGGAGGCTTGGGCTGGGAGAATGCGCAGGCCAGAGCTTCACCAAACTGAGGGCGGCATCGACGCTGGGAATGTCGACTCGATCTCCAAAGAGGACGAACTCGGAAATGACATCACGAGGTACCAGGATCATTGGGAAATCGTAAAATTCTCGGTAAAGTGTGTGGCAGCAGATGGCATAGCCTGCCTCGTCGAGAAGAACTCCATTCTGACGCTTATCAAGATCTGCTCCTTGGTAGCCTAACCATGCCACGGGTGTGCGTTCCCAGACAGTGATCTCCAGGGTATCTGGAACCTTACGGCGGACGCGGACGTCCTTCACCTGAGAACGTTCTCGCAAACGTCCGTCGATGGCGGCCAAATCGATCTCCAGAAGATTGATGGCAGCGGGAATCTGCGCCGTTTTGAGGAGTTCTTGCTTTGTTAGGGTGCCGTCGGTGACGGCCTCAATATGCTTGAGCATGAACTCTGGATTGTCATAGAAAGCCTTGTGCGCGAGCATCCATCCTGCAGTAATCACAGCGGCAAGCCCGCCTAACCAACCGCAGGCTTTGAAAAGACGGCGCTTGTTCTCAGCGGCGCGTCGATCGGCACCTCGGCGAGTCTCCACAGGCATCTTCAGCATCTCGCGTACTTCACGGGCTTCACGCCGAACTTGGCGCGCCTTTCCGCGGGAACGCATGCTGGTAGATACTTGCTTTCGGCTCATGGTTAGCGCGTTGTTTGTAAGGACATTTCGGCGATACGGACACAGAGTGTCGTGAAATCGATCCCAGCAGCAGCCGCGCCTTTCGGCAAGAGACTGCTCTCGGTCATGCCTGGGATGGTATTGAGTTCGAGGACCCAGGGTTGATCGTTCTCATCTAACAAGACATCGACGCGAGAATAAACTTCCACTCCGAGGCTGCGATGCGTGTCCATGGCGGCCCTCTGCACCGCTGCCGTCACCGATTCAGGAAGCTCCGCCGGGCAGATGTACTTGGTGGATCCCGCGTTATTCAGCCAAGGGTACTTGTTGTTGATATCGTAGAATCCGGACTCAGGGGCAATGTGTACGATCGGGAACACCTGATCACCTAGCACACCCACCGTCAGCTCTTTCCCTTTCACGAAAGCTTCCACAAGGGCCACGTCCGTGTAATTGGCTACGTCCTCACGGGCAGCGACCAATTGATCTTCTTCCATGACGATATGCACGCCCACACTGGATCCCTCACGTGGAGGCTTGACCACCAGAGGTAGTCGCATGTTAGGCTTTTCTGTCTCCGACAAGCGCCAGTTTTCGTATGCAGGCGTCGGAACGTTGTCCGCAATGAGACGATCTTTGCTCAGAATCTTATCAAAAGCCAGTTTGCTCGAAACGAGCCCTGCGCCTGTGTAAGGCACGCCGCGTTTCTCGAGGATCTCTTGCAGGTCTCCGTCTTCTCCGAAGGTGCCATGAATGACATTGAAGGCGAGATCGGTGCCGTTCGGGAGTTCGAAGTCGGGTCCTGTCACGTCCACATCGACCACGGTGACACCTTCGAGACTGCTCAGAGCTTGACTGACGCTTTTCGCAGACACGAGTGAGATCTCACGTTCTGATCCGGGGCCGCCCATGAGGACGGCGATGGTTTTTCCATTCAATACGCTGCTCATCTAACAAATTGGTGGGGTGTGGGAAGATTGTCTCCAAGGATCTGAACTTCAGGTTCCAGGGTGACCGCTCGCTCTTTCAAGGCCTTGGTCTGGATCTCGTTGATCAAGGCGAGGACTTCGTTGGCCGTGGCGGCACCGTCATTGACAATGAAGTTTCCATGGACATTGGAAACGCGCACGTGCTGATGCCGATAGTTCTTCATACCCAACTCATCGACCAACTTGCCTGCTGGAATGGTGTCAGGATTCTTGAAAATGCATCCGGCGCTGGGGCCGACGGGCTGGGAAGTCTTGCGCTTGCTCTTCGATTCCTCAAGCAGAGCATCGATCGCTTCTGTTGTGGCAGGAGTGCCTTTGAAGACAGCGGACAGGGCGATATTCTCAGTCAGTTCAGGAACGTTGCGGTAGTGATAGTTAAAGTCGCTTCCCGATTTCTCGCGAATCTCACCACTTTCCCAATCGAGGTATTTGACTGTGACGACTTGATCGAACGTCGCAGTGCCCATGGCACCCGCGTTCATACGGAGACTGCCGCCAACATTGCCGGGAATCCCTTCCATCCACTCAAAGTCACCAAGGCCCGCATTGCGCGCTGATCCGGCAATCGTCTTTAACCGCGCTCCTGCTCCTGCTTCGATCTCATTTCCACGAACCTCGATCTTCCCGAACGCGCCTTTCACCGGATGAATGACCACACCAGAGATGCCCCCATCTTTCACTAACAGATTAGAGCCGCGCCCGATGACCCGTACGGGCAGTTGATTCTGCCTGGCATGATGCACGACAGAGGCGAGTGCACTGAAGCTGTGTGGCTCGATCCAATACTGAGCCGGACCGCCCACGCGCAAGGTGGTGTGTTTACCCATGGGTTCATACAAATGGCTAGGGCCATGTTCGCCTGCCATCACTTCTTCAAGGGCTTCTAAGACTTCAAGATCCTTGGCGAGCTGTTTGCCGACAAGATGGACATCGCCTGCGCCAAGCGTGAGCAGAAGATCTCCCTGCTGCAGTGCACGTCCCACGATCCAATGGGCTTGAGAATTGTCGGAAATGTAGGCCACCTCGACTTCGGGAGCCTCTGCCTGGATCGCATCGACGATCGTCTGACCGGTCACGCCTGGAATAGGCGCTTCACTGGCAGGATAAATTTCACTAACGAAGACCACATCGGCATCGCCGAAGGCCTTGCCGAAATCTGTGGCGAGGCGTTGCGTGCGAGAATAGCGATGAGGCTGAAAGAGCACCACCAATCGATTCGGCTTCTGGCTGCGCGCTGTTTCCAGCGTGGCGGCGACTTCTGTCGGATGATGCCCGTAGTCATCCACGATGACGTGATTCGGACTAGTGTACTTCCTGTCAAAGCGACGACGCGCTCCGCGGAAAGTGCCGAGAGCTTCGGTCAATGCTTTGAAGCTCACCCCGAGTTCGTGCGCCACGGCGATCGCGCTGAGCGCGTTCAGCACGTTGTGCTTTCCGGGAATATTCAGTTCCAAGCGGCCCAACAACTCGCCGCGATGAAACACGCTGAACTGGGAACTCTGAGCATCGGAACTGACCACTCCCGCAGAGTAATCGAAATCTCGGCTCCATCCGTAGCTGATGGCTCGATCACCGAGATCAGCACACACCATGGTCGCATTCTCGTCCTCACCACAATACACTGTGAAGCGATTGGTCTGAGCGATGAGTTGACCAAAGACATCAAGGATCTGATCAAGGCCGCTGTAGAAATCGAGGTGTTCGGCTTCGATATTGAGAACAATGGAAATGTCAGGGTGAAAGCTGACCAACGTTCCATCGCTTTCGTCGCCTTCCGCGACGAGATGTTCGCCTTCCGGATCGTAGTGGGCATTTACTCCTAACAAAGGAATCTCAGCGCCGACGTAGTGTGAAGGTTTCACGCCGCCGACGCGCATGACGTGAGCGAGGAGCGCGGAAGTCGTGGTCTTGCCGTGAGTGCCAGACACGATGATGCCTTTCTTCGACTGCATGATGGCCGCGAGCGCCTCGGCACGGCGGAGAAGAATGAGACCTGCAGCAATGGCTGCGTCGTAGGCGAGATTGCCTGACTTCACGGCCGAGGAGTAGACGACGACTTGGGCGTCAGCCACCGCTTCTGCGGTGTGTGGAGAACTGAATTTCAGGCCGATGGACTCGAGTCGGGTCGTTTCGGCAGTGGCGACGCGGTCAGAACCGCTGACTTGATGCCCGAGACCTAAAAACAACGAGGCTATCCCGCTCATGCCCGAGCCAGCCACCCCTATCAGGTGCATGCGCAGCGGAGAATCATGGGCGGGCTGAGCGAGTGTAAGAATGACATCTTCTCGGGTCACGCAGTCTGGGCCTCCATTATATCACATATCTTAATATTCGCATCATCCGAACTAAATGAATGCATATTCTTGTGCATGGCATCGCGCTCGCTGGCAATCAGGAACTTCTCTTGGATGACTTTCGCGAGGGATTCCCCCGTAAGCTCGCCTTGCGGACAGAGCACGGCGGCGCCTCCATCGGCAAAGGGGCGCGCATTGTGCGTCTGATGATCCTCGGCCGCATGCGGGTAGGGGACGAGGATACTGGGGATGCCGAAATGGGCCAATTCACTCATGGAAGAGGCCCCTGAGCGGCAAAGTGACATGTCGGCACAGGTCAGGGCCTCGGCCATGCGATCGCAGAAGGCCGCCACATGATGAGTGAAACCGGATTTCTCGTAGACTTCGCGCACCTCCGCTTCGCCGTCAGCTCCGGTGAGATGGATGAATTGAATGGCGGCTGGGTCGAGCTGAGGCAAGGCGCCGAGAACGGCATCATTGACCCCGCGTGCTCCTTGACTACCGCCCATCACGAGCATGGTTAGCTTACTAGGATCAAGGCCGAAGCTAGCCAGGGCCGCTGTCTTATCGACCGGTTCACGTAGGCCATCACGCACCGGCGTGCCCACGGTGTGGCAGGTCTTTCCGGGAAAATGCTTGGTGCAGACATCCATGCCGACGAAGACCGCTGAACAGTATTTGGCGGTGAGCTTGTTGGCTTTGCCTGGGATGGCGTTGGATTCGTGAATGAAAGTGGGCTTGCCCAACCTACGGGCGGCCATGACGGGAGGGAGGCTGGTGAATCCACCCATTCCTAACACAGCGTCGGCTCGGGAATCATTGAGAATCTTCTTACAATTGCCGAGCTGTTTCCAGAACTTGAAAAGGAATTTCACCATGGCAAATGAAAGGGTCCTTGGTTTCCCAATCATGGCGATCTGCTTGCTCTGCAGATCGGGGTGCCCTTGAAGGGCTCGCTGATCGATCTTTTTTTCGGACACCAGAAGAAGCACCTCGTGGCCTCGGCGTTTCAGCTCTTGGGCCACCGAGATTCCAGGAAAGAGATGACCTCCCGTGCCGCCGCAAGCGATGAGGAATCGCTTCGGTTGGTTAGGTTCTGTGGGATTGGAAAGTGCCATGTGACGCCGCCACTAGCGCAGCCCGGCCCGTTTACAAGCGGGGGGTGATACGAAGATTTGCTTTGAGTTGGGGAGCGACAAATTGGGGTTCGGACCAAGCCTGGCGATGGATGCTCAGCAGCAGGCCGATGCAGGCGAAGCAGACAATGAGATTCGTGCCACCCTGGCTGACGAAGGGAAGGGGGAGGCCGGTGTTAGGCATCACGGCAGTGGTCACGGCCATGTGGATGATGGCTTGGATCACGATCATTCCGACGAGTCCGGAACCTAACAGGGTGCCGAAACGGTCAGGTGCGTTGAGAGAGATGATGATCCCCGCGATCAGGATGGTGACGTAAGCAAGCACAACTAACAAAGATACTTGAAGGCCAAATTCACCGCCGATGACGGGAAAAATGAAATCACTTTCCATGTAAGGCAGGCGTTTCACATACTGGATGACATTGCCCAGGCCCACGCCATCCCAGCCGCCGACGCCGAAGGCTTCGAGCCCCTTCCCTTGCTGCCAGAAGTCTCCCTTGGCGTGCAGTTCGGGATTGAGAAAGGCCATGAATCGAGACGTGCGCTCAGGGAGCAAGTAGATTCCAGAGGCAATGGCTGAGAACGCTCCGACAACACCTAGAATGAGCCAACGGAAGCGTACCCCGGCCATGAGCATGATGATACCGGTCACTGCGCCTAGCAATGTCGCGGCTCCGATATCAACTTCAGCCGCGATGAGCGCGACTAGAATACTCACGGACAGGCCGGGTAAGAAGAACCCAAACCAAGTCGTGCCCGCCCGATCCGCATGCTTGGCATACCAAGCGGCGAGAAAGAGAACACCTGCCAATTTCGCCAATTCTGATGGCTGAAACCGGTAACCTACTTTAATCCAGCGAGTGGCTCCATTACTCTCTTGTCCGATCCCTGGGGCGAAGCAGAGGAGGAGGAGAAAGGCAGCCACCCAGAAGAAAGGCCACGCCCAGATCTGCCAACGCCGGTAATCGATCATTGTCAGGATATAACATCCGACGATGCCAATGGCGGCCCAACCGAGATGACCCTCGAAATTGGCGTGACTAAGCGAGACCTGTTCAGCGCTGAAGAGCGTGACGAGACCTAGCGCTAACAGAGCACCGATGGTGACGATTAGGATGATGGAGGCGTAGCGGCTCAAGGTGTGTTTACTTGGGGATCTTCAGGATCTTTCCGACACGGAGTTTCTTGGCATCAGAAATGCCGTTGGCGCGTTGAAGGGCTTCGACGGTGACGCCGTATTTGAGAGCGATTTGGTAGAGATTATCACCATTCTTGACCTTGTGCGATGAGCCGGATGAAGTCTGTGGCGTCCGTGTTGGCTTCTTTGGGGTGTTTGAAGCGACTTTCTTCTTAGGGGTAGGGGGGGTGTAAGTCTCTCTTGGCGGCCGTGGCTGCACCACCGTTTCGGTGATGATGGGCGTAGGGGGGGTGTAAGTCTCTCTTGGCGGCCGTGGCTGCACCACCGTTTCGGTGATGATGGGCCTCGCCGTCTCGATGGGGGTGGCGACGACGGGGGCCACAGGCAAGCCACCGATGGCGGTATGCCTGGTTGCGGCCTCTGGCACGTACACCAGTTCGCCAGGAAGAAGTGGACCTTGAACGAGCGGGGTGTGCTTGTTCATCTCAAGAAGTGATTCCTCGGTCAACTCATACTGCAGGGCGAAGAGAGCGGTGGACATTTGTTTCTTGATTTTCACCGCGCGCATGCCTTCCATGACGATGGGGCCACTTGGAGTGATGGGCCTAGTCGGTTCGGTGCGTGGCTTGTTTTTGACATTGGCAGTGACCAGATTCTCGGGCAGCGTGGTGGTGCTGCCGACCTTGGTCTTCTTGTTGTCGAACATGTTGAAAGCAACCAATCCGGCGACCGCCACGATGTGGAGGACGAGGACGACGATGAAAGCGCGAGAAAGCTTCATGTTCGGACCACTGTCCTCCCAGGCTTCTTCGTGCATGACATTTGCAGGGAGTCGAAACTCGCGCGAAAGGTTGGAGCGGCGTTTGCGTGTTTGTTTCATGGTTTTGCTAGGTGTTGTGTTACTAGGGAACAGAAGACATCGCCTCGTTGTTCATAGCCATTGAACATATCGAAGGACGATGTCCCTGGTGAAAAGAGGATGGTTTGGTTGGGCTTCACATGTTGGAAGGCGGCCTGGACGGCGGCATCCAAAGTTTCTGTCTGAGTGCAAGGGCAATGGTCTTCTGCTAGAGCGGCTAGGGATTCTCTGATCTCGCCTAGAGTGATGAAGTGCGCCACTTTCTCACGGAGCCAAGGCTTGAGTGACGTGTAATCGAGACCCTTCTGCTTGCCTCCGGCGATGAGGATGATCTTGCCATCGAGGGCCCGAAGGGACGTCTCTAAGGCATGCACGTTCGTCGCTTTGGAGTCGTTGAGGATGACGAAGCCATTGTTAGAAGGGACACGTTCACAGCGATGGCGGGGCGGCCGGTAATCGGAAGCTGCTTTTCGCATGCCCGCGAAGGGCAACTCTCTTATCGAACCAACCGCCATGGCCGCCATCAGGTTCTCTGCGTTGTGTTTCCCGGCGAGATTGGTTTGGCTGAGGTCTGCGATGGGTTCTCCATGAAAATGTAGTTGCCCGTCGGTGTAACCGAAGTCCGCGCCGTCTTCGAAAGCGCTGAAGCTGAGCGTCTGCGGAATCAGATCGATGTCAGGGCCATTGGCCGCATTGATGATGGCCCAGTCGGTGGCCGATTGATTCTGATAGATCGCGAGCTTGGCTTGTCGATAGTCCTCGATCGCGGTGTAGCGATCCATGTGATCAGGCGCGAAATTCATCCACACACTGACATCTGGACGAAACTGATCGATGGACTCCAACTGGAACGAGCTGAGTTCGAGCACCGCCACTTCCCAGTTCTCCGATTCCATCACGATCTCGGCGAACGGTTTGCCATAGTTCCCGCCAGACACGGCTGGCTGGCCGTTCTGTTCTAGCAAATGAGTCGTCAGCTCCGTCGTCGTCGTCTTGCCATTGGTGCCAGTGATGGCGATGATGGCTTTGTTCCAATAGCGGTAAGCGAATTCGATCTCTCCAATGACGGGAACGTCTGCGGCGACCCAAGGGGCCACCAAAGGGCTCTTGAGATCAATGCCAGGACTCACGATGAGCTGCGCAATGTCATTTTTCCAAGAAAAGGCATCCGGGCCGAAGATCATTTCAGCCTCGGGCAATTGCTGGCGCACGGAGGCGAGTTTCTCTGAATCACCGCTATCGAGCAAAGTCACGCGGGCACCTTGGGCACAAGCAAGCCGGGCGGCTGCCAGGCCACTACGCCCAGCACCGCAAACAGCGATGGTTTGTCCCGTGAGATTCATACTAGAAACGTAATTTGAGAGTCGCTAGGCCCAAGCCAGCGCAGAGGAGTGCCATGATCCAGAAGCGCATGATGACCTTCGTTTCCGGCCAACCTTTGAGTTCGAAGTGATGATGAATCGGAGCCATCTTGAAAATGCGTTTTCCCCGGAGCTTGAAGCTGCCCACTTGCAGAATGACGGACATGGCTTCCATGACGAAGACGCCACCGACGATGATGAGCGTGAGCTCTTGCTTGCAACAAATGGCGACCGTCCCTAACATGCCGCCGATAGCGAGCGAGCCGGTATCCCCCATGAAGACACTGGCCGGGTAGCAGTTGAACCAGAGGAAGCCCATGCCTGCGCCCACGATGGACATGCAGAAGACGGTGACTTCATTCGACCAAGGATGGTGGGGGATGAAGAGATAATCCGAGGCCCAGTCAGCGCGACCGGCCACATAATTGAACAACGCGTAGGTTGCCGCCGTGATAATGGTGCAGCCGATGGCGAGTCCATCGAGACCATCCGTCAGGTTCACCGCGTTTGAGCAACCCACGATGACGCCGCCGAAGAGGATTACAGCAAACCAGCCTAATTGAATGTTGATGCCGTTGGTGACATTGAGAA
>JBLHHN010000118.1:0-15917 GCA_047616785.1 Verrucomicrobiales bacterium
CCTCCATCGGCAAAGATGACGATCGCATCCGCATCCGCGAACGTCGCTTCAT
The DNA here is from genome assembly GCA_047616785.1 of Verrucomicrobiales bacterium. Taxonomy (GTDB): domain Bacteria; phylum Verrucomicrobiota; class Verrucomicrobiia; order Verrucomicrobiales; family DEV007; genus JAACDM01. Next base: position 53 of record JBLHHN010000118.1, read on the forward strand.
CTCTGACCCAACCATGATCGTGCACTTCCACAGTCAGCCCCTCCACATCTTTCAGGCATTGCTGAAGTAGCAAACAGCCCGCGCGAAATTCATGCATCAACGGGGGATGGCTTGTCTTGCCAGCGATCATGACAAGCTTTTTAGAATCGGCCGCCAGCGTCAGGCTGCAGGACACCAGGGTCACTCCGAGAGCGACAAATAAAGAACGAGATAGGTTCATCCCTCAACGCGTAGACGTTCTGGTCAATTCTGGCAATCCCAGAGAATCACAATGAGCGATTACAGAGAACTCGTGGGATTCCACCCGCTGTAGGTTTGACGATAGGCTTCGACACCTATAGATTCCAAATCTTCTCATGAGAATTGCACCCTTTCAAACTCGCCGTCCCCTTCACCGCCTTGCCTCTTTGATAGTGATCTCCCTCGCTGGGCTTTCCCTTGCCTCGAGCCATGAAGTCCTCTTGCAAGGCAATGGAAAATTGGCGAAAGTGAATGCCAAAGGCGAGATCACTTGGGAAATGCCTTGGGGAGGGATCCACGACATCCAGGTCTTGCCCTCGGGCAATATCATGCTGCAACAGGACATGAAGAAAGTGGTAGAAATCGATCCCAAGATGAAAGAGGTCGTCTGGAGCTACGACTGCTCAACGAGCAATGGCAACGAAGGCAAGAAGCTCGAGGTGCACGCCTTTCAGCACTTGAAGAATGGGAACATCATGATCGCCGAAAGCGGCCCCGCACGGATCATTGAGATCGATCGCGAGGGCAAGCTACTCAAAGAATTCAAACTGAAAGTCGACAAGCCCGGCGCTCATACCGACACCCGCCTGGCAAGAAAGTTAGACAACGGCCACTACCTTGCCTGCCACGAATCCGACGGCACCTTGCGTGAGTATGATAGCGCAGGCAAGGTCGTCTGGGAGTACACCGTGCCTCTCTTCGATAAAGAAGAGAAAGGTGGTCATGGCCTGGAAGCTTTCGGAAATCGACTTTTCTCAGCCGTGCGTTTGCCTAACGGGAACACGCTGATCGGTACTGGCAATGGTCACAGTGTGATCGAGGTCACGCCAGAGAAGAAGATTGTCTGGCAATTGCACCAAGACGACTTGAAGGACATCCGCTTTGCTTGGGTCACGACGCTTGAAGTCTTGCCCAATGGCAACTATGTGATTGGAAATTGCCACGCCGGACCAGGCAATCCTTTGCTCATCGAGATCGAGCCCAAATCGAAGAAGGTCGTGTGGACGTTCGATCACTTCGAGACCTTTGGAAATTCCGTTCCAAACTCTCAGCTTCTCGACCTTGCGGGCAAGACTCTCCGCTAAGCCCTCATGAATGTCGGCATCATCACCGTTTCTGATCGCGCCCATCGCGGCGAGTATGAAGATCACGGCGGTCCAGCGCTCCGAAAGGTCGCTCAGGACCGCGGCTGGACTGTGCTGTGCGAGATCGTGGTGCCAGACGAGTTGGAGCGCATTCAGCAGGCGATCCGTTCCTTTGCCAGCCAGGGTTGCGGGCTCATTCTCACGACCGGAGGCACCGGAATCGCCGAGCGTGACGTGACCCCTGAGGCTATCAAAGGCATCATGCGGGTCGAGATTCCGGGTTTCGGCGAGGTCATGCGCGCCCGATCCTTGGCCATCACGCCGAACGCAATCCTCTCAAGGAGCTTGGCCGCCGTAGTGGACACCGCTCTCGTCATCGCCCTCCCAGGAAAACCGCAAGGCGCTGTGGAATGTCTGGGGTTTGTCGAAGGAGCACTCTCACACGCCGTCAAATTGGCAGAGAAAGTCCCCACCTCCTGCTAAACGTCATCTATCTCTCATGGACTTTCGCAAAGTCATTCCCAAGAGTCTCTCGCAAGCCCTGATCATCCCATTCATCATGGTGGGACTGATGTGGTCAATCGAGGTATGGGATTGGCTTCTAACATTGCTTCTGGCAAAAGAGGCCAAATCTATCAGCATCCTAGACGCCTTCGGCATCCGCCCGAGGCAGCTAGCGGGTTTGCCCGGCATCTTTCTGGCCCCGTTCCTTCATCGAGACTTTGCCCATCTGTCAGGAAATACACTCCCTTTGTTAGGTCTCAGCCTCATCCTAGCCTTCACGGGCATGCGTCGCTTCATGGCATCGACTCTGATCATCATCACCGTGACTGGCACAGCCGTGTGGCTCTTTGGGAGGAAAGATGCCATCCATCTCGGGGCCAGCGGAATCGTCTTTGGTTACCTCGGCTTTCTTCTGGTGAAAGGCTTCATCGAGAAACGCGCGCGCTGGATTGCCGTTTCCATCTTGTTAGGCTTTCTCTATAGCGGGCTTATGTTCGGCATGCTTCCGGGAAAGGCAGACGTCTCTTGGGAATCTCATTTCTTCGGGTTCCTCAGCGGAATCCTCGCGGCCTACATCCTCGCACACCAACCGGCCCCTCCCACCATTCTCAGCATTCCCAAAAGGGAGACAATGCTTTGAAACCTCCCACGGTTTGTCCCGTCTGTGGCGAGGATGTCTCGCCCAATGCCAAAGCTTGCCGCGGCTGTGGCGCCGACGAACGCTCCGGCTGGAATGAAGACGCCCTGATGTATGACGGGCTCGATCTGCCAGACGAAGCTTGGGAAGACGAAGTATCTGATGATCGGCCCGAACGCCCTCCCGGTGAGATCGCCCTCCACTGGCGGATCGCCGCCGCCCTCGCGCTGGCAGCCCTCGTGATCTGGTTCTTGGGAGGCCTTTTCTAGGAGATCATCTCAATCTCTCGCTCAAGCGGCCATCGTACCCTGTCAGTTCCACATATGCTTCCCCGATGATCGCCCCGCTTTCATCGAGCACATCGCACGCGCCTTCCCAATAGGAGATGCTATCAAGCTTGCCGACAATCTCTTGATCGTCATGCAAGGGCCGCAAACGCAGGCACACCTTCTCCTTGGTCTTCGGATCGATCGTGACCAGATCGAAATCAATCGGGTAAGTCGCTTTCGTGTCGGGACTTTCCCAAGAACGTCGCGCCGACCATTCCCATCGTTCCGGCCCGAAACGCGTTTGTTGCGAGACCCGATCGATCCACGTGAGCTGGGAATAAGGATCGGCCGATCCGTCTTGGTCGCGCAAGCGATAGAGCATGATTTCCCGCCCATCATGAAGCTGAATGCTCGCCCAGTCCCACCCCTTCTGATTCGGGCCTAACTGACTGCTACTAAACTCATGATCCATCCAAGCCTGCCCGGCCACCTCCAAGGTCTCGCCTAACAAACGCACCGTCCCTTCCGTCGCCAATCGAGGAAAGGTCACATAATGACTCGCCGCATCGCTCGACTTCGATTTCTTGGAGACGCCATTCTCTCCGAAGATCACTTTGGGTTTCACTGGGGTGAATGTCAGTTCTATCTGGGCATCTGCCAGAATCGAAGCCTGCAAGTTCATCGTCTCGTCCGCCGCTCGTCTCAAGGTCCAATTTCCATTGCGCACCTCCAGGTCGGTCACCGATGCATCCGCGTCCCATCCCTGACGATTGAGCCGTTCTTCCACATGCAATTTCCCCGTCGCCACATCGAGCAAAGCGATATGCGCAAGGTAAGCTTGGCTGCTGTCGAAAAGCGGCGTTCCCGCAGCGCCAGGCTCCTTCTCGAGTGGCTTCAACGCCGCGCGGAAGAACGTCGCTTGGAAGCCGAATCGCGTCAGCTTGTCCTTCGTCCAAAGATGTCCCGTCAGATACCACCATTCCAATTTGAAATCAGGATGGCTCCCATGATCACGGGGAAAGACATAGGGATACCCTGGCTCAGCCTTGCGGAAATCACCTTCCTCAGCGGCGGCAGCAGCCACCATGAACAAACTGATCAAGATAAGCCAAAGACGAGTCATCAAGAATAACTACGATCCTCAGCCGATTCTGGCAACCGACGGCGTCAAGGGATCAAACAACCAGGACCTCGACCTTCTCGATCTCACTCCGCCCGGACTTCTTGTAGGGCCGTGGCATCGGTTGGGCATTCCCAGCAAGGTCGATGCTGCGACAACGCAGATCATATTTCCCCGGAGCCAGACCTGGAATGGACCCGACCCACTGACAACGGGTGTATCGCATGGGCCATTCGTTAGGCTGACCGGTCGCCTGATCAAATTGCCTTGAATGCAAGTTCCCAACATCGATTCCGTCCTTCCACGTCTTTGGTAGTGAGAGAATCTCTGCGTCCTGCCAAGGAGCCTTGGTGAAATAGGGATCATCTTCCGGCCATGGCGAATCCTGTGGCTGTGCCCACCATTGTAATTTTGACAGTCCACCGATCCCCACTTGAGCTTGCCCAGTGAAGGCGAAAGCCGAGTTCGCGTCTACCTTCTCGGGCACATCTCCAAAGAGGGCCCGAGACTTCATCCAACTATCATTGACGTCGTTATTCTGAAGCGCGTAGGTATCTTCCGCTTGATACTTGTTCGTGACGACGACGCGTTGTAGCCATTTCACCGACTTGAAACCATACGCTTCCGGCACGACCATGCGCACGGGCCCCCCGCGTTCGCCGGTGAGCCATTCCCCGTTGATCTTGTAACAGAGAATCACCGGAAGGAAGCCAGGCGGATCTTCGAGAACGCGATTGGCAGGCAGCCAACATTGGAAGAGTTGCTTCGGATCCTCGTTGTGATAGCCGTCATAGTAGACGCTCCGATAATTCTCTCGTGGTTTCGCTAACCAAATCACATCACGCAAGGGCACACCCTCCCACAGAGCGCCCCCTAACGGATCAGAGAGATTGTTGCAGGAGACGAGTTTCAGAAAAGAAACCGACTTGGTCTCGGCCAACGCCATCAGATTGGCAAACGTGAAGGCATTGCCCCCTGCCTTGGTCATCGGATGATCCAGCCGACACGCGCGTCCCGTTTCTTCTTCATCTTCGGGATCCGCGAAGATCTCAAGTTTCCAAGTGTCACGCTCTAACCCAACCTCAAGCCTTCGCTCCAATGGCAATTTGTAAGGGAGAGGATCCCCACGCTCCACATTGTAAAAGTCGCCCTGCGCGGTGAGATAAGAAGTCTTCGCCAACTTCGCGAGCGCCTCGTCCACCATCGGATGCCGGGTTTCAACAGCCGAAGAAGTTCCGATCCAAGGCGGCGTGATCTGCGCGCCGAGCACCGTCGTGCCAACGGAATAGCGAAGGAAAGAACGGCGATCCACGATCGATGAGGCTAAAGCTTCTCTTCCAGTGGATCTTCTTCTTTTGTCTCGTCCTCATCGTCATCCACAGCATCTTCCTCTTCAGCCGGGATCTGCTGCATCGATTTCAGAATGGCCGGGATGGGCAGGATCATATTCGCGGAGTTACCACTCTTGGGCACTTGGAACCCACCGATCTTGGCATTGATGTTAAACACCGGGGCACCGATACCAACGATGTCCGTGCGGTAAATGAGTCGCGGCTTACGGATGATTGAAGAAACGCGTCCGTTGCGAACCGCGAGGTCGCGGTTGAGGTCCTCACCTAGGCGACTGAGAGCGAGCACTTCTTCAAACAACGTCAGCTCAGCATGGTCGTCTAAAGTGACAGGAATGTAGGTGACTCCCTCCGCTTCATCACTGCCTTTGTCAGGGAGAATGAAACTCAAATTCAAATCACGATCCTGAAAGACAATCTTGCTTGGAATCTCAGTGCCATCGCCCAGCACGAGTTTGATCTGTTTCATCTCCACTCCCACATTCACCTCCGCACCACCTGTCTGGCGTGATACTTGCGACTTCACTTGGCTGACGATCGAACTCGTCAGATCGGGTGCCAGGCTCAAGCCATCCTCCCGGATCACGGTGCATGGAGCATTGAGCGATTGCTCCAAGGTCTGGCTTTGCTCACCCACTGAGATGACCATCTCTACCTTGATTCTGGCCAGTGCAATGGACTCGCCATAGGACTCTAACAACTTACCTGCCGCGATCTTAAGAAGATCAGGCTGATCAAGAACCACCTCGGTGCCAGCATTCTCGATAGTCAGATTCTGTACCGACTTCAAGATCGCAGGCGACGGAACGATGACCCGATGATGCGCTTTGTCCCCCTGCACACGCCGAGCGAAGATGCCGACCAATCTCCCTTGGTCATCGAATGCCGGACAGCCAGAAGGACGCACTTCGGTTCGATAATAGCGGCGTGGCGTGTCGAGGACGGTCTCCACGTGGCCAATCAAGATGGACGCTTCCCGGCGGAAGGCTTCACCCTCGCGAGACAGGATAAGCACAGGATCCGCAGCCTTCAGCTCCACCAGGGTCATACTGAGAGACACGGGCGTGAACTCAAACGCCTCACCGTCTGCAGCTTCCTCATCCGGCACAATGAAGGCGAGATCGAGGTCCGGATCTGTCAGGGCGACCTTGGCCGGCACCTCTGTGCCATCGGCTAACACGAACCTCACATCCTTAAGGTCATTGCTGGTAAATCTCGCATGGGCGACCACCACCGTGCCCGCCGAATCAATGACCGTGCCCAGGCTCTCGACCTCACGTTCTTGGCCTCGACTCTCAGTCACAGCTTGAACGTGAACCACAGCGTCCCCGTATTCAGATTGGAGCCTGGCTGCCGTCTCTTGCAGCGACGCACTGAGATCTGTGAGGATCAGCGCGAACACCACACTGGTGAAAATAATCGTTCTCATGAATGGCATAGCGCTAGGATTGGGATTCAACCTTGGGAGCCTCAGGATCCTCCTTGGCGGGTTCGTCAGAAACTTCGTCATCAGCAGCATCTTCTTCCTGGTCGCCCGTCTTTTCCTCTTCTGGGCCTGGAATCTGTTGAGCCACTTTATGAATGGATTTCGTCGGCAAGATGATGAGAGAACCATTCCTTCCCTTATGAATCTTCCTCACAAAGATGCCAACAAGTTCGCCAGCCGCATTGAACGCCGGCGCTCCATAGGATCCCTGGGACGCTCCATAAAGGAGGCGGGGACGTTTCACCACTGCGGACACTCGCCCAATCGATAGCGAGGACTGGCGCTGCAAATCTTCCTCTTGCCGGCCGAGGGTGACATACTGATCGAAGAGCTCAAACTTGGGGCCTTGCTCTTGCAGTGTCACATTCGGGAAGGAGCCCGCATCACCTTCCCGGCTCACTTTGATGAAGGCGAGATCGAGGTCCGTGTCTTGCATCACCAGCGTCCCCGGCAATTCAGCGCCATCCGGCATCAGAACCTTGAGATCCTGAAGGGTTGGGGCGTTGCCCTCGCTATTTGGGGTCTGACCGAGATTCGAATTCGCGGTAACGATCAGACCACTATCACTGATAAAGGTGCCCAGTGTTTCTAGCGAAGATTCGCGCTTCTGTCCACCACGGTCGATCTCGAGCACCGCCTTCAAATAAACCACGGCGTCCTGGTGCGTCTCTTGGATCTTGCGAGCATCCGCTTGGATATCTGCGTGGGCCGAGATCGCCATGCACAAACACGTGACAACGTAGGAGATGAATCGTCTCATCATGGGTACTTTGTAAGGATGGGTGACTACTCCCAATTGGGTTCGATTTCTTTGAAGCCCGTGTGCACACCTCGTTGCACAAAGAGCACCACCTGCCGTGGTTTGGCTACTTTGATTTCCTCAATCGCTTTGCGAAATTCTTCAAGGCTCACAATGACATTGTCTTCGACACGTTTGATGACATCGCCAGCCGCGATACCCGCAAGCGCCGCCCAGCCCGAGTTCTGGACTTGCGAAACGATGACTCCTTGATCGCCCTTCTCGACTCGTTGAGCCAATTGATCTTTGAAAGAAAGTTCGCGCACCGTGAACTCGAAATCTTTGTCTTCGTACTCCTCAAGTTCGGAAATGGAAACGGGCTGCTGCTCCAGGGCCGCCGTGATCTTCTCTTTCTCTCCATCACGGACAATATCCAGCTCGACTTCGGAGTCCGAATCATACTGCCGGATCAGACCACCGAAGACATCTCCATCTTCAGGACGCCGCGCGTTGATCACTTGGCCGTCTAACTTCAGAAGCACATCGCCAATCTTCAACCCCGCCTTCTCCGCCGTGGTGTCTTGGTGCACTTGGGTCACTCGAACACCTCGTTTGCCTTTCAAATTCAGAGCACCCGCTAGATCCGGACTGAGCACTTGAGTCTCGATGCCTAACCAAGCCTTACGCGATTGCTTCGGTTTGGCGTTCTCCACATCAGGCCCAACTTTGACAACCGTCATCAAACGTTGTCCCTGACGCTCAAAGTGAACCAGCACAGGCTGCGGATCGGCGTTGTCTCCTAACAAGAACGCCGTGCGTTCTTTAAGCCCTTCGGTATTCATGACCGTTTCACTGCCAATCTTCACGATCACATCGCCTGGCTCAATCTCTGGCCGAGCTTCCTTCGCAGGGCCGCCTGACAAGACCGAATGCACATGGACACCGTCTTTGTTAGGACGCTTGTTCTCAATGGCCGACATGCGCGTGAAGTCCCTTGCGGTGATACCCCAATTCTTGAGTTCCTTCGGCTGATCAATCGTCGCCTCACGCATCTCGGAGGTGAGTTTCCAAGTCATGGCTTCGCCCTTGCGGAAACCTTCCAGCGTCACTTCGCCACCGACGGGCACGTCAAAGATCATCGCATTGAAGGGCGGGATCTCTTCTCGGCTCCGTGCTTCCACCGGCGCTCCATTGAATTTGGTAATGATATCGCCCGGCTGCAGCCCTGCCCGGTCGGCAGGGGAATTTTCCACCACACTACCGACCAAGATCCCCTTCTCCTCGGACATCTTCTTCAGCAAGGGCTGGCTCATGAATCCTAACCAACTGCGACGTACCGCGCCGTAGTTGAGGATCTCGTCCGTCACATGCTGCGCCAGGTTGGAAGGAATGGCGCCTCCGAGGCTGCCGATGCCAACTTCATTGACGCCAATGATCTCGCCTTGCAGATTCACCAGCGGGCCACCGCTATTGCCTCCGAAGATGATCGCATCATGACCGATCCATCGGACCAATTGCCCTACATTTTCACCATCCAATCGAAACGCGCCACTGCCTGGCAGCATCATCTCGGCATTGGAGACAATGCCTAACGTGACCGATTGTGAGAGCCCGGCCGGACTCCCCATCGCGAGGACAGAATCACCCACCGTCACTTTGGTCGAGTCGCCCAACTTCGCGATGGGCAATGGGGTGGTGTCTTTCCGATTGCTCAGATCAAGTTTGAGCACCGCCAGATCACTCAGAATATCTGTCCCCACGAGATCCGCTTCCAGTTCCTCGCGATTGGACAAGCGACAGATGATCCGTGTGGCTTTTCCGGCGACATGATGATTGGTTAATACATAGCCGTCTTCCGAAATGATGGTGCCACTTCCCGTGACGCGCGTCTTCCGCATGCGCCCGCCAGAGCCTTGCTCACGCACCACCTCGATGCGAACCAGTGCCGGATAGACCGCCGCGATAGCACCTTCGATCTGGGCTTTGATCGGTGAATCGGGCAGTTTGGCTAGAACATTCTCTTCTCCATTGGCAACGCCGCTGAGAATTGAGAACGCGAAGAAGAACGACAGTAGGACCGGAGATTTCATAGAGATCGTGGCGAGGCGGCAGGCTAGCGCGGAAAGCCGCCTCAGCACGATGAAATTCCACCGTTTCATGAATTGATGAGATTCCCTAAGAGGATCGACAAACTTGCTCAGACATGACACCACCATTCACGAATGAGACTCGGCCTTGGACAGATCCTCGTGGAAGGCGGGCAACGTGAAGCCAATCTGGCGCGCGCCGAAGTCGCCATTCGCACACTCGCGGAAAATGGCGCTGAGATCATCCTCCTACCAGAAGCACTAAACCTCGGCTGGACGCACCCTTCCTGCCACACCGAAGCGGAGCACTTGCCCGACGGCATCAGTTGCCAGCACTTGTCACAGTTGGCGAAAGAGCTCCGGGTTCATGTGGTCGCTGGATTGATTGAGCGAGACAATCATGGGATCTACAATGCCGCCGTTCTGATCGATCAAGACGGTGACGTGATCTTGCGTCATCGAAAGATCAACGAATTGGACATCGCCCATGATTGCTACGCCAACGGCACGAGCGTGAATGTCGTCGATACGGCATTGGGACGTTTGGGTGTGATGATATGTGCAGACGGGTTCGTGAAGGATCTGTCAATCAGCCGAACACTCGCTCAGATGGGTGCGGAGATCATTCTATCGCCCTGTGCCTGGGCCGTGCCACCGGGTTTCGATCAATCAGCGACGCCCTACGGACAAATCTGGTTAGTCAGCTACAAACCCGTTTGCAAAGACTATGGTATTTCAATCGCAGGCTGCAGCAACATTGGCCCGATCGAAGCGGGGCCGTGGAGTGGGTATTGTTGTATCGGAAATTCGATCGTGATGGGACCCAATGGCAAGACCATCCTAACAGGACCGCATAATAAGGTTGATTACTTAACCGCCAACGTCTTATAGAGGAGAAACTCCATTGACTCTATGTGACAATTCTTGGTATCTCCGTCTATCTGCTGACGCAGATTCCACCACAAACTCCTATGAAACCTAACTCACTCCTTAAATGGGGAGCGTTGTGCTGTTGTGCGATGCTCCTGCCACATCAAGTGGCCCAGGCCGACCTTCGGGATGGCCTCGTGGCTTACCTTCCTTTAGATGAAATCCAAGGCGAGCGCACTCCAGAGCTGGTCAATGGCTACGACTTTGAAATCGATAATCTGACCGTTGATGACTTGATCGACGGCAAGTTTGGAAAGTCTTTCAACTTCGATCTCACCCGCCAAACCCTCCTCTGGCGCCAACACAATGAAGGCGATGAGCTTCCACTGAACGATCAACATGACTCCTGGACCATTGCCCTATGGGTCAATGGGAAAGGTACCGGCCAGAATGACTGGCGCGTGTTCTCAGAAGGATCAAGCGACAACAGCAATCCTCTCTTTAATATTGGCACTCACAACGGCGGTGCCGATGACACGGTAGACCTCTTTATCCGCGGACAGAATGGCACGACTGATCATACCCATTCTATCCAAAACGCTTACGATGAACAATGGCGACTCATTCTCTGGACTCAGTCTGGCAATGACACCGCGCTGTACGTCGATGGCGTGGCCGATGAATTTGAAGCACCTGGCGTGGCTCCTCTTGCCAATCCAGACGCTGGTTATTCCGTCAACAATTCCGCGATCGGCGGCATCCTTCGTTCCAATGCTTCACACTGGTGGACTGGCGCGATTGACGACGTAGCTTTCTGGAAACGTGCGCTCACCGCAGACGAAGCTGTGGAAGTATTTGAAGGCGGCGTCCCCGCATTGTTCCAAGAGAATCCCCTTCTCGATGGCATCGTTGCCTACTGGCCACTCGATGAGATCCAAGGAGAGCGCACCCCAGATTTAATCAATGGGTACGACATGACCATGGACAACCTCACAGCCGACGATTTGATCGATGGCAAAGACGGCAAGGCCTTCAATTTCGATCTGACTCGTCAAACATTGCTTTGGCGCATTCACGATGATGGCGATCTACTTCCCCTAAACGATCAACATGATGCGTGGACCATCTCCATGTGGGTGAATGGCAAAGGCACCGGGCAGAATGATTGGCGCATCTTCTCAGAGGGTTCCTCGGAGAACAGTAACCCACTGTTCAACCTAGGTACACACAACACCGGTGCAGACGACACCCTCGATATCTTTATCCGTGGCCAGAATGGAACGACAGGTCACGTTTACACAACTCAGAACGCGCTCGATGAACAATGGCGGCACATTGTATGGACCCAGACGGGCAACGACGCAGCGATCTACATTGATGGGGTGAAGGATGACGTTGAGGCCCCAGGCGTGGCACCTCTCGCGAACCCAGACGCGGGCTATCGGGTGAACAACACCGCTATTGGAGGCATCCTTCGTTCCAACGCGTCCCACTGGTGGACGGGCGCGATCGACGATGTGGCCGCATGGCAACGCGCCCTCTCCCAGGACGAAGTAGTCAACCTTTTCGAAAACGGCACGCCAAGACCAACCGAAACTGTTCTACCTCTTTTCGTTAGGTTGAGCGCGGAGCGTCTCAAAGTCGCAAAGGGCGAAGTGGCGATCTTGTCATGGGAAACCAATAAGGACGACGGCGTTACCGTCGAAATGGATCAAGACATCGGGAACCTCACGGATAAAACCGAATTCGGTGTTGGCGTTGCCGAGATCCCAATCACTGCAGATGCCACTTACACCATCACCACGCGGCGTGGTGATGAATCCGCCACCGCTCAAGTATCGATTGCAGCCGCTGATGGGATCGGCCCGGGTTGGTATCTCTTCGATGATTTCGAATTATGGGAGGAAGGCCTCATTTTAGGCGCAAGCCAAGGATATTGGGGTGAACCGGATAGCCAAGCTTGCTTGATCGCTTCGGACGGCGATAACAAAGTCCTTACCTTTAGCGAAGGCACACCATTCACATTCACGCGCATGGAGAGTTTTGAAACGCGTGATGGGGAATCTCGAACACTGTTCTGCCGTGTCAAATTTCCCAACGGTCAGGGCGGCGGTCGACTAAATTTCGGTGCGACCAATAAGACCCTGCGATTCGCGGATGGAGAACTGGACGGGAATCTCGGTGCCTACGTTTCGGTTGGCAGGGACGATGGAGAAGACGTTGGCTACATCAGAGCCGGCGGTGGGGCCGACGTGGACTACGATCTGCAACCCGAGACTTGGTATAAAATTTGGGTGGATGTGACCAATAGCCCCGGTGATGCACTGGACAAAGTGTCGATTCACATTCTTGAAGAAGGTGGTGCGTCACGCCTCACTCTTGTCGACGATGCCGACGGTGACCGTGGCACAATTGTCCCACACACTTTGATGTTTGCAGCGGGACGCGACATTACGAGCACCGATGGTGGTGGCCTTCTCGTAGATAGCATCTTCGTTAGCCGCGACGGTTTACTAGAAACCGATCCGCTAGACACGGATGATCCTAACCTTGCCATGCGCACGAGCCGGATCTTCGACGATGTTCTCGATTCCAGTGGCGGTCCGTTCATCAAAGAGGTCCCCATCTTCAATATCGGGGGCACCAACACGCTCAACATCACTGGAGCCGAGATCAAAGGTGCGGACAAGGATCTCTACAGCATCGGAGATTTCCCATCGACCCTCGCTCCGGGCGAACAAGGCGTGGTCAATCTAACATTCACACCCGGCACCCGCACTGGCGGCGTGTTGGCATTCCTCGAGTTTGCCAGCAATGATCAGAGCAATCCCATCGTCACGGTGGATCTCTCGACCATTGTTCCTTCCACGAATCAGTTGATTGGACACTATCGGATGGACGAAGCGGATGGCGATGTCATGTTAGACTCCGCATTGCTCAAGCATGGCAACTACGTCGCCGTGGAAGGTGGTAGCGCCACACTTGGAGCGACGGGACTGGCCGATGGAACGGGTGTGAACTTGACCCGCGCAGGTCAGACGGGCGGTGGTTACGCGCAAGCGCGCTTGGCCGGCGGTGGGCTGACTTCGTTCAGCGCGAGCATGTGGATTCAGCCAGACGACGGCGATCAGTCCAGCCTCATCGCCAAGGGCGAACAAGGGGGCACCCCAGCTTTTGCGCTGCTCCACAATGCGGGCTCACTCCTTTGGTTCAATGACGAGAACGAGCTGACCGATCCCGTCGGCAGCTTGCCTGTCGGAGAGAAAAGCCACATCGTCCTAGCCTACACCGACCGCAATGGCGGTGGACCAGGAGCGGACAACTTGCGCCTCTATATCAATGGCGAGGAAGCCCTGAGCCAAGACAATCCTCCAGCGATCGTCGACGAAGCTCGGCTCGCTCTTCTCATCGGTTCTTACTACGGCACGCTGAGCTTTGACGGCATCATTGATGACGTTCAAATCTATGCCAAGTCTGTCACCGCTGAAGACGCCGCCTTCCTCTTCGCCAATCCGGGACAACCGTTAGGCGAGAACTTGCTCCTCGATTCGGATGATGACGGCGTCACGGATGGCGATGAACGCGCCAATGGAACCAATCCCGCCAACCCAGACACGGACGGCGATGGCATCCTCGATGGTGATGAGGCGACCTTGGGAACCAATCCTTTGTTAGTCGATACCGACAACGACGGTCTCTCCGACAATGCTGAAGTTGGCGTGAACACCGATCCCACCAAGACAGACTCCGACGACGATGGTGCCGGTGACGGCGCAGAGATCGCCTTTGGGTCCGATCCTAATGACGGTGGCAGCACGCCAACCGGAGCCGCCTTCACCGGGCTGGAGCATGCCTCCATCGGCGCGACTTCCTTCGACTACGACGGCGTCGAAGTCGGATGGACAAGCCAAGCCGCTGGTGATGTCGGCGTCGTGAGCTCACTGGTCGTGGCTGAAGAGGATATCAAACTCACCACACAGCAACTCATGGTGCACAACGGGAATATCACGCTCACCAGTGATTCCGTCACCATCGATTCCGCGGCCGACGCCATTGTCTCGATCGACACGCGCGTCTATCAAAACAGTGTCGGGATCGAGAATGACGACTTCATCGAACTCTGCGTTCTCACAAGTACCGACGGCGCCAACTTCGACAATGAGATCTGTTTCCTCTCTGTCGAAGGCACCATTGAAGGACCCAGCGAAGAGAATCCACGCGATGTGTTAGAAGACACCTTCGACACCGACCCTGCGTCGCCTGCCAACGGCGAGTTTGTCACCGTCAGCACCAGCGCTGGAGACATCCCTGCAGGGACCACCCACATCAAGGTTTCCATCCGTGCAGCGAACAACAGCGCCTCGGAGTATTTCTTCTTTGATAACATCGTGGTCAAAGGAAGCAATGGCTCCGTGGATGCTGAAATCGTCGATCCTAATCAAGGTGACGGAGGCGGTGATAGTCTCAAGGCCTATTGGTCGTTTGATGCGGACACCGCAACAGACGAGGTCGGCAATGCAAGCGCCACCAATCTCGTTGGTGCCGCATTCAGCGATAGCACGCCAAGCGGGGCTGGACGTTCACTCGATCTCACGGGTGACAAGGCATACGTGTTACTGCCAAGCGGTAGCTTTGGCATTGAAGAGACGGACGCCTTCACCATCTCGGCCTGGGTGAACTACACATCATCCGAGCGCGGCGCGATCAGCATCTTGCATGACCTCACAAGTGGTGGCGGTGATCGTAGCGGGATCACGCTTGGCATGGGTGCCGATGGGATCCTGTTTGTGGCCGTCATCGCGTCTGCTGAAGACGACGCTGCTAACGGTGGCCCGACGTTCCGCGACATTGTCACGGACCAGACCGTTCCCACCGGCGAATGGGTACACATTGCTGCCACCGTTGGCGACGATGCTTTGGTCACCTATGTGAATGGTGTGGCTGCCGGGAGCTACACGGTGACTCCAGCCGATTCGATCAATGCCGATGGAACCAACCTCACCGGCGGCACAGGCTTTGACTTCGTCGATACTGACGGCTCGTTCACGGGTTTCGGTGCCAGCGGCAATGGACCAGAGCACGGTGACAGTTCCGGCGATTTCACCCGGCTCTATTACAACGGCTTGTTAGACGATGTCGGAATTTGGAACGCAGCGCTATCTGCCGCGGACATTGGAAGCTTAGCGGCTGGCACAGCTCCTCCTGATCTGAGCTCCGATGGAGGTGCAGACGGCGATATCGAAGGCCTGTTAGGATACTGGCGCTTGGATGGTGGCGCTGAGGCTAGTGTCGGTCCAGATGGCAATGTTGTTAATCCCGATGGCGTGTGGGTGGACGATCCCGCTCGTGGGCCTGTCTATCAATCAGGCAATGGCTCCTTCATCGAACTAGGGACATTGCCAGTCATTGGACTCGATACCGACTTCACCTGGTCCTTCTGGGTGAATGCTGACGAGACAGATAACAATAACATTGTCTT